>JANNEO010000087.1:0-58791 GCA_031378805.1 Hyphomicrobiales bacterium
GCCAGACACTGCGATTTTGCCAATCCGATGCTTAAAATGTGATGGAATGCGCCGCTTATGAACTATCGCCACGCTTACCACGCCGGAAACTTCGCGGATGTCTTCAAACATGCGCTGCTGGCCCGCATTCTCGTTCACCTCACCGCGAAGGAGACGCCATTCCGCTACATGGACACCCATGCAGGCATCGGCCTCTACGACCTGACCTCGGAGGAAGCGCGGCGAACCGGGGAGGCTGCGGAAGGCGTCGTGCGCTTTCTGGCCGCACCACGCAACCCTCAGCTGCAAGCACTGTTCCAGCCCTATCTGGCAACCCTGAAGGCCTATAATGCGCTGGAAGGACTGCATTACCCCGGCTCGCCCATGCTAGCCGCCAACCTGCTGCGCCCGACAGACCGTCTCTCGCTTGCCGAACTGCACCGTGAGGACAGCCGCGAACTGGACCGCCGCTTTCAGCATGACCGTCGCACACTCGTCTCGGCCATCGATGGCTGGGCGGCGATGCGGGCCTGGCTGCCTCCGCTTGAACGACGGGGGGTTGTGCTGGTCGATCCGCCATTCGAGGAGGCGGGCGAGTTCGGGCGAATGACTGACGCGCTGGCGGCCGCGCATCTGCGCTGGGCCACCGGCATGTTCGCTTTCTGGTATCCGATCAAGGGCTGGCGCGAGCCAGACCGATTTCACCGCACGCTCAAGGACATGGCCATACCCAAGACGTTGCGGCTGGAATTGCTGGTGGATGCACAAGGGGATGACACCAAGCTCAACGGCACAGGCATGGTCATCGTCAACCCGCCTTGGAAACTCAAGGACGAAGCCGCCGCCATGCTCCCGTTCATGGCCAAGTCGATGGCACAGGGCCGCAGGACCAGTTGGCGCGTCGATTGGCTCGTGGGGGAGGACTAGTCCGTGAACCCATAACAGGAAAGTGCAGTCCGTCCGGGCATTGCACACCACCAGGACGCGCCATATCTTGCGGCACGAGCGGATAACAGGAGAAGACACCCATGTCGTGGTTCAAGGGCGGGACACCTGGAGCTGGCGGACAACCTCCCTCCGATCCGGCACAAGGTGGTGGATTTCTCGGCGGCGTCGGCGGTGCCCCGTTTGGCTCCCCCTGGGGCACGCCCGCCAGCCAGCCATCCTATGGTTACAAGGCCGACCCCAGCTTGGCGGACGACATCGATTTCGAGATCAAGGGATCGGAAATGCAATTCATCGAGATCGAGCTGGATCCGGGCGAAAGCGCCATCGCCGAGGCCGGCTCGATGATGTTCAAGGATGCCCACGTCACCATGGAGACCATCTTCGGGGATGGCTCGCTGGCCTCGCAGCAAGGCGGAATCATGGGCAAGTTGATGGGGGCTGGCAAACGGCTGCTGACCGGCGAGAGCCTGTTCACCACCCAGTTCACCCATCAGGGCGCAGGCAAGGCGAGGGTAGGGTTTGCAGCGCCCTATCCCGGCAAGATCATTCCCCTGCGGCTGTCGGAACTGGGCGGTACGCTAATCTGCCAGAAGGACAGTTTTCTGGTGGGTGCCAAGGGTGTTTCAATCGGCATCGCCTTCCAGAAGAAGATCATGACCGGCCTGTTCGGCGGTGAGGGCTTCATCATGCAGAAGCTGGATGGCGATGGCTGGGTGTTCTGTCATGCTGGAGGCTCCATCCTTGAGCGCCAGCTTCAGCCGGGAGAAGTGTTGCATGTCGATACGGGCTGCGTTGTGGCCTACACTGCGGGCATCGACTTTGACGTGATCCGCGCGGGCGGCGTGAAATCCATGATCTTCGGCGGCGAGGGTGTCTTCTTCGCGCAACTCACCGGACCTGGCCATGTCTGGCTGCAGTCCCTGCCTTTCTCTCGCCTTGCCGGTCGCATCCTTGCCAATGCTGCGGGCGGTGCCGAGGAAGGCTCGGTGCTCGGCGGCTTGGGCCGCGTGTTCGACGGGGACAACAGCTGACCCGGCTTGCCTGATCGCCCCTTCAACGTTACAACATAGTGGCAACTAAAATGGAAAGCAGACGTCAATATGCTCACATCCATCCGGAAAATGGGCAATTCTTCGGGCGTCATAATTCCGAAGGCCATTCTGGCTGAACTCAAAGTTGCTGCAGGCGACGCCGTCGAAATGCGAGCCGAGAACGGCAAGGTGCTGATTGAGCCAATCCGCAAAAACCTGCGGGAAGGCTGGGCGGAGGATGCCAAGCGGATCGCAGCCGAAGAGGTCATGGACACAACGTGGCTTGAATTTCCGAATGAAGCGGATGAACCGCTGGTATGGTGAGACAAGGCGAGATCTGGCTGGTGCGATTTGATCCGACGGTCGGCAGTGAAATCCAGAAAACCCGACCGGCAATCGTATTGTCTCCAGGAGTGATCAACGACCACCTGAATACGGTGATCGTCGCACCCATGACCACAGGGAGCCGCCCGGCAGGTTTCCGTGTGCCAATAGACTTTGATGGCAAGCATGGCCTGATCGTTCTGGATCACCTGCGCTCCGTCGACAAGCGGCGCTTGGTGCGAAAGCTGGGCTCTGCGGCGGATGACACGCGCATGATGGCATTGGCTGTGCTGCGCGACATGTTCAACGAATGAACCGAGGCGAACAGGTAAACCATGGCCCACTATGACACCATCGTCGCAGGCATTGGCGGCATGGGTTCCTCCGCATGTTACCATCTGGCGAAGCGTGGACAGCGCGTGCTTGGCCTGGAGCGCTTCGATCTGGGCCATGCCATGGGGTCGTCCCACGGCATGACGCGCATCATCCGCATCGCTTATTTCGAGGGGACGCAATATGTGCCGCTCCTCAAGCGAGCATCCCAGCTGTGGCATGAGACCGGCGCGGAGGCTGGGATGCAGCTCTTCTTCAAGACGGGTTCGCTCGATATCGCGCCAGAAGGCGCAGGCTTCGCCGAAAGCTCGTTGAAATCCTGCATCGAACACGACCTTCCCCATGAACTGCTGTCCCACGCTGACCTTGCCAGGCGCTACCCGCAGTTTCGCCTGCCCGAGGGCCACATTGCCAACTGGCAGCCCGATGGCGGCTTCATCGCCTCGGAGCGCGCGATCTATGCCCATGCCGGACTGGCAATGAAACACGGGGCAGAACTGCGCTTCAACGAACCTGTGCTGTCCTGGAAAGCGACAGCCCATGGGGGCGTGGAAGTGACAACCGAACGCGAGACCTACACCGCCGGCAGTCTCGTGCTGTCCTCAGGCGCCTGGATGCCGGAACTCGTGCCGGTGCTGGGCAAGACAGAGCACATCGTCAAGCAGGCCATTGGCTGGTTCGGCGTCAAGCACCCCGAACAGTTCCAGCCTGACAATTTCCCCGTTTTCATACTCACCGTCGAAGAAGGCAATTTCTATGGTTTTCCCCTCTGGGAACATCCCGGCTTCAAGCTGGGCGGGCCACATTTTGCCCGTGAGCCCATAGATCCCAATGACCGGGATCGCACGCCAAGCCCGAAGCAGGTGGCGGCCATCCGTGATTGTCTGCGCCGATACATTCCCGATGCGGCGGGCGATCCCCTGACGATCAAGGGCTGCATGTATACCGTGACGCCCGACGAACATTTCGTGGTGGACAGACTGCCGGACAGCCCGCAGGTCGTGGTGCTGTCACCGTGCTCGGGCCATGGCTACAAGTTCTGTAGCGTGTTGGGCGAGGTCGCGGCCGATCTTGCCATACGGGGTGAGACAGCGTTCGATCTCACGCCACTGTCGATCCAGCGCTTTGCCGCCTGACGGTCAGATCTGGTAGGCCGCACGAAAACCGCCCCAGTGGCGACCGCGAACGGTGATCGGCGCGACATATTCCTTCAGCACCACGATCTTTCCGCCCCCCATATCCCGGCGATAGGCATGGATCATGTAGGGCTGCGTGGAGCGGGCGCAGGTCAGGCCCGCCCGGTCATCGAAGATGCGGCGGTTGCGGCAATGCGCGGTGCTCCAGACCGGATCATTCGGGCGCTGCGGCATGGAATATTCCAGATTATGAACGGGCAGGTAGCCATTGCGATCGACCGTGCAGCAAAAGACAATGGATGGATCACTGGCCTTCAGCTCTTCTTGCAGCGGGGTCAGCCAACGCTCCAAACTGGGCAGCAGGGCCGTTGTGAATTGCTGCGGATTGGAACCGGCGACAGGGAGATAGGTGACGTCGAACAGTGCCTGTTCTGTCAGTTCACGGGATGACAGCGCCGCTTCAAAAACAGCGCTGATGGACCTGGCGGCAGCCTGCGACCGCTCGATCAGGGGCAGCGCCTCCTGTTCAAGCGCGTGGAACAGAGCGACGCAACGCTCCTCGAATGCGGTCGAGGGAGCATGAAAGCTGCAATGCACGCCAATTGCGCTCCTGGCGACAACACGGGCCTGCACAGCGGGAAGGTCTCCAAATTTCAGCTCCATATGCCCGCCCTTCTCAGGCAGTGCGCTTTTGGGATCAGCCAGCAGAAGGCCGCCCAGGCTGAGATCGATCGACGTGACATCCACAATGCCATTCAGCGTCACTGCCCGCACAGGGCGCTCGACTGGAAGGCGTCCGCTGCGGCGTCGATTGCCGATTTCCGTCTGGCGGATCACCGTCACGAAGCGACGGCCCAGATGGGAGATGCTGTCGGCCACCCTGGCCGCGCCATCATGCGCCGCCTGGCTCCGGCTCGCCGCCTGGACGGCGGCAGCATCAATGGCTGTCATCGTCGTCTTCACGTCCGAGGCAAACCGGGCGGTCTGGTTGATTTGGTTCGCCAGTTCACCCGCAGCACTCCTTTGCTGGCCGGTCGCGGAGGCCGCAGCCAGGAACAGAGGCTTCAGGCTGCTGACCTCTCGTGCGACACGCGTGGCCTCTGCCGTGGAGTCCGCAACCAGCTTCTGGAGGAGTTCGATGCGCTGGCGAATATCGCTTGCCGCCTTTTCGCTGGCCGATGACAGGCCCTTGACCTCATTGGCGACGACGGCAAAACCGCGTCCCGCTTCTCCCGCCCGCGCGGCTTCGATCGTCGCATTCAGGGCCAGAAGGTTGGTCTGCCGGGCAATGCCGGAAATGACCGTGAGGATGGTGTCGATCTCGGTCGCGGCATTCGAGAGGGCATTGAAGGTTTCCTGCATGGCGGCAGCGCTGGCGCTGGCCCTGTCCGCACCGGTGGTCGATTCCGCGACGATGCGCGCGATTTCAGCGGACGTGGCAGAGAATTCATCCGCAGCTTCGGCAATCTCCGTGACTTCCGAAGCGATCTTGACGGCTGCTTGGCTGGCTTCGCCCGTCCTGTGGCGAATATCCATCAGGGCGTCGCCTGCTTGCGAGGCAAAATCGCTGGCCTCGATTGCCATGCCATTCACTTCGCGGACAGCACTGAGAAGGTCACCTTCGACCATGTCCAGCGTGACCATGACGGCGCTTGCCGACGACTGTGTGCCCAAGGCCGTGGCCAAAGATACCGGCGCACCATCCAACTTGCCAACCCCAGGGTCGATCCGGGCATCAGCATTGTTCACGTCTGGCTGGAGAGGCCAGAAAGTCTTCAGAAGTCGCATCAAAATTCAGCCGTTAACCGTCTGTTTATTTTCTGACCAAGCATTAACCAGCCATGGTTAATAACCCGTTGTCGGGGCACAGTGTCGAGCGATAGACCAGCAGACGATTTCACGGATTGACCCATGATGCGCTCCCCAGCTCCAAACGCATGAAGTCCAGCGGCAACCTCACAGGAATTCTTGCGATGTGCGCCGCCATGGCGCTGTTCGTGGTCAATGACACGCTGGTGAAGCTCGCAGCTGTCAGCCTGCCCACCCACCAGATCCTGTTTATCCGCGGCCTCTTCGCTTCGGGCCTGATCTGTGCGGCACTGATCGCCCGGGGCGAACACCGGCGGCTTGAGGGCGTAAAAAATCCGATGGTACTGCTGCGCTGTGGCATCGAGGTGTTCATCGCCTACACCTTCATCGGGGCGCTTGCGACACTCGCCATCGCGGACATCACCGCGATCCTGCTGCTCTCTCCCCTGATGATCACGGTGATCGCCGCGCTGGTGCTGAAGGAGCAAGTGCGCTGGCGGCGCTGGACCGCCGTCCTGGTCGGCTTCCTGGGGATGCTTCTGGTGGTCAAACCCGGCGGGAGTGGCTTTCAGGCGGCGGCGATCCTGGCTTTCCTGTCGACGTGCAGTGTCGCAATGCGCGACGTGATCACCCGCAAGTTGCCCGCGGATATCCCGACCATGCTTGTGGCGACATCGAGCATTGTGGCGGTGACCGTGACTGGAGGTGCGATCTCGCTGGTTTCACCGTGGATACCAGTCAGCCCGCTGGCGCTGACCTGCCTTGCAGCTGCCGCTGTCATGGTGCTGCTGGGGAACATCGCTATCATCATCGCATTCCGCGACGTCGAAGTGTCTGCGGTGTCGCCCTTCCGCTACACGCTGATCGTATGGGCGGTAATCGCGGGCTTTCTGGTGTTCGGCGACATCCCAGGCCCTGCACAATGGCTTGGCATCGGCCTGATCGTCGGCAGTGGCCTTTACACGCTGTATCGGGAAAGTGTGACATCACACCAAACCACAAGGTCCGATCACCAGCCATGACCTATGCATTTTTGGAATGGTACCCATAAGCCAGACAGCTGGCTACTGCTGCTCTTGATTAAGAATCCCTGTTGCGTCCAGGCTAAATCTGTTGAATGACCTCGTGCAACAAAAGTCTGAGGTCGGGGAGTGACGATGCAGGGATTTCTGGGGCTGAGCCGAGCCATTGACACATTCAACGAAAAGGTTGGGCGGGCGCTTGCCTGGCTCATCCTGCTCGCGGTGATTGTTTCAACAGTCAATGCCATCATTCGCAAGGTCTTCAATGTCAGCTCGAACGCATGGCTTGAAGCGCAATGGTACCTTTTCGGCGCGGTCTTCCTGGGCTGTGCGGCCTACACATTCCTCAAGAACGAACATATCCGCATCGACATCGTAAGCTCGAAGATGAGTCAGCGCTATCGCAACACGATCGAACTGATCGGACATATTTTCTTCCTCATCCCGCTCTGCCTGCTGATGATCTATTACGGTTTCCCGTTCTTCTGGGCGTCTTTCCGCATCGGCGAGATGTCGACCAACGCGGGTGGTTTGATCCAGTGGCCGGCAAAGCTCATGATCCCGGTCGGCTTCACCATGCTTTTTGCACAGGCCATTTCGGAGCTGATCAAGCGACTTGCCTTCATGCAGGGACTGATCCCGGATCCGCATGGATCGAAATCCGGACCCCATTGAATTGACACGACGCGGCCTGCTTTCGCGCATTCACACCACACGAGTTCTGACGGGTAACCCACCATGACCGCTTTCATCGCCCAGAACATGGCTCCGATCATGTTCTTCTTCCTCGTGATTTTTCTGCTGCTGGGATATCCCGTGGCGTTCTCGCTCGCGGCCCTTGGCATGGTGTTCTTCGTGATCGGCGTTGAGCTGGCACCGCTGTCGGGCGGCAACATCAACCTCTCCTGGTCTTTGCTGCAGGCGATGCCTGAACGCATCTACGGCGTCATGAACAACGACACGCTGCTGGCGATTCCGTTCTTCACCTTCATGGGCCTGATCCTCGAGCGCTCCGGCATGGCGGAAGACCTGCTCGACACCATCGGACAACTTTTCGGACCCATTCGCGGCGGCGTGGCTTATGCCGTCGTCTTCGTTGGCGCGCTGCTGGCCGCCACGACGGGTGTGGTCGCGGCCTCCGTGATCTCAATGGGCCTGATTTCCCTGCCCATCATGCTGCGCTATGGCTATGATCGGCGCGTCGCATCAGGCGTTATCGCGGCCTCCGGCACGTTGGCACAGATCATCCCGCCATCGCTGGTACTGATCGTCATGGCCGACCAGCTCGGCAAGTCGGTCGGTGACATGTACGAGGGTGCCTTCATCCCAGGCATCGTGCTGGCCTGCCTCTACGCTCTGTTCATCTTCATCGTCTCGATGGTCAAGCCAAACTATGTGCCAGCGTTGCCCAAGGAAGCGCGCACCCTGGGTTCAGGCGTGGGATCGCTTGTTGTGCTGGTCGTGCTCGCTGTGGCGATCTCGTATACGGTCTCGCACTATTACCTGCCGGGCAAGGTTGCCAAGGGCAACGAGAACATCATAGCCGCCTCCATCGGCTTCCTCGTGGTCTACGCCATTGCCTATCTGAACAAGGCCATGAAGCTTGGGCAGATGTCGCTGCTCAGCCAGGAAACGATCTTGGTGCTGATGCCTCCTCTCGGCCTCATCTTCCTGGTGCTTGGCACGATCTTCCTCGGCATCGCCACCCCGACCGAGGGCGGCGCGATGGGTGCGGCCGGTGCCATCCTGATCGCGCTGGCAAAGGGTCGCCTGACCTTTGAACTGACGCGGCAGGCAGTGGATTCCACAGCCAAGCTGTCAGCTTTCGTGCTGTTCATCCTGGTTGGTGCCCGGGTGTTCTCGCTCACCTTCTACGGTGTCAACGGTCACCTGTGGGTCGAGCATCTCCTGGTCTCACTGCCAGGCGGCGCGACAGGCTTCCTCATCGTCGTCAACGTGATGGTGTTCCTGCTGGCCTTCTTCCTCGACTTCTTCGAGCTGGCCTTCATCATCATTCCGCTTCTGGCCTCTCCGGCAGAGAAACTGGGCATCGACCTGATCTGGTTCGGCGTCATCCTTGGCGTGAACATGCAGACAAGCTTCATGCACCCGCCCTTCGGCTTCGCACTCTTCTATCTGCGCTCGGTCGCGCCGACGGAGGAATACACCGACAAGGTCACGGGCCTGAAGATGGCCCCCGTCACCACAGCGGAAATCTATTGGGGCGCGATCCCCTATGTGGTGATCCAGTGCATCATGGTGGCCCTGGTCATCATCTTCCCGCAGATGGTCATGGTCTACAAGAACACGACGATCCAACTGAACCAGCAGCAGATCGACGATGCATTCAAGAGCATCACCATCCCCGGCCTCGCACCTCCGGGCAGTGGTGGTGGATTGCCTGGCCTGCCGGGATTTGACCCGCCGCCCATCAAGATCCAATAGTGACAGCGGGAAGGGCGGGAGAAATCCCGCCCTTCTTCTTATCAGGCTCCGCTTTCGGCAACCGAAGTGACAAGCAACGGGCTGCGGGACTATGCTTGGCCAACGGGAGACGATTCATGAAGCTCTATGATGGCGGCCGCTTTCCGAACCCACGGCGCGTCAGGGTGTTCCTGGCCGAAAAGGGCATCGCCCTGCCCCACCTCGAGCCGGTCGATCTGGCGCAGAACCAGCACAAGACCGAAGCCTTCGCCGCACTCAATCCAAGCCAGGCAATCCCCGTCCTGGAACTGGATGACGGCACCACGATCTCCGAATCCGTCGCAATCTGCCGTTATTTCGAGGAACTCCATCCCGATCCGCCATTGTTCGGCTCAGGCCCTGTCGGCAAGGCTGTCGTCGAGATGTGGAACCGCAGGCTCGAACTTGGCCTGCTCAACAGTGTCGCCGCAGCCTTCCGCCATGGCCATCCCGGCATGGCGGGACACGAGGTGCCACAGGTTGAGGCATGGGCGGCAGCCAACCGCGACAAGACGGCCGACCATCTGCGTCTGCTCGATGCCCAGCTCGCCCGCCACACATTCGTCACGGGTGACACCTACACCATCGCCGATATTACGGCGCAGATCGCGGTGGATTTCATGAGATTGCCCAAACTGTTGATCCCTGACGACTGCACCCATGTCAAACGCTGGCACGCCACCGTCTCGGCCAGACCAAGCGCCTCAGCCTGATGCGATGTCTCGCACTCCTCTTCCTGGTAGCGGCAGCCTTGTGCAATCCGGCGTTTGCCACCGACGACAGGCGCGTCTTGCAGGAGGCTGACCTGCGCGCTCTGGTCTCCGGGCACACCATCACCGGGCGTCACGATACCGGTATGCCCTACAGTGAATGGCACGCACCAACCGGACAGGTCTACGGCCACAACAACCGCGAACCCAATGAACAGGCCTGTTGGGACATCAAGGATGATGCGGTCTGCTACTACTACGCCGGAGGCGCGGCACGCGGCACCTATTGCTGGTCGTTCCGCAAGGTTTCCGAAACAGGATACCGCCTGCGATCGCGCGACAGCGGCATCGAGGCCACCGGCATATGGCAGGCCGGAAACCCCTATGATTTTGCGGACAACGGCAAGCCCTGGTCATGCGAACCGCTGTCCTCGCGCATCTGGACGCCAAGACCAGGCAACGCCCAAAGACATGCCGCGCGATGAACGCTCTGATCCTGCCTGTAATGGTTGGACTGCTGTTGTCGGTCACCATGCTGTCAGGTGTGGCAAGAGGTGAACAGGCAAGAGGTGAACAGAACTGGGTGGCCGCGAGTGAACTGCGCGGCCTGATCACGGGCAATACCATCACGGGGCGCTATGACAATGGCGAGCCCTACAGCGAATATCACGCCGCAGACGGCAGGGCACTGGGCCACAACAACCGCGAACCCAACGACAATGCCTGCTGGGATATCCGCAGCAACGAAGTCTGCTATTACTACGCCAAGGGCCGCGCCAAGGGTGAGTTCTGCTGGCGTTTCCAGCGCCTTGGCGACAGCGGCATCCGCGCCAGCCTGGTCGACAAGGGGCGCCGCGAGATCATCGCAATTCACCAAGCAGGAAACCCGCATGGCCATACCGACAATGGCAAGCCATGGACCTGCGATCCCGTGACATCAAGGAAGATCACGCCCCGTGAACCCGACGCTCGACACGCTCGTCGCTGACCTCAGGGCCTGCCGCATCTGCCGCGATGCGCCGCATTTCGGAGCGGCCTTGCCGCATGAACCGCGCCCGGTCATCCAGATCGCGCAAACTGCCCGCATCCTGATCGCGGGGCAGGCACCTGGCACCCGTGTTCATGCCAGCGGCAAACCCTTCACCGATCCCTCAGGCGACAGATTGCGGCTTTGGACAGGCTTGGACGATGCTCGTTTCTACGATGCCAACCGCGTTGCCATCGTACCGATGGGCCACTGCTTCCCTGGCCTTGACGCCAAGGGCGGCGACCTGCCACCGCGCAAGGAATGCGCGCCGCGCTGGCGCGCGCCATTCCTAAATGCCCTGCCCGACCTCAGGTTGATCCTGGTGATTGGCCAATACGCGAGGGACTGGCACCTGCCGGAATGGAAAGGCCAGGGTCTCACCGAAACAGTCATGGCCTGGCGGGAGATTGGTATGTCGAACGCACTGCCCTGCATCATCCCGCTGCCACATCCCTCCTGGCGCAACAGCGGCTGGCTGAAGCGCCATCCGTGGTTCGAGACTGAATTGCTGCCCGCATTGCGGGAGCGGGTCAGCACAGCTCTCGATAAAAACCGCAATCCCTGATCAACGATCCGCCCTGATCAACGATCCATCGAGCCAGGCAGCATCGGTCAAGACGGGGCTTGCCCCGGGAGTCATCACTTCTCCAGGCGTGCCACCAGGCTGGAAGTATCCCAGCGCTTGCCGCCCATTTTCTGCACTTCGGAATAGAACTGATCGACCAGCGCGGTAACGGGCAGATTCGCACCATTGCTGCGGGCCTCATCGAGGCAGATGCCCAGATCCTTGCGCATCCAGTCCACCGCGAAACCGAAATCGAATTTCATCTGGTTCATTGTCTTGCCGCGGTTCTCCATCTGCCAGGAACCGGCGGCCCCCTTTGAGATGACGTCGAGCACTGCATCGATGTCCATGCCTGCCCGCTTGCCAAAATGCACGGCTTCGGACAAGCCTTGCACGAGGCCTGCGATGCAGATCTGGTTCATCATCTTGGCGATCTGACCGGCACCAGACGCACCCAGCAGGCGGCAGGCACGGGCGAAACTCATGATGACGGGTTCCGCCCTGGCAAAGACATCAGCATCGCCTCCGCACATCACGGTGAGCACGCCATTCTCGGCACCCGCTTGTCCGCCGGAGACCGGGGCATCGATGAATCCAACGCCTTTGGTTTTCGCAGCAGCGTACAATTCACGCGCCACATTGGCAGATGCCGTGGTGTGATCCACGAAGATCGCGCCCGACCCCATGCCCGCGAACGCCCCATCCGCACCAAGTGTCACGGACCGCAAGTCGTCATCGTTGCCCACGCAGGCAAAGACGATCTCCTGGCCTTTCGCGGCCTCGGCTGGCGTCCTGACGGCCTTGCCACCATGCTGTGCAACCCAGGCCTCGGCCTTGGCAAAGGTGCGGTTATACACCGTCACCTCATGGCCCTTGGACGCGAGATGGCGTGCCATGGGATACCCCATGACACCAAGGCCGAGAAATGCGACTTTTGCCATTACAGCGTACTCCCTGATTGTTTCGGCAAAACCATATCCGAAGCCGCCATCAGGCGCGAGGGGGCAACGCAGGCTCCTTGTCCTGAACACATGCTCAAATTTGATGCAGTTAACACCATTCTTGAATAAATTGCCCCCGTGTCTGCGTGTTTTCACGTCATCGGCACTTGCCAAAAGCGACGGATACCGTAGTTAAGCGCTCAGGCCGAGGAGGCTTGGGGAGCTTGCACGATGCGGTTTCCCGTTCTGGAGGAAAACGCATGAAGCGTCGCCAATTCTTGACGGCAGCCACAGTAGGCGCCGCCGCCACCACGATCGCAATGCCAGCGATCGCCCAGTCCTCTCCCGAGATCAACTGGCGCCTGACATCGAGCTTCCCGAAGTCGCTCGACACCATCTTCGGAGCTTCGGAAGTCATGGCCAAGGCCGTGTCCGACATCACCGACGGCAAGTTCAAGCTGCAGGTCTTCGCAGCAGGCGAAATCGTCCCCGGCCTGCAGGTTGCGGATGCCATCACCAACGGCACGGTCGAGATCGGTCATACCGCGTCCTATTATTACGTCGGCAAGGATCCAACCTATGCCTTCGGTACCGCCGTTCCCTTCGGCCTCAACGCCCGCCAGCAGACGGCGTGGTGGATGTATGGCGATGGCGAGAAGCTCATGAACGAGTTCTACGCCACCCAGAAGATCCACGCTCTCATCGGCGGCAACACGGGTTGCCAGATGGGCGGCTGGTTCCGCAAGGAGATCAAGACAGTCGACGACATGAAGGGCCTCAAGATGCGCATCGGCGGCTTTGCCGGCCGCGTGCTCCAGAAGCTCTGTGCCGTTCCCCAGCAGATTGCTGGTGGCGACATCTATCCGGCGCTCGAAAAGGGCACCATTGATGGTGCCGAGTGGGTTGGCCCCTACGATGACGAGAAGCTCGGCTTCAACAAGGTTGCGCCATTCTATTATTATCCCGGCTGGTGGGAAGGCGGGGCCATGCTCCACTTCTTTATCAACAGTGACAAGTGGAACAGCCTGCCCAAGTCCTACCAGGCGGCTCTTCATTCGGCAGCGCATCTCGCTCACAACGACATGCAGGCCAAGTACGACGCCCGCAACCCCGCCGCCCTCAAGCGTCTTGTTGCCGGTGGCGCGCAGCTGCGTCCGTTCTCGCCAGAAGTCATGCAGGCCTGCTTCAAGGCTTCGCAGGAGCTTTACACCGAAACATCCGCTGCCAACGCGCAGTTCAAGAAAGTGCATGACAACCACATGGCGTTCCGCGGCGACCAGTTCCTCTGGTGGCAGGTTGCCGAGTTCAACATGGACAACTTCATGGTCCGTGCAAAGGCTGCTGGCCTGATCTGATCGGTCAACGCTTCTGAAACAAAACCCCGGTGGCGACGCCGGGGTTTTTTGTTTGTGCCAAGGAAGTGGCCTCGGACTCACACCACCTATCGGGTCTATGAACAGAATTTGCGAAGGCCAAGCTCTGCTCGCCCGCATTGACTATCAGGCCTCAAGGCTTCAATGAGCGGCAGTTATCGCGGCAGTCCGGCGGCCTTGTCAGTCAGGTCGTTCACGTCAAAGCAGGCTCATGTTCAACAACAAGGTCATTCTCGTCACGGGGGGAACCGGCTCCTTCGGCCGCGTCTTCATCCGCCAGATTTTCGAGCGCTATACTCCGCGCAAGATCATCGTGCTGTCGCGCGACGAACTCAAGCAGTACGAGATGGCGCAGGTTTTCACGCAGGATTCGGTCCGCTTCCTCATTGGAGATGTCCGGGACGAGCGCCGCCTTGTGCAAGCCTTCCAAGGCGTCGATTTCGTCGTCCACGCGGCGGCCCTGAAGCATGTACCGATTGCCGAGTACAATCCCTTCGAATGCATCAAGACCAATGTCTATGGCGGGCAGAATGTCATCAATGCCGCAATCGAGGCCGGTGTCGAGAAAGTCATCGCCCTGTCCACCGACAAGGCGGCGAACCCTGTCAATCTCTACGGCGCGTCCAAACTGGCATCGGACAAGCTGTTTGTCGCGGCCAACAACATGGTCGGCACGCGCAAGACCCGTTTCAGCGTCGTGCGCTACGGCAACGTCGTGGGATCACGCGGCTCCGTAGTGCCCTATTTCCGCAAGCTCGTGCAGGAGGGAGCGAAAGACCTTCCCATCACGGACCCCCGCATGACCCGGTTCTGGATAACACTGGATGACGGCGTCGATTTCGTGCTGAAGGCATTCCAGCGTATGCATGGTGGCGAGATTTTCGTGCCAAAGATTCCCTCGGCGCGCATCACCGACCTGGCGGAGGCTGTCGCACCGAACATGGAGCATCGCACCATCGGTATCCGTCCAGGAGAAAAGCTGCACGAGGTGATGTGCCCTCTGGATGATGCGCATCTGACGCTGGCCTTCAAGGACCACTACGTCATCCAGCCCTCGATCACGTTTTACACCCATCCGGACTATCATCGGAACGGATTGGGTGAAGACGGCGAGAACGTGCATCCGGAATTCGAGTACAGCTCTGGTACCAACAGCCATTTCCTCTCCGTGCCCGAAATTCGAGAACTGATAGCGCGCGCATGATCCCCTACGGTCGTCAGGACATCAGCCAGGAGGACATCGACGCGGTTGTCGCCGTGCTGAAGTCGGATTTCCTGACGCAAGGACCAGCAATCGCGGCTTTCGAGCAAGCCATCATGGAAGCCACCCATGCCCCATTCGCGGTGGCCGTGAGCAGCGCCACGGCAGCCTTGCACATCGCATGTCTGGCGCTCGATCTGGGACCGGGCGACGTGTTGTGGACGGCTCCCAACACCTTCCTCGCGTCGTCCAATGCGGCGCTCTACTGCGGAGCCACGGTCGATTTCGTCGATACCGACCAACGCACCTACTGCATGAGCGTCTCGGCCCTTTCAGCCAAGCTCGAACAGGCTGAAAAGTCGGGCTGCCTGCCGAAGATCGTCATGCCTGTGCATTTCGGTGGGCAGTCCTGCGAAATGGAGCCGATCCATACCCTCTCCCTGCGCTATGGCTTCCGCATCATCGAGGACGCCTCCCACGCCATCGGCGCGACCTATCGCAAGGGCATGGTCGGGGATTGCCGCTTCAGCGATATCTGCGTGTTCTCGTTTCATCCGGTGAAGATCGTCACCACGGCGGAAGGCGGCATCTGCACAACGCGCGACCAGGAATTGGCCACGCGCCTCACGGAGCTGCGCTCGCATGGCATGACACGCGACCCGGCGCGGATGGAATGGGAGAGCGAAGGCCCGTGGTACTACCAGCAGATCACGCTGGGCCTGAACTACCGCATGACGGATATCCAGGCCGCCCTGGGTGTCAGCCAGATGAGGCGGCTCCAGCCCTTCATCGCCGAGCGTCACCGGCTCGCCCAACGCTATGATGAACTTCTTGCCAACCTTCCGGTCGTCACGCCCTGGCAGCATCCCGACAGCCATTCAGCCCTGCATCTCTACCCGATCCGGCTGCGACTCGATGCGATCCCGCACAGCCGCCGGGAGGTTTTCGAGGCCATGCGAAAGGGTGGCATCGGCGTGAACGTGCATTACATCCCTGTCCATCTCCAGCCCTACTACCGCAAAATGGGCTTCCATCCTGGTCAGTTCCCCGAGGCCGAGGCTTATTACAGCGAAGCGCTGTCCCTGCCGCTCTATGCCACCCTCACGGACCAGCAGCAGGACGAGGTTGTCGCCGTGCTCAAGCATTCGCTGCGCGGCAACGGCAAGGCATGACCTCCGCCGCATCCCGGCAGGCAAAGGGCAAACTCGCTGTTGGCAAACTCGCTCTTGGCACGGTTCAGTTCGGCTTGGCCTATGGCGTCACCCATGGCGGCGGGCGTGTTCCTGAATCGGAGCTCCGCGCGATCCTCGCCAAGGCCAAGTCCGCCGGCATCGACACGCTCGACACGGCGGCGGCTTACGGCGACGCAGAGGATGCATTGGGGAAGGTCGTAGCCGCTCAATCCTTCAGGATCATCACCAAAACGCAGCCGTTTGGCCCAGAGGATTCCAGTCCAGCGGACGTTGCTCGTATCGAGGCCCGGTTTTTTCGCTCGCTGGAAACACTGGCGGTCCCGGCCATCGAAAGTGTTCTGGTTCACACCATCGATGATCTGCTGGGCGCGCAGGGAGAGCGCCTCTGGCACCGCATGGAGTCCTGGCGCAGCCAGGGCCTTGTCCGGCGCATCGGCGTGTCGATCTATGACAGCGCGGGACTGAATGCCGTCCTTGCCCGCTTTGTTCCGGGCATTGTCCAGCTGCCGCTGAACGTGCTGGATCAGCGCCTGCTGCGGGATGGATCAATTGCCCGGCTTGCCAGGCGCGGGATTGCCGTCCACGCCCGTTCGCTGTTCCTGCAAGGCCTGCTGCTGCAGCATCCTGGGCAATGCCCCGCACATCTTGCCCGCCTCCTCCCCGATCTGGAGCGCTGGTGGGCACGGTGCGCCGACCATGGCATCCCGCCGCTGGCTGCCGCGCTTCGCTTTGGTCTGGAGTGCCCGGAGATCGAGAAGATCGTGGTGGGCGTTCACACCACCGCCCATCTCGACGCGATCATTTCGGCGGCGCAAACGGATGCGGCCAGCCTTGACTGGCCTTCGCTCGCCGCGCAGGACAGCGAGGCACTGGACCCCCGACGCTGGCCGAAAGCGTAAGCTTGTGAACACACAGACGCCCATCACAGTTCTTGGAGTCCTGCAGGCTCGCACCTCCTCCAGCCGCCTGCCCGGCAAGGTGCTGCTGCCGCTTCTCGGCCAGCCCATGATCCTGCGCCAGATCGAGCGCCTGAAACGCGCGAGACGCCTTGACGCCCTGGTGCTGGCGACCAGCACCGATGCTTCGGACGATGCGCTGGCCGAAGCGGTCGCAACAAGTGGCATCCCGGTGCATCGGGGATCACTGGACGATGTGCTGGAGCGCTTCGTCACCGCCGCCGCCCCCTTCGATCCGCGATGGGTGGTGCGGCTGACCGGCGATTGCCCGCTGGCCGATCCGCTCCTTATCGATCGGCTGGTGCGTGAAACCTGTGGGGCGAATGCAGACTATGGCTCCACGGCCCTGCAGCCGACCTTTCCGGACGGGCTGGATGCAGAAATCATGCGCGGCAGTGTCCTGCGCCAAATCGCCTCGGAACCGCGCAGCCCTGCCGAGCGCGAGCACGTCACGCTTGCCATCCACCGCAACCCGCAGCGCTTCCGCCTTCACGCTGTTACAGGATCGCCCGACCTTTCCAACTTGCGCTGGACCGTGGACGAACCGCGCGATCTTGCCTTTGTCACAGCGGTCTACGAGGCGCTCTATCCTGGAAACCCAGCTTTTGGCACGGATGATATCCTGCGCCTGCTCCAGGAACGCCCGGAGCTTGGCGGCATCAATGGCGATATCCAGCGGAACGAAGGGCTTCTCAAGTCTCTGGCAGCCGAAGGCCGGATCGCTTAAGAGCATTCTGATGTCATCGCGCTACGCCAAATCCGAAGAGCTTCTTGCCCGTGCCGAGCGCACAATCCCGCTGGGCAGCCAGACCTTCTCGAAATCCCGCACCCAATTTCCCCATGGCGTGTCACCCTATTTCGTGACCCGGGCCGATGGCTGCCGCGTCTGGGACGCGGACGGCAACGAGTACATCGACATGATCTCCAGCCTCGCTTCGGTGACGCTGGGCTACAATGACCCCGACGTCACAGCGGCGGTGAAGGCGCAGTTGGAGGATGGTGTCATCTTCTCGCTGCCCCATCGGCTGGAAATGGAAGTGGCGGAACGCATCGTGGAGATGGTGCCATCCGCCCAAAAGGTTCGCTTCGGCAAGAATGGCTCGGACGCGACCTCTGGTGCCGTCCGCCTCGCCCGCGCCTTCACGGGGCGCGATCATGTTGCGGTCTGCGGCTATCACGGCTGGCAGGACTGGTATATCGGCTCCACACAGCGCAACCGGGGCGTGCCACAGGCCGTGCGCGACCTGACCCATGCCTTTGCCTACAATGATCTTGACGCACTCGAAGCCCTGTTCAAGGCGCATCCCGGTGCCTTTGCCGCCGTCGTGATGGAGCCGATGAATGTGGCCTTCCCGAACCCGGGCTATCTCGAAGGGGTGAAGGCGCTCACCCATGCCCATGGGGCGCTTCTGGTCTTCGACGAAACCATCACCGGCTTCCGCTACGCCAATGGCGGGGCGCAGGAATTGTTCGGCGTGTTCCCCGATCTGTCAACCTTCGGCAAGGGCATCGCCAACGGCTATCCCCTGGCGGCCGTCGCAGGACGCGCCGACGTGATGCAACTCATGGAGGAAATCTTCTTCTCCTTCACCATGGGCGGCGAGGCCCTGTCGCTTGCGGCCGCATGTGCCACGATGGACAAGCTGAAGCGCGAACCGGTGGTGGAAACCTTGACCCGACGCGGCCAGCACATGCTGCAGGCAACGGCAGAGCTGATCGCGGCCAATGACCTGGGCAACGCACTCTCCATAGCAGGTCACCCCACCTGGGGTTTTGTGCTGATGCAGGACGCGGGCGGCTATTCCAGTTTCGAGATCAAGACGCTGTTCATGCAGGAAATGCAGGCCCGCGGCGTGTTGAGTTTCGGCACGCATAACCTCAACTACGCCCACCAGGACGCAGATATCGATCACGTGCTGAAGGTCTATGCCGAAGTCTTCCCCATTCTGTCGGATGCCATCCACAACCGGGCCATGAAGCAGTACTTGCGCTGCGAACCGCTGGTGCCGCTGTTCAAGCTGCGCTGACCGGATGAAGATCGCGTTTCGCTGCGATGCCTCCGTGGAGATCGGCTCCGGCCATCTGATGCGCTGCCTGACGCTGGCGGATGAACTGAAGCGAAGGGGCGCGGAATGCGTGTTTGTTTGCGCTCTGTCGACCGCACCTTGGAACGGCGCGATCACGGCCCGGGGGCATTCGCTCAAGCGGCTGGACCTCGCGCCATCGCCAAGTGTTGTGCCTGCGGAGACTGCTCCCCACGCGGCATGGCTGCCCTGGGGCTGGGAGACTGATGCTGCAGCAACGATCTCTGCCCTGCCGCAACCCGTGGACTGGCTTGTTGTTGATCACTACGCCTTGGACCAACGCTGGGAAGAAAGGCTGCGGCCCAAGGCTAACCGGATCATGGCCATAGACGATCTCGCCGACCGTCCGCACACTTGCGACCTGCTGCTCGATCACAACGTCAGCAATCTCGGTGTGGAGCGATACGAAGGGCACCTTCCCCATCCATGCCAACGAATGCTGGGACCAGCCTTCGCGCTGATCCATCCGGACTTCGCAAAGGCAAGCCCGGACCGTGCGGTATCCCACGCCCCCCAGAAGCTGCTGCTCTTTCTGACAGCGGGTGATCCGCTGAATCTGACCTCAGCCATCCTCCGCCGCCTCATGACAGAACGCTGGTCCAGCCTTGCAGTGGATGTGGTGACAGGGGCTATCAACCCGCATCTCGCGGAGGTGCAGTCGCTGTGCGCCGCCCGCCCCGAGACAACCCTGCATATCGATACAACGAATATGCCACAGCTTTGTACCAGCGCTAACCTTGCAATCGGCGCTGCGGGAGGGGCTGCCCTGGAACGCTGCGCCTCGGCGCTGCCCAGCCTGACGCTGGTGCTGGCCGACAACCAGCGGCTCGGCGCGGACGCGCTCAAGGTGTTGGGTGGACTTGAACTGCTCCACCAATCCGCCTCGGAGGATCTCGATTCTCTTGATGAGCAACTCGACGCGCTCATCACAAATGGCCCTCACCGGCGACGCTTGGGCACACGGGGTACGGTGCTCGTGGATGGCCTTGGAACAGGGCGTGTGGCGGATGCCATCATGGCTGGAAAGCCTTCGTTACACCTCAGGCTTGCAACGCTTGCCGATGCCCAATGGCTCCTGGATATGCGTAACGATCCGGTCACCCGCGCTGCGTCGCTGACAACGGCGACGATCCCGTTCGACACCCACATGGCGTGGCTGGACAACACATTGAGCAACCCCGACCGCTTGTTGCTGATCGGCATGATTGCCGACAACGCTGTCGGAACCATTCGCTTTGATTGCGATGATGCGGACGCTGCAACGGTGTCCATCGCTCTCGCGCCACAGGCGCAGGGACAGGGCCTGTCCGTCGAGCTCCTTCGGCAAGGTGAGTTGTGGGCGCTGGCCCATCAACCGTCGATTCAAACAGTCACGGCGGTGATTCGCACGGACAACAGCCGCTCACGCCGACTGTTCGAGAAAGCAGAATATGTGCCAGTCAATGAAGACGCTGAAACCCTGACCTACTGCAAGCGCGTCTAGCACGCCTTGAAGATCGCACGCCTTGAAGATCGCACGCCTTGCTGATCGCACGACCAGCGTCTAGATCAATCTCACTTCAAGCGGCAGAGCACCGCCCATCTGTCGGCACTGGAGCGACCAGCCATGACATGCATGATCTGCGGCGGTATCCAGATGGTTCCTGTGCCGTTCGAGCGCTACCCCGAGGCCGATGCCGTGCTGGCGCGTCGCGGCCATGCGCTCGACTATCAGTGGTTCCTCTGCAAGACCTGCGGCAACGCCTCGCCCGCGTATCAGCCCGATCTCGCTACCCTGGAGGAGATTTGGCAAAGCAACCGGACCACCACCACTGACGATACGGCAAGCTGGGCCGAGCGGAGGAGGATCGCGCGGATTGGAGCGGACCGCTCCTGGGAGATATTCTCGGGTCTCCACACTGGGAGCGAGCAAGGCCGGTTCCTCGACATTGCCTGCGGCCTGGGCCTGACCGTCAAGCAGTTCCAGGACAACGGCTGGCTGGCGGAAGGCAATGACATCGACCAAACCGTCAAGCCCATCCACGCCGAGCTGGGCATCAGGTCACGGATCGGCCCGGTCGAGAGCCAGCACTGGGAGGCGCCGTTCGACCTGATCCAGATCGCTTATGCCATCTATTTCATCACGGATCCGAAGGCTTATCTGGAGCGGCTTCGCTCCCTGTTGAAGCCCGGCGGGCATCTCGCCATCGTCATCTCGGATCATCTCGCCTACACCAGCCAGGCGGGGCCGTCCTACATGCACACCTTCATTCCGACTGTGGATTCGCTTGAAGGGCTGTTCGCCCGCGCGGGCTACCGCACAGTGCTGCGCCGCAAGCTTCGGGACACCTGGTTCATTGCGGCCACGCCCGGCACGGCTGAGCCGCCACCGATCAACACATCCGCCATCCTGCGCGCGCATCGGACACGCGCCTTGCGCTACACGTGGCTGGGAGCCAACCGGGCAAGGGTGCGGGCGGTGGCCGCCCGGATCATCGGACGCTGAGGATATGGCACGCGAGGCGTCCTTCCTGCGCCTTCTGGCGGTGGTGTTCAGCGGAACATTGGCTGTGCAACTCATCGCCTTCCTGCGCCAGCTCATCATCGCCTCTGCCTTTGGCATCGACCGGGCGATGGACCTCTACCTGCTGGTGTTTGCCATCGCCTCCGTGACCGGACTGACCGTGGGAACGGTCATGGAAAACGCGTCCGTTCCCACATTGGTCAACCGGCTGGAACAGCGGGATGAAGCGGGCTTCCAGCAGGTTGCCTTGCGTATTCTGATGATCGGCGTGGCGTTCGGCATCGTCGCAGCCCTGGTGTTTCTGGTGATGGTGCCGCTTGTGGCAATCCTTGTGCTGACAGGCCTCACCGCAACCGAACGGGAAGAGATGGCACGGCTGTCCTATTGGTTCGTGCCATGGATTTTGATTGCGGTGCCCTTCTATGCCGTTGCCTCTTTGCTGAAAGCCAGGCGTCGCTTTCGCCGCTTCATGGCAGCCGAAGTGATCATCACCCTGGTGTCTGCCGCCATCCTGCTGGCCTGGCGCCCCGGTGTTCACGCCATAGCGGTGGCATACGGCCTGGGCTATGCGACGGCCATGGTGTCCATGCTGCCGGGTCTCGGCCTCACGTTCCGGCTGCAAGAACGCGGCGGCGGCACATCCTGGGGCGTGCTTCGCCAGACAAGCCGCTTCCTGGCGGCGAACCAGTTCTCGACGCTGGGCATGTTGGCGGATCGCTTCCTGGCGTCGCACCTGCCCGGAGGTGCCATAGCGGCGGGCGGCTATGCGTCACTGATCACCGGCCAGACCTCGGCCCTGCTGGGTTTCCGCGATGCCTTCATGGTGCCGCTGTCGGAAGAGGCCGCGCGTTCCGAGAAATTCGAAAGGGTGCTGATCGGCCTTGTCCTGCTGTCGATCCCACCTGCCGCCTTCCTCGCCATGGAGGCGCACGGCATTGTTTCCTTCCTGCTGGAGCGGGGTCGCTTTGATCGCACGGCGACCGACATCACGGCCCTGATGCTTGCGATACAGGCACTGGCCATCCCCAGTGGAGCCATAGCGCTGCCGATGTTCCGGATGCTGCAGATTCTCAACCGAATGCGCATGGTGGCGACGTTCTACCTCGCCGGCGCGGGCTTTATGCTGCTCTTCGGCAGCATTGCCATCTTCGGCCTCAGCCTTGGCGTAGCGGGCTATGCGGCGGCTGGCACAGCCTCTTCAGCCGCAACGATGCTGCTGACGGCAGCCATGGTTCATGCTGCTGGCGTGCGTCCCGATTGGTTGCGGATTTTGCGCTATGGCGCTTTTGCGACGACCGCCGCAGTGGCGGGGTGGCTCGCCGTGAGGCTGCTGCCAGCTGCACCCTCGCTGTTCCTGAATCTGCTGGCCCATGGCGCTGTCTTTGCAGTTGTGATCGCCTTGGCCTATGCAACGATCCACAAACGCATTCTCGCCCTGATCAAAGGAACAGGGTTGAGCAAGGGCCTGCAGAACACGTGATGACGTCCTCCCCTCCTCCCCGGCGCGTGCTCGTCCACGGCTTTGGCGAATACGCCGTGATCTACCATCACCTGATGCAGATGGCGGCGCGGGAAGCGCCGCATCTGTCCTTTGCCGTGATCCTGCCGACCTCGCATCACCTCAACCTGATCCGGCAGGATGTCCCTGAAGACCGGCTCTTGAACCTCGAAGCCTTGTTGCAGAAATCCCCGCCACCAGTCAGCGACCTTTCCGATCTGGCGGCCTATCACGGCAGCATCCATGCCGACATCGAGGCGGAAAAGAAAACCTTCAAGCACCGCACGGCGGCCTTCCAGACCGCGCGGGCTGTCGAGATTTATCGGCTTTACAAGGCGTTTTTGGAACGCGTGAGGCCTGACTACATTCTGCTCTGCCATGTCGAGGGTTTCGAGCAGAAAATGCTGGAATCCCTTGGCCGAGAGCTTGGCATTCCTGTTGGCGTGCCAACCGATCTGCGCACGATTGGGGGATCTTTTCTGAGCCAAGATACGCAGGAGACCTTGCCAATGAAGCGGCCCGTGACCGCGGAGTTGCTGGCAAAGGCCAAGGCTTTCGTCGAAGCATTCAGACAGCACCAAAAACCAGCATGGGTTTCACCACTGACGGAGGAGATGCGGGGCCGTTCCCTGTCGCGCCATCGCCAACCCTTCAAACGCCGGGTGTTCGGCTTTATTCGGCGCTTCTTTGCCCATCCCGACCAGTTTGAATGGGATCATGTCCGGGCCGCTATTCTCAACAATCTCCCGAAACTGCGTGATGGTTGGTGGGCGCTGAAGACACGCCGTGCGGCCCGATGGCATGACCTGTCAGCACTGGAAGGGTTGCCTGAGAAGTTCATCTATTACCCTCTGCATTTCACGCCGGAATCATCGATCAATACACCGGCACCATACTTGGTTGATCAGTTGCGCGTTATCGATTTGCTGCGCCAATCCATGCCGAGCGATCATTGGTTGATCGTGAAGGATCACTGGGCCTGCATCATGCTGCGCAGGAAGAGCCTTATAGATGCGATCCGGCGCAGCTCAGGCGTTCAGGTTATCCGGTACGATATGCCAGGTCGTGCCTTGATCGAACGTGCAGCGCTCACCGTATCGGTGACAGGAACATCGACATTAGAAGCATTCCTGCTTGGCAAACCGGCGATTACCCTGGGCGGAAATTTCGCCAGTGAACTGCTGGGCGGCGTAACTCCAGTATCAGACCTGCCTCAGAGGATACGATCGGCTCTCGCCAACCCTCCTTCCAAGGAAAATGTCGTACATGCGGTGGCCGGAGTTATGGCAATATCGCGGCCATTCACTATCTTCAGCGTATCCCACGAAGAAAACCCAGTCTATTGCGAGGGCAACATTCGGTACTTGTTTGCTGCTCTGCTCGATGACTTGCAGGCGCGATCCAACATCAGGGCTTGCTGATCAACACATCTTCGCGTGTGTTGCCGAAAGGAAGTTGGGCTGGCTGCGGCAAGACACAGGCGTGATACCCGGCACGACGAACACGAGCAAGCATTCCGAGAACCACATCATCGGAATAGGTCAGGATGTCAGGGTCCAGTTCGGGCATCCTATCGAATACTGTTTTCGGCGCTTTCGCCATCAGTGCATTCCAATCCTCTTGAAAGCGCTGGCCTGCGTTACCGGCAAGGAAACGCCGTTTAAGATCCTGGTTTGGAATATCAGCAATCAACAGACGCCCTTGTGGCAGAAGCAGACTCACTGCCTTGTCGACAAACCGTTGAAGCTGCCCCTCATCGCGCATGTAGTTCACCACTCCGTAGGCTATCACCACGTTAAACCGCCGGTCCGTGACGAAATCGAAAAAGTTGGCCGCCTCGTAAGTCACGTTGGGTGCCTGGAATCGCACCCGCAGTCTATCGATCAAATCGGGGTGGTCGAGGCCGGTGACGCTGCGGGCGAAATATGCCAATGGCGTGAGCAACAGGCCAGCGCCACAGCCAATGTCCAGAACATCATCCTCAGAAGTGATCGCCAGCTTCGATAAGACGTCGGCGAGAATCAGTTTTTCAGCACTTTTCTGAACAACGTAGCGCCCCGCTACTTCGGTGTCGGTCAGGGTGTCAGATCGAGCAAGCGCACCAAAGTTAGCAAAACTGATCTCACTCATAATTCCTTTTCCTTTGCCGGTTTTTCTATCGCTGAAGAAAGCCTGTAGGTCATGCCAGCGCGAATATTGGCACCAAACCCCCGCTTGAAATGAGCAATGTTGCGCTCTTTTTCGGAGGCACTTCGGCCCAACAGCACATCGCCCACATCGAAGCGAGTGCGACCGGCGATTTGGGAAGCCGCGATTGCTTCCGCCATCAGAGCGTGTGAAATCGGATTGGCAAACATTTCACGGCGATAGGCCCCGCTCGCGTAGTATGCCGTCCCTCCGGCATCCAACACCAGCAGACCTCCCACAAGTATTCCTTCGGCAGAGGCCAGCACCAATCGGCCTTGCTTGCATTCCAACAACACGCCCGTCGAGCGCCAGCTCTCCGGTCCACGAGTCACCCTGCCTGCCACATCCGCGTGCAAGAGCCTGTAGAGGTCGAGGGCACCTGTTGCTTCGGGGCCTGAAATCGTTGCAATCGATAGGTTAGCGCGTCCCCATCGGATGTGTGACCGAAAGCGTGAACGATAGCTTTTCTCAATGACATCAATTGGTTGCATCAGATCGACAGACGCAACTGCTGCGGTTTCAGGCTCAAACCCAAGCGCCAGAAAGCCCGACAGAAGCCTGTCCCCCGACGCAACGGGAAGCGGCCCAGTGATTTCAGCTTCGAGAATACTGTGCACCGTCATCAATCGTTTAAGTTCGCCCAGACCATGAGAGCGGGCCTCATCCATTTTATCCTTCTGCCCACTCCACAACTCCAGCCAGGTTGCAGGCTGGCCGAAGCGGCCCAGACGCCTCTGCACCACATCGCACAAAACAATGATTGCGGGTTCGCCGCTTTGCAGGATCATGAAAGAGGGCTCGGTCTCCGGCAAACCGACCGTCGCCTCATAATAAAGACGCCCTGCTGACGAAAAGGGAAGCGGTCGCAACATGCCTGCGATCAGCTCGCTGGCGATGGCATCGAATGCGGCTTGATCTGCAGCTCGAGGAACGAGGCGCACGCTCATCCAATCAGATCCCAGGACAGCGGCGTGCCACGGGCAACCGCCGCTTTCACCGTCTTGCCCATCACTGTCTCCAGCATCTTGGGCGGCAAGCCATGTCCGGGACGGATCGCCCTGAGGTTCCCTCGCGTCAGCGCCTCACCCGCCTGCATGTCCTCGACCACATATAGCGACCTCCGGAACACCAGCGATTTTTTTTCCGCCTCGGTCGGCCCATAGGTCACCTGCCCCATTGCCGCCCAGGCGCGTTCGGTTTCCACCACCAGCGCCTTCATCTCGTCCGGTTCCAGCGAGAAGGCAGAATCGACACCGCCATCGGCACGCCGCAGGGTGAAATGCTTCTCGATCACGCTGGCCCCAAGGGCCACTGCCGCGACCGACGCACCCACGCCCATGGTGTGGTCCGACAGGCCGACCTCGCAGCCAAAGAGCTGACGCATATGGGGAATGGTGGAAAGGTTGGTGTTTTCCGGCGTGGCCGGATAGGTGCTCGTGCATTTCAGCAGCACCAGCGCCTTGCATCCCGCCCCGCGCGCTGCCTGCACCGCGTCATCCAGCTCGGCGATGGACGCCATCCCGGTCGAGATGATCAGCGGCTTGCCCGTGGCCGCCACCTTCCTGATCAGCGGCAGATGCACGTTCTCGAACGACGCGATCTTGTAGGCCGGGACATCAAGGCTTTCGAGAAAATCCACTGCCGTTTCATCGAAAGGCGTCGAGAAAGCCACCATGCCGTGGCTGGCCGCGCGGTCGAAGATCGGCTTGTGCCAGTCCCACGGCGTGTGGGCCTGCTGGTAGAGCTTGTAAAGATTCTGCCCGGCCCAGAGGCTGCCCTTGTCACCTATGGTGAAATCGCTCTGGCTGGCATCGATGGTGATGGTGTCAGCCGTGTAGGTCTGGAGCTTGAGCGCGTGCGCTCCCGCCTCCGCCGCTGCGTCCACAAGCGCCAGCGCCCTGTCGAGCGACTGGTTGTGGTTGCCCGACATTTCCGCGATGACAAAGGGCGGGGCCTCTCGGCCAATGGTGCGCCCTGCGATACTGAACAAGACCGGATCATCCCTTGTTGAAAGACGGAAGCCTCCTTACCCTAGGAATCCGTGGCGTAAAAGGTGGGACGTGATCCCCGCGCCCATCCAGTGGATTTTCACATGCGCCTCCTGATGATCAATCCCAACACGACAGCCGCCATGACCGACAAGGTGCGCAGCCTGGCTGAGGCAACCCTGCCCCGTGACTGGACGTTGTCAGCTGTCAACGGTCGGTTCGGCCCGCGCTATATCGCCAGCCGCGTGACCTTCGCGGTGGCTTCCCATGCGGCGATCGACGCCTTCGCGGCCCATGGTCAGGACTCCGACATGGTGCTGCTGGCCTGTTTCGGCGATCCTGGGCTTGAAGCAATCCGCGAGGCTTCTCCCGTACCGGTGATCGGCCTGGTCGAAGCCTCTGCCCATGAGGCGTCCGCAGGGGGCCAACGCTTCTCCATCGTCACGGGTGGCGCATTATGGGAACCGATGCTGCGTGAAAGCCTGCACGCCCGTGGCCTGCTAGGCCAACTCGCTTCGATCCGCACGGTGGCACCCGATGGTGGCATGATCGCACGGGATCCTGATGGCGCAATCCAACTGCTGGCAGGTGCCTGTTCAGATTGCATCCGCGAGGATGGGGCCAAGGCTGTGATCCTGGGCGGGGTCGGCCTGATCGGTCTGGCCGAGAGGATCGCACCATCCGTAGGCGCCCCTGTGATCTGTTCGGTGATGGCGGGATTGCGCGCGGTGATGGCGGCCGCACAAAAGCCCGTGATACATACCCGCCCGTCACGCACACCGATCCAATCAACAGGACTTTCGCCGGAACTTGCCGCTTTGCTTGAAAGCGCTGGCTGAGAACGCCTAAGCCTTCGGCATCGCCGCCGGTCGGGCCAGCCGTGCCTGGGCCGAAAGCCTGATGCCTGCATTGGCTGCACCGTAGCCGGCATAGCCATCCCGCTGCACGATCTCGAAGAAAAAGCCGCCATCAAGCGTCGCGGTATAGGCCTGGTAGAAGGCCCCTTGCGCATCCTTGTCGTAGAGGATGTTCAGCGCCTTCAATGCGTCGATCTCGGCCATCGAAAGATCGGTGCGTGCTTCCAGGTCGTCGTAATAGTTCTCGGGGATCGCCAGCAGCAACACGCCCTTGGCGATCATGCTGGAGACCGTCGCGCGAATATCCTGCGTGGCCAGCGCGATGTGCTGCACGCCCGAACCAAAGAAATCCGTGACGAAGCGGGCGGACAGCGTGCGGTTGCTCTGCGAGCCATTGAGCACAAGCCGCAGACCCGGCTCTGGTCCGCGGTCAATGCCGCTCTCGATCACCTGGCTCTGCACCACCCCACCGGGGTCGAGCACGGCCTGGCTCGGCGTCTTCTGCGCATCCAGCAGCGAGGTGTAGAACAGCAGCCAGGTCAGCATCTCCTCGTATTGCATGGTCTGCGAGATGTGATCGACCGTCAGCAGGCCAGCCGATGCATCCGGCTCCCCCGTCGCCACGAAGTCGACATCCGACCAGCGGCCAAGCGCCGTGCTGACATCGACGAAATACAGCAGGCTGCCGCCAAGCCCGCGCACGGCGGGGATATCAAGCTCACCTGGGCCGATGGCTCCTTGATGCGGTGTATCGAGCA
The DNA here is from genome assembly GCA_031378805.1 of Hyphomicrobiales bacterium. GTDB lineage: Bacteria > Pseudomonadota > Alphaproteobacteria > Rhizobiales > Beijerinckiaceae > JADCCX01. The sequence continues at coordinate 28,887 of JANNEO010000087.1, forward strand.
GCGCCGTGGCCCGCACGATGGTGGCGTGGGCATCGGGAACCTTGAGGGCCAAAGCACAGACTGAAGTGCCATGCGTAATCTGGTAGGAATGGGCGAAGCCCTCCTTGTCGCTGTTGACGACGATGCAGATGTCGCCCTGCCGCCACAACGACACATCCTTCGAGCGATGCCTGCCTGTGCGCGTGAAGCCCATCGCGGCAAGCAGGTTCTCGAAACCCGCCCTGTCGGCTTCATCCGCCGTGAATTCGATGAACTCCACGCCGCGCACAGTTGCAGGCGGGGGCATGGGTGTGGCGCCTGGCACCAGGGACTTGCGGCGGCGCGATGCCTCGTCCAGCAAGCAGATCAAGGACCGATGGCCATCAAGTGCCACCGAACGGGCCGATCCGGCCCGGAAGCGATCATTGAAAATCTCGAGGCTGAGATACCCATCATAGCCTGTGGCCTGCAGTGCATCCATGAAACCTGCAAGGTCGAAATCACCCTGGCCTGGCAGGCAGCGCCAATGGCGGCTCCAGGAGAGGTAATCCATCTGCAACCGGGGCGCGTCGGCAAGCTGCACCAGCAGAATCTTTTCCTTCGGAATGTTGCGGATGGCCGACAGGTCAAGCGCACGCGACTGGATGTGGAAGGTATCGAGCACAGTCCCGACATGGGCATGGTTGGCACGCCGCACGATCTCCCAGGCGTCACGGTAGTCATGGACGTGCCGGCCCCAGGCCAGCGCTTCATAACCCACATGCATGGAACGCTTGGCCGCTCGCTCGCCGAGTTCCGCGAAATCGGCTGCCAGCCGCTCGATACCGCCTTGCGCGTCTGGTGAGAGACTGGAGCAGACGAACAGGAGATTGGTGCCCAGTTCCTCCAGCAGGTCGAACTTGCGCTCGGCGCGATCGAACGTCCGCTGGCGTTTCTCCGCGGGCATACCCTCGAAATCCCGGAAAGGCTGGCAGGTAATGATCGTCAGACCAAGATCACCGCAAATCCGCCTCACCTCGGCAGGCGATCCGGGATAGGCAATCAGGTCATTCTCGAAGATCTCGACAGCGGAAAATCCTGCTGCCGCGATGGCTTCGAGCTTTTCCCTCAGATTGCCCGAGACGCACACCGTAGCGATCGAAGTCTTCATGATCCGTCCCCGTCAGTAGCTGATGCGCGCCACAGCCCGAAGGGCCTCCGGCGTTGTCGTCGGGAACCCGAAAAATTCGAGATACGCCGGTATCTGCTCATAGAGCATGTCGAGACCGACCTGGACCGAAAGGCCACGCGCCATCGCTGCAGCAAGAAACGCTGTCGTTTCTGCCTTCATCACCACCTCACCAACGAAGGCCGAAGGTGCAATGCGTGATACATCGACGGGCATCGGATCACCCCTGTTCATGCCCAGCGGCGTGGCATTGACGATGATATCGTATCCTTCCGGATCATTGCTGCCTGTGGCGATCCGCAAGGCAGGATAGTGCGCATTCAAGCGGCCTGCGAGGCCCATCATGGCATCGTCGCTGGTGTCGTAGAGACCAATCGCGGCAAGGCCGGAGCCCGCAAGTGATGCGGCGATGGCCGATCCAACGCCTCCCGATCCAACAACCAGCGCGCGCGCACCGCGCACGATGCGCCCTTTGCGCAGCATTCCGCGCACAAATCCCTCGCCATCGAACATGTCGCCAATCAGTGCGCCATCCGCCCGACGCCGCACGGCATTGCACGCTCCGGCGATTTTCACCGCCGTGGAAACCTCGTCGAGCCGTGTCGTCACCGAGATCTTGTGCGGCATCGTGATCAACGCGCCATGGATATTGCTGAAGCCGAAGATCGTCGGCAGGGCAGTGGCAAAATCCTCCGCCCTCACGCCCATCGGCACCACACAGGCATTGATCCCGATACTCTCGAAATAGGGATTGTAGATCATCGGCGCCTTGAAGCTTGCCGTGGGATAGCCGAGATGGGCGATGATACGGGTATTGCCGTCGAGCATGATCAATCCACCGTGACCTTGTCGCCGGTTCTTGCGGCACGTTGCACCGCGTCGATCACCTTGAGCGTCTTCAAGCCCTCTCCGCCTGAAACCAGCGGCTCCTCCTCGCCGCGAATGACGCGGACGAACTGCTGGATCTGGCAACGCAGCGGGTCGGCATCGGAGGCGATGCTGCGCTCGGTTTTGAATGGTTCCCACCAACTGCGCAGCGTTTCGTTCGACCAGAGTTCGAGGCGTGGAATGGCCAGTGAGCCATGGGTGCCACCAATGAACAGGCAGGTCTGATCGGTATGCGGATAGGCCGGATTCTCACCTGTTGTCTGCTCCCAGTTCCAGGGAGCGACGATCGTGTCGCTGATGTTCATCGTACCCAACGCGCCGTTGGCAAAGCGCAGGATCACGGCCGTGGTCTCGTCCACCGCGTGCTGGCGCACCGCATTGGACTGGAATGCCTGCACCTCAATGATCTCGCCACAGAAATGCCTCAGCAGGTCAATGTCGTGAATCAGGTTCATCATCACCGGCCCCGCGCCGATCTCCCGCCGCCACGGGATATCGAAATAGTCATCCGGCTTCATCAACCAGAAGAAGCCATGGACCGAGACGATCCTGCCAAGCTTGCCCGATGTGATGATGGCCTTGGCGCGCTGCACCATGGGGTTGTGCCGCCGGTGATGGCCAGTCAGCAGGGGCACGCCTGCCGTGCGGGCCGCAGCCACGAGCGCCTCGCCGCCTGTGGCGCAATCAGCCAGCGGCTTCTCGACAAGTGTCGGCAGACCCGCCGCGATGGCCGCCAGCCCATGCGGCACGTGCAGCCGGTTGGGTGTGGCAATGATCACGCCATCGGGTTTGCCTGCGGCCAGCATGGTCGGAAAATCCGGGAACCACGGTGCTCCAGCAACAGCCGCAGCCGCGCGACCGGCATCGGATGGATCGATCACGGAATGCACCTGAGCGGTTGGCTCCGCAATGATGTGCGCAAGATGGCGGCTCCCGATCAGCCCCGCACCCATGACAGAGATCGAGGCAACGCCGCTCATTCGTGATCGCTTAGGTTTTCGGCGCAAGCAGGCGCGCCATCCTGAGCAGTGCGAGGCTGTAGCCTTGGGTGCCGAAGCCCGCCATCACGGCATCGGCCCTGTGCGATACGTAGGAATGATGGCGGAACGCCTCGCGCTTGTGGACCTGCGAGATATGCACCTCGATCACCGGGTGGTCGAAGGTGTTGAGTGCGTCGAGGATCGCCACGGAGGTATGGGTGAAGGCACCGGGGTTGATCACGATCCCACCAGCCACATCACGGGCCTCGTGTATCCAGTCGATGATCTCGTATTCGCGGTTCGATTGATGGAAGCGCATGGCGAGGCCGTGGGCGGTCGACACCTCACGGCACTCCCGCTCGACATCGGCAAGCGTTTCCCGCCCGTAAATCTCGGGCTGCCGTTTGCCCAGGAGATTGAGATTGGGGCCATTGAGAACAAAGATCAGGGGAGCGGTCATGACGGGCACCATCAACCCTGGTAGCCGAATTGTTTCGGCAGCCAGAGCACGATTTCAGGGAAGAAAATCATTAGCATGAGTGAGGCGACCAGCGTCCAGACCCACGGCCATATATTCTTGATGATCACTCGCAATGGCACGCCGGTGACGGCGTTGAGCACGAACAGCAATACGCCATAAGGAGGCGTAATCAACCCGATCATGCAATTGACCACGGCGACAACGCCGAAATAAACCAGATCGATGCCCAGCGCCTTCACTGTCGGGATGAAGATCGGAATGATGACGAGAATGATCGTTGAAGCATCAAGCAGGCAGCCCAGCACGAGGAAGAGCAGATTCAGCAGCAGCAAGAACGCCATGGGCGCGATTTCGACACCCTTCATGGCTGTAGCGACCTGTGCCGGGATGTTCTCGCTGGCCACGATATAGTTGAAGATCAGCGCCGACCCGATGATCAGACCGACCGAGGCCGAGGAGCGCGCGCTCTCATGCATCACCCGGCGGATCGTGTCGAAACTGAGGGCGCGGTAGAAGAAGGCCGCGACGAAGAAGGCATAGGCCGCCGCGATGGCCGCAGCCTCGGTCGGTGTTGTCGCCCCGCCATAAATGCCGGTGAGCAGGATGACAGGCATCAGCAGCGCCGGAAGCGCCCGAAACGTAATGGCAGGGATTTCTCTCAGCGGAACGGGCTCTTCCAGTGGCACATTCATCTTGTGTGCCATGTAGGAATTGAGCGCCATCATTGCCGCAGTCATCAGCAGTCCGGGCATAACTCCGCCCAGGAAGAGATAGCCGATGGAGGCATCGGAAACGATCGCATAGAGCACCATCGGGATCGAGGGTGGAATGATCGGCCCGATCACCGCTGTCGCCGCTGTGATTGCGGCCGCGTAGCCCAGGGGATAGCGGTTGTCCTTGATCATCATGTCGATGGACATCTTGCCCATGCCCACCACGTCGGCGACAGCAGAGCCGGACATGCCAGCGAAGATCAGGCTGGTCACCACATTGACATGCCCCATGCCGCCGCGCAGACGCCCGACGATGGCCAGGCAGAAATGCGTCAGCCGTTCGGAAATCGTACCCGCGTTCATGAAGTTGGCGGCCACGATGAACAGCGGAATCGCCAGGATGACGAAGCTGTCATAGAGTCCCTGAATGATCTGTTCGGCGGCAAGGCCCAAATCCTGACCTTTTACCGCCAGATAGACCACTGCAGAAACGATCATGGACAAAGCAATGGGTGAGCCGATGGTCGCAAGCGCGATCAGCGTCATCAGGCAGGAAATCAGTGCCATACTCACTGGATGGCTCTCCCGTCCTGCGCTTCTCGTGCATCAAGCACATCAGGGTCCGCGCCCCGCATGATCAGGTAGGCCCGCCAGAAATAGCGGATGATGAGGGCGATGGCGAAAATCGCATAGATGCTGAAGACGATATCGAGCCGGATACCAATCACAGAACTGCGCTTGATCTGGTAAAAGGATATGTAGCTCCAGGTCGCCGGCAGGGCGGCCAGGAAGCCGCCGCCCAGCGCCACCGCGCTGACGAAGGCGAAGGCGCGTCGGGTGCGCAGCCCGACAACTTCGTAGAGCACGTCGAACCGCACGTGATCCTTCTCCCGCAGGATGAAAGCGCCACCCCAGAAGACCACCCAAAGCCAGAGTGTCAGGCAGGCTTCCAGCGTCCACAGCAGGGGAGCGTTGAAAAGATAACGGGCGGCAATCTGCATCAGGAAGACGATGAACAGGGCCCCAAGCATGATCGCGGCAATGTCCAGCGCCACAGTTTCAAGCCGCGCGCGCATCTTGTCCATCGTCGTGTCCTCCATCCGCGACCCTTGGCCATGATCGATCAGCGAACTGCGTTGATTTTCTCGATCATGCCAGGCTGCCAATCCTTGGCGAACTTGGAGGCGAGATAATCGGCCTGGACCTTCTTGCGGAAGGAATCGAGGTCTGGCGTGTAGACCTTCAAGCCCTTTTCCCTCAGGAAGGCCTCAAGCTCAGTTTCCAGCGCGAGTTGCCGCTTGCGACCCTGCTCTGCCGCATCATCGGATGCCTTCTGGATCACAGCCTGCTGGGCAGGCGTGAAGCGGTCCCAGACCCGCTTCGAGAGCGCGATATAGTTCTGGTCAACGAGATGGCTGGTCAGGACGACCTGCTTGGTCACCTCGTAGAAGCGCGAGTCGCGCACCGTCGGTAGCGGATTGTCCTGGCCATCGACCGCACCGGACTGCAGCGCAGTGTAGACTTCAGTGAAGGCCAGCGGCACAGGATTGGTGCCCAGGGCCGTTCCGAGGAACAGCCAGGCTTCAGTATTCGGCATTCGCATCTTGATCCCGGCGAGATCGGCCGGGGTTTTCACTTCCTTCTCGGTGCGCAGATTCACCTGGCGGCGACCAAGATACATCACGGACAGCAACTTGATGCCCAGCTTGTCCTCCGTCTCCTTCTTGAGGCCGTCCATCAGGGAATTGGAAAAAACCTTGGTCTGGTGATCGGCGTCGCGGAGCAGATAGCCTGCCGTGAAGATCGACCAGGCCGGGATCAGTGTCGCCAGCTCCTGCGGCGAAGCAATCGACATCTCGAGATTGCCGCGTGCGATGGCCTCAAGCTCCGTGCCTTGCTTGAACAATGTGGCGTTGAAATGCGGCTGGAACGTCGCAAAGTCTTTCACCGCCGGGCCAAACACTTCGGTCATCGCCAGCGATCGCTGGTCGGTCGGCGAGGCAGGTGTCGAGAGGCGCAGCGTCACGCCCTGTGCGGCGGCAGGGGAGATGCCAGCAGCGAGTGTCGCAGCGGCAGCGGTTGCGCCCTGAAGCAGTGCGCGGCGGTTCAGTGTGCGGCGGTTCAGTGTCATGCTCATGATTGTTCCTTCCCCTGTTTTTCGCGGAATTTTGCGCGATCTGATCCTTGCGAAGCGTCGCCTGTTCCGGGTTGCGGCTTCTTTGGTCTGGACAAATTGGACCAGATGGTTACTTTTGTCAAATGACTGCTTCCGAGACTCATGACAAGCCGTTGGCCGATCTCCCAATCAGCGAAACCGAGCAAACCATGTCAGCACAAAGGCCAACCTCAGCGATACGGAAAGGGCGGACCGGTGTTGGTGCATGGACCCAGAATCCCGAAGGTGTTCGCCGCAACATCCTCGATGTTGCGAAGGCGGAATTCGTTGAGCATGGATTGAGCGGCGCACGCATCAACGAGATTGCGGCACGAACGGCAACCTCGAAGCGCATGATCTACTATTATTTCACCGACAAGGAAGGGCTTTACCTTGCCGTGCTGGAAGACGCCTATGCCGGCATTCGCGGCCTGGAGCGGTCACTCGATCTTGCGGCCTTGCCCGCCCTGGATGCCTTGGCCACCCTTACCGGCTTCACCTTCGACTATCATGCCGACCACCCGGATTTCGTTCGGCTCGTCATGGTCGAGAACATCCACCATGCCCGGCACCTGAAGCTGTCGGCCAAGATCGGAATGCTCAACAGCTCGGCCATGAATGTCATGCGCAACCTGTGTGTGCGCGGCATGGCAGAAGGCGTATTTCGCACCGACATCGACCCCGTCGACATCCATCTGACCATCAGCGCTCTGAGCTTCTACAATGTCTCGAACCGTGCCAGCATCCTGCAGGTGTTCGGTCATGACATGGCGGTTGAAGCCCATCGCACCAAGCGTCGCGCCAGCGTGATCGAAACCGTTCTGAGGTTTATGAAAGTGTAAAATGGCGGAGAGAGAGGGATTCGAACCCTCGGTAGAGTTACCCCTACACACGCTTTCCAAGCGGGCGCCTTAAGCCACTCGGCCATCTCTCCGTCGGTGGCGCTTATGGGGGGGGCGGCTTTCAATTGCAAGCTCTGTTCGCTATGCCAAGCTCTATTCGCTATGACAAGCACTGGTCGCCATTGCTGACGCTCTTCGCATCCTTGTGCTGCACCGCAGATCGGAAATCCACGCACATGCTTCGACCCTCTGTCCGCCTCATGGGATTCGTGGCACTGGCCGCCGCCATGGCTGCCGGAGTCGTGGACGGAGCGCGCGGCATCGCCGATGGCTTCTTGGGCATGACCAGTCTGGAATCAGCGATTGCATGGTTGCTGCCCCGCCAGTTTCCGGCGGTCGGCCCGGCCATTGCCAGCAATATCCATCCCCTGCTGTGGGATCCGCTGCTCGTCACGCTTCTGCGAATCCCGACCGTTGTGGCAATGTTCGGGCTTGGAGCCATGCTGTTGGTCCTGGGCAGGCCGAGACAAACCGCCATTGCCGCACCGGAATCATCGCTTCAGGCCAGACGAATGCCTGCGCCGTGAACAAGCGAGCCGATAATCGCCGCCCGCATGTAGCCGACCTGCCGCAAGGCAGCCACGGCACCTTCGGCGTGTTCGGGCGATACGGCGGCAAGCAGTCCTCCCGCTGTCTGCGGATCAAAGAGGATGGCCAACAGCGCTTCGGAGAGGCCAGATGCATCGGCAAGATGGCGGATCAAGCGCCTGTTTTCCGGCAGCAGGCTTGAGGCAAAGCCCTTCTGCGCCAACTCCATGACCCCAGCGGAAAGCGGCAATCTCTCCTGCTTGAGCACAGCTCCTGCGTCCGTTGGCAGCAGCTCCGCGAGATGCCCGGCAAGGCCGAACCCGCTGACATCGGTCATCGCCTTGGCCCCATGCTGCCGCAGGATGCGCCCTGCTTCGGCATTGGAGATCAGCATCTCGCCCAGCATGGCTTCGACGACAAAGGCCGGAGCCGATGCCCGCATATCCGCAGCAAACACGATGCCTGAGCCCAGCGCCTTGGAAAGGATCAGGCAGTCGCCCACCTTGCCGCCCCGCTTCAAGATAGCTGGCCCGCTCAGGCGTCCACTGACGGCAAGCCCTAGGGCGAGGCTTTCGCCCTCGCTGCTGTGCCCGCCCGCCAGCACACAACCCGTCGCATCGAGCGTCCTGCGGGCGCCTGCAAGCATCTGAAACAGTGACTCAGCAACCTTCTCGGACTTGCCATGTGGCACGGTTGCAAGCGCCAGGGCGTGGTGCGTTTCCGCTCCCATGGCATAAATATCGTTCTGCGCATGGTTGGCTGCAATCCGACCGAACAGATAGGCATCGTCGATGAAGGCACGGAATTGATCCACGGTCTGCACCAGATCAGCCTTGCCATGCCAGCGGATCAAAGCCGCATCATCCGGTGCATCAAGGCCGATGACGATGTCCGGATGCGCCAAGGGCGGAGGCAGGCGCGACAATGCCGCCACAAGCGGCTCCGGACCAACCTTGGCGGCGCACCCACCGCAGCGCATGGCGCTGGCGTCATCCGAAGGATCCGCATCGGCAACCCTGAACATCGCCATGAAGGCACGGTCGATGCGGTCTTTCCAGCGCCAGACCCAGGCCCCTTCGGTGGAAAAATAGCGTCCCCGGCCGGCAATGGCGGTGCCTTCGCCGATCCGCAGGAGCGTGAGGAAATCGCGCTGCGGGCGATAGTCCTTCAGCCGCTCGCCCCGTGCGGCGGCCATCAGGTTGTGCGCCAGAAATGGCCCTTGCCGCACGGCGAAAACACCTGCCCTGGGGCGTGGATCGTTCAGCATGGTGGCGCAGTCTCCCGCTGCGAACACTGCCTGGTCGTCGGCGCTTTGCAGAGTGGAGCGTACTGCAATTCCGCCGTTCGCAGCTTTCTCCAGATCGGTCTCTGAAAGCCACCCCGGCAGCCTTGCATGGGTCGACACGAAGGCGACATCGTTCACGATAAGCCGCCCGCTGGCCAGTATCACCGCATCAGGCTCGATGGCGACTCCCCTGTCGCTTTCGATCACGGTAATGCCTGCCGCCGACAACGCCCGCCGCACACGCCGCTGTACGCCCGGATTGAGTGACGGTGCCAGGCCACCACCTGCAATCAGTGTGATCTGGGAAGGAAAGCGGGAAAGCTTGCGGTTGCGCTGGTCGAGTGCGAGCGCCAGTTCGATGCCGGCGGCGCCGCCGCCGATGATCGCCAGGCTTGCGGGCCTCGGGAGGCTCCGTACTGCCGCCTCAGCCCGTTCCAGACGACCGAGGATGCCTGCGATCGGCTTGACCGGAACGGCATGGTCCGAGGCCCCCTTGATCTGCGAAAGGTCAGGCGTGATCCCCACATTGATCGAGAGCAAGTCATAGGCCAGCGGCGGTCTGTCGGCGAAAAGCACATGCTTGCTCGTCCGGTCGAGACCAGTGGCGGACGCATGAATCAGCCTGCACCCCGCCTGTCTGGCAAGTCGGAGCACGTCAATGTGGATCTCATCCGCCGTATAATCTCCTGCAATACAGCCCGGCAGCATACCGGAATACGGTGCCAGGAGACGGTCGACAATGACCGTCAGCCGCACGCCTGACTGCGGCTCCATGCCGAAAGCACGGATCACCTGGACATGGGCATGTCCCGCGCCGAGCAGGACGATGTCGGTCTCGACCGGGATCGCCTCCCCGCGCATCATGCCATGTGACTGTTGGCAGCCATGAGCCACTCCGCCAGCGCCTGCTGGTCGGCCTGTGCCAGATGCAGCCCAAGCTTGGAGCGCCGCCACAGGATATCCTCCGCCGTGACAGCCCATTCGTGTTGGATGAGATAGCGCACTTCCGCCTCGGACAGCACGCCGAACCAGCAGCCAAGATCGGCTGATGCACGTGCCTGCCCAAGGAACACGCGCGATTTGGTTCCATAACTACGCGCCAGACGCGCAGCTTCGGCCTCGGACAGGAAGGGGTAATCCTTCCTCAGCGCACCAGCCAACGCATCACGCCCGTCCGTCGGAAAATCGCCGCCCGGCAAGGCCGCCTTGCCCGTCCAGCCCTTGTTGGCACCACTCTCTCCTGGAAGATGCTTCGCCAGCCGGTCAAGCACGGATTCCGCCAGCCTCCTGTAGGTCGTGATCTTGCCGCCGAAGATCGAAAGCTGCGGCGCCAGCCCAGGCGTTTCGTCCACATCGAAGACGTAGTCGCGTGTCGCCGCCTTCGCCTCGCTCGCACCGTCATCATACAGTGGTCGTACGCCGGAATATGTCCACACCACGTCGGCCTTGGTGACGGGACGGGTGAAATACTCGCTGGCGGCAGCGCAGAGATACGCGATCTCGCTTTCGCTGATTGCAACCTTGGCCGGATCGCCCTGGTAGTCCTGGTCGGTCGTGCCGATCAGCGTAAACTCGCCCTCGTAGGGAATGGCGAAGATGATGCGCCCGTCGGCATTCTGGAAAATGTAGCAGCGGTCGTGCTCGAACATCCGCCGGACCACGATATGCGATCCCTGCACCAGGCGCACCTTGGCACCGGCATTGGAGCGCAAGGCACCGGTCAGCACATCCGCGACCCAGGGGCCGGCGGCATTGATCAGCACCTTGCCGCGTACGGTCTCCGTCTTGCCGCTGTCGGCGTGCTCGACCGTCAATGTCCAGCCATCGGCCTCGCGGGTGGCAGAGATCGCCTTCGTCCGTGTGTTGATCACAGCGCCGCGGTCAGCGGCATCGCGGGCGTTCAGCGCTACCAGCCTTGCGTCATTCACCCAGCAATCGGAATATTCGAAAGCCTTAGAATAGAGGCCCGCCTTCAGCGGCTTGCCCACGGCATCGGTCGCCAGATCAAGCGTGCGGGTCGCTGGCAGCTTCTTGCGCCCGCCGATATTGTCATAGAGGAACAGGCCAAGGCGCAGCAGCCAAGCCGGGCGCAAGCCTTTATGGTGGGGCAGCACGAAGCGCAGGGGATGCACGATATGCGGCGCGATGGACCAGATGACCTCGCGCTCCATCAACGCCTCGCGTACCAGCCGAAACTCGTAATACTCCAGATAGCGCAGGCCACCATGGATGAGCTTCGTGGACCAGGACGACGTGCCGCTGGCGAGATCATTCATTTCGCACAGCCAGACCGAAAGGCCACGCCCGGCGGCATCCCTGGCGATGCCGCAGCCATTGATTCCGCCACCGATGATGATGAGATCGTGCATGTTTTCCTTGAACCGCTATCCGCTGTTCCGACACGGCTTTCGATACGCTGTTTTGGACGGAAAGACAGCCCTCGGCGAACACATCGGGTTGACATCGGTCATGCGCCGGGGTCCAGAAGTGACCGTCACATGCAACCGACCGGAGCGCCATGATGCCCGTCATCACAACAATCGAGGATTTGCGGAAACTTGCAGAGCGGCGCGTGCCACGCATGTTCTACGACTATGCAGACTCAGGCTCCTGGACCGAATCGACCTATCGCGCAAACGAGAGCGATTTTGCTGCGATTCGGCTACGGCAACGGGTGGCGGTCAACATCGAGAAGCGGTCGGTGCGCACAACGATGATCGGTCAGGACGTGGCCATGCCAGTGGCCCTAGCTCCAACCGGACTGACGGGAATGCAGCACGCCGATGGCGAAATCCTCGCGGCAAAGGCGGCGGAAGCCTTCGGTGTGCCCTTCTGCCTCTCCACCATGAGCATCTGCTCCATCGAGGATGTGGCGGAAAATACCTCGAAGCCGTTCTGGTTTCAGCTCTATGTCATGCGCGATCGGGATTTCGTGGGCCGCCTGATCGACCGCGCCAAGGCGGCAGGCTGCTCGGCCCTAGTGGTGACACTGGATCTGCAAGTGCTAGGGCAACGCCACAAGGACATCCGCAACGGCCTGTCCGCTCCGCCAAAGCTCACCATTCCCAACATCCTCAACATGATGACCAAGCCACAATGGTGCATGGCCATGCTGGGCACCAAGCGGCGTGAGTTCCGCAACATCGTGGGCCACGTGAAGGGCATCGAGAACATGGCCTCCCTTTCGGCCTGGACCGCCCAGCAGTTCGACCCAAGCCTGACCTGGGACGACTTGAGCTGGATCAAGGAGCGTTGGGGCGGCAAGCTCGTGCTCAAGGGCATTCTCGACGCGGAAGACGCCAGGCTCGCTGTCAAGCACGGCGCTGATGCCATCATCGTGTCCAATCACGGCGGCAGGCAGCTCGATGGCGCACCCTCGTCCATTTCTGCTCTGCCTGCCATCGCCGAAGCGCTTTCAGGCAGCAAGACCGAGATTTGGATGGATGGCGGCATTCGCAGCGGGCAGGATGTGCTCAAGGCCGTGGCGCTTGGAGCCAGCGGCACGATGATTGGCCGCGCCTTCCTCTATGGCCTGGGGGCCATGGGCCAGGCAGGCGTCACCAAGGCGCTGGAGATCATCCACAAGGAACTGGATGTGACAATGGCGTTTTGCGGCAGGACCGACATCAGCCAGGTTGATCGCTCGATCCTGCTGTGAGTGCTGATGAGCGGTCACAGCGCCAAAGAATCGAAACTTCTTGAACGCTGCGCAGTGGCAAAAACCCTCATCCTGAGCTTGTCGAAGGATCGAGGATCGTCGCGCGTTCTCGACTCTTCAACAGGCTCAGGGTGAGGGCGCAGGGAGGGCAACAGCCCCTTTTTCCAAACGGTGTCAGCTGGCCAGCGCTTCCTTCTGCTTGCTGAAGCGCTTGCGATCATTGAGGTCGAGATAGGTTTTGCGGATACGGATCGATTTCGGCGTCACTTCCACCAGTTCGTCATCCTGGATCCAGGCCAGCGCCTTTTCCAGCGTCATGCGGATCGGCGGCGTCAGGCGCACCGCTTCGTCCTTGCCGGCGGCGCGGACGTTGGTGAGCTTCTTGCCTTTCAGGATGTTCACTTCAAGATCGTTGTCGCGGTTGTGGATGCCGATGATCATGCCCTGATAGACCTTCCAGCCCGGTTCGATCATCATTGCACCACGGTCTTCGAGGTTCCACATGGCATAGGCCACGGCTTCGCCAGCATCATTCGAGATGAGGACGCCGTTGTTGCGGCCCGCCATCTCTCCCTTGTAGGGCTCATAGGCGTGAAACAACCGGTTCATCACCGCAGTGCCACGCGTGTCGGTCAGGAGTTCCGACTGGTAGCCGATCAGCCCGCGCGTTGGCGCGTGGAAGACCAGACGAAGGCGGTTGCCGCCCGATGGCTTCATTTCCAGCATGTCGGCCTTGCGCTCCGACATCTTCTGGATGACCACGCCGGAATATTCCTCATCCACGTCGATCAGCACTTCTTCGATCGGCTCCAGCGTCTGGCCTGTGGCATTATCCTTCTTCATCACGACGCGCGGACGCGACATTGCCATTTCGAAACCCTCGCGGCGCATGGTTTCGATCAGGATGGCGAGCTGCAACTCGCCACGGCCTGAAACATGGAAGGCATCCTTGTCGGTGCTTTCCTCGATCTTCAGCGTCACATTGCCTTCCGCTTCCTTGAGCAGGCGATCGCGGATGACGCGGCTTGTCACCTTGTCACCCTCCGTACCGGCCAGCGGGCTGTCATTGACGATGAAGCTCATGGTCACGGTGGGCGGATCGATGGGCTGGGCCTTCATCGCCTCGGTGATTTCCGGCGCGCAGAATGTATCGGCCACTGATCCTTTGGAAAGGCCTGCAATCGCAACGATGTCGCCTGCGACAGCCTCTTCGATGGGCTGACGCTCGACACCACGAAACGCCAGAATCTTGGAAATACGTCCGGTTTCGACGATGGAACCATCCTGCCCCAGCACCTTGATGTTCTGGTTCGGCTTGATGGTGCCTGACATCACGCGGCCGGTGATCATGCGCCCGAGGAACGGATTGGCTTCCAGGAGCGTGCCGATCATGCGGAAGGCGCCCGGCTCGGTCTTGGCCAGCGGCACATGCTTGAGCACGAGATCGAACAGCGGAGCGAGGCCCTGATCCTTCGGGCCTTCAGCCGCCACATTCATCCATCCTTCGCGGCCTGAGCCATAGAGGATGGGGAAATCAAGCTGGTCGTCATTGGCATCAAGGGCCGCAAAGAGGTCGAACACCTCGTTGATGACTTCCACATGGCGCGCATCGGGGCGGTCTACCTTGTTGATTGCAACGATGGGACGCAGGCCCAGCTTCAGCGCCTTGCCGACAACGAATTTGGTCTGCGGCATCGGGCCTTCAGCGGCATCGACAAGCACGATAGCCGAGTCCACCATGTTGAGAATGCGCTCCACCTCGCCACCGAAATCGGCGTGGCCCGGTGTGTCGACAATGTTGATGCGCGTGCCCTTCCACTCGACGGAGGTGCATTTCGCCATGATGGTGATGCCGCGTTCCTTTTCGAGGTCGTTCGAATCCATCACGCGCTCGATGATGCGGGCGTTCTCGCGGAACGAGCCGGACTGGCCCAGAAGCTTGTCCACCAGCGTCGTCTTGCCGTGATCGACGTGCGCGATGATGGCGATATTGCGGATTTCCATCGGATATGTCCTGAAACGGGAGCGTCTTGAAAAGACAGAGAGCGATCGGCGGCAGAACCGGCGATCGCTCGATTGTGCGGCGCGATATCACGGTTGGCGGCTGCGGGCAACTCAGTCAGGCAGATGGCAGGTCTGCTGTTGAGGGCGATCAGAACGCGACGAGTATCTTTCCGAACACTTTCCGGCTTTCCAGACGCTCGATCCCCTTCTCCAGGTCGGCCACCGGAAAAACCGTGTCGATCACCGGCGTGATGCCCGCCGCCATCTTGTCCAGGCTCTGGCCGATGTTCTCGATTCGGCAGCCAAACGAGCCGAAGATGCGGTATTGCTGCTGAAACAGCTGCATCAGGTTCATGGTGGCGCTGATGCCCGAGGTCGAACCGCAGGTCACGAGGCGACCGCCCTTCTTCATCGACAGCAGCGAACCGTTCCAGGTGTCCGCACCCACGTGTTCGAAAACCACGTCGACGCCGACCATGCGTGTGTTGCGCTTGGTCCATTGGCGCACTTCGCCCTCGAAGCGCTCCGTCCGGTAATTGATGACGTGATCTGCGCCGAGCGCCTTCGCCTTCACGCCCTTCTCGTCATCACCCACCGTGGTGATCACGGTGCAGCCGATGGCCTTCGCCATCTTGATCGCCACGGTGCCGATGCCCGAGCCACCTGCATGAACCAGAACCGATTCACCCGGCAGAAGCTTGGCATTGTCGAACAGCATGTGCTGCGTGGTTCCGAACGCGATGCCCGCGCAGGCCGCATCAGCCTGTTGCACCCCATCGGGCACTTTCACCACGAGACGCGCCGGCATGTTTAGCTTCTCACGGGCGAAGCCGTGGATATGGAAGCCGTAGACGCCCTTCACATCCTCGCAGAGGTTGTCGATGCCTGCCTTGCAGTTGCGGCACTCGCCGCAGGTCAGCGCACCATACATCGTCACGCGGTCGCCCGGCTTGAAGGCGGTGACGCCTGCTCCGACGGCCGCGATACGGCCTGACCCTTCCGCGCCCACCACGAGCGGCATCTGGCGCTTGGCAAAGGCCATGCCCCTGAAACCCCAGACGTCGATATGGTTCAGCGCGACGTGGCTGACTGCGATCTGGACCTCGCCGGGAGCAGGAGCCGATGGTTCCTCCATCTCGACAAGACGCAGATCCCGGTCACCGTGGAGTTGCAAGGCGCGCATTGATAAAATCATCCGATCTTCATGCAAAGAGGGGCGCTTTAGAGCAAATGGCGGCAAGCTTCCACCCCTGTCTTGCGCTTTGGGCCAGGGTTACCAACGGTTTAACCAATTCCATTAAACCTCCCTCAGGCATTCTCCGGTAGCGTCCTCACTGCAAGATCATCTTGCCCTGGAATGTCTGATGTCGCCCACCCCTGCCGCTGAACCGAAAACCACTGCCGCTGACCCTATCGATCAGCCGATGCTGGTCGCCGGTGTCGCCATGATCGACACTGTCATCGTTGTGGCCTCGGCGCTGTGTGCGGCGGCAGTATTGCCATACGCCACGCAGGGCATGGCATGGTCGCCGCTGCTTTTGGGCGTGCTGATGTCAGGCGCGGTGCTCTTCGCCTTGCAGCGGTTCTGGGCCTACACGATTGCAGCACTTGGCCATACGGTACGGCAATGCGCACGCGTTGTGGGCGGCCTCATGGCCGCTTTTGGTGGCTTGATCGGGATCATCTATCTCGGTGGCCTGGAAGCGGCGGTACCGCGTCAATACCTGGCCACCTGGTTCATGCTGGTATTGGTGGCGATGGTGCTGTCACGCATTGCCATATCCTGGCAGACCACGCGCTGGATGCAGGCAGGACGCTTGACGCGCCGCGCAGTGATCGTTGGCGGCGGCCGCCCCGCGGAAGAGCTGATCCTGCAATTGCGTCGTTCGCGGTCTGCAGGAATCAAAGTGTGCGGCGTGTTCGACGACCGCATGAAGGACCGCTCGTCCAACCCTGTGGATCGCTACCGCGTGCTGGGCACCTTCGAGGAGATGACCGATTTTTGCCGCGCAGAGGACATTGACCTGCTCATCGTGACGCTGCCATCGACGGCAGAGGAACGCATTCTCCAGCTCATGAAGAAACTGTGGGTGCTGCCTATCGATGTCCGCATCAGCGCCCATCAAAGCAAGCTTCGTCTGCGTCCTCGCGCCTACAGCTATATCGGCGACGTGCCTTTCCTCGCAGTGTTCGACAAACCGCTGTCCGATTGGGGCTGGGCCGTGAAGGAGGTCGAGGATCGCGTGATCGCAGCACTTGCCATCGTGCTGCTTGCGCCTGTCATGCTGGCTGTTGCCTGCGCCGTGAAATGCACCTCGAAAGGCCCTGTGCTGTTCAAGCAGAAGCGCCATGGCTTCAACAATCAGCTCGTCGAGGTCTACAAGTTCCGCTCGATGTTCACCGACATGTGCGATGCCAAGGCCGTGAAACTGGTGACCAAGGATGATCCGCGT
Organism: Hyphomicrobiales bacterium; assembly: GCA_031378805.1. GTDB lineage: Bacteria > Pseudomonadota > Alphaproteobacteria > Rhizobiales > Beijerinckiaceae > JADCCX01. The sequence goes on from JANNEO010000087.1 coordinate 46,081, forward strand.
GTCACGCCCGTCGGGCGCTTCATCCGCAAGACCTCGCTCGATGAACTGCCGCAGCTCTTCAATGTGCTGAAGGGTGAACTGTCCCTCGTCGGCCCCCGCCCGCACGCGACGCAGGCCAAGGCTGGCACGCGCATCTACAACGAAGTGGTGGATGGCTACTATGCCCGCCACCGCATGAAGCCCGGCATCACCGGCCTTGCCCAGATCAACGGCTGGCGCGGCGAGACCGACACCGAGGAAAAACTGCAACGCCGGGTGGAGTTCGATATCCAGTATATCGACAACTGGTCGATCTGGATGGACCTCTACATCCTCGCAATGACCCCCGTGTCGCTGCTCAACACCAAGAATGCATATTGACCACGCATGTTGATCCCAAACGGATGTTGATCCCAAACGCATGTTGATCCCTTGCCCGCTTCGCCCTAAAGCGACGCGGGTGAGCTGATCCGGCGCTCCCCGCAAGTGAGGAGCTGCCAATGTCCGATGCCCGTGACCGCGTTATTGTCGCGCTTGACATGCCAGGCATCGCCGAGGCCGAGCGCATGGTCGAGCAGCTTGGCGACAGCGTCACGTTCTACAAGATCGGCATGGAACTCGCCTATATCGGGGGCATCCCCTTGGGTGAACGTCTGATCCGTGCTGGCAAGAAGGTGTTCTTCGACCTCAAACTGCATGACATTCCCAACACAGTTGAACGCGCCACGGCGCAGATTGCTGGAACGGGCGCGACGTTCATGACTGTCCACGCCTATCCCCAGACGCTGGCTGCAGCCGCACTTGGCGTGAAAGGCTCCAGTCTCGGCATTTTGGGTGTCAGCGTGCTGACCTCGATGAGTGAGGACGATGCGGCCCGTTCAGGCTACGGCATGGGCATCGCCGATCTCGTGCGCCGCAGGGCACGACAGGCACAGGAGAACCATGCGGCAGGTCTGGTGTGTTCGCCGCTGGAGATCGGTTCGGTGCGTGAAACCGTGGGGCACGCCTTGAAGATCATCACGCCTGGCGTGCGCCCTGCAGGCTCAGCCAGCGGCGACCAGAAGCGCGTGATGACGCCGGGTGACGCCATGCGGGCAGGTGCGGATCATCTCGTGGTGGGCCGACCGATCACGCAGGCGGATGATCCGGTTGCAGCGGCGAAGGCAGTGATCGACGAGGTCTTTTCGTCAATCTCCCCTCTGGCTTGAGCCGGGAGGCTTGCAAGCCAATTCAATTCGTGCTTCAAACGTTATAGTATAACATAACATTTTTGGAGAAATCATGAAACTTCGCCTTGCCGCCTTTACGCTGGCGCTCTCAATGACGTCTGCACACAGCGCTGACAAAGCCACTTTTCGGGCACTGGTCGCAGATCATGCCAACGGCAAGCTGACATTGATCGAGCTCCCCACGGGCAAGGCGATTGGGCATTACGGCGTCGAGGGTCCGGCGCGCCTGAAGCCAAACACAAGCGGACGCATGATTTACGTCACCCAGGGCCAGCAGGGCCGGATCAATGTCTTCGACAGTGGCATCAGCACGGTGTCGCACGGCGATCACTTTGACGTCGAGGTGAAAGCACCACGTTTGCTTGATGCCGGCTTCACAGGCGGCAAGCCGTCCCACGTGAACTATGGCCTTGGATCGGCAGCGTTTTTCTTTGATGAGACTGGCAGCGCTCAGATCGTCGAGGAGAGCGCAATTGCTGGCGGCAAGCCGAGAATTACGACGATCAGGACAGCGTCCCCGCACCACGGACTGGCTGCACCATTGCGCGGCCATTTCGCCATGTCAGTTCCGCACCCGACGGAGGCCAAGGGTGCGCCGGTGGGTATTGATGTTGTCAGAAGAGACGGAACCTCCCTCATCAAGTCGACCGAGTGTCCAAGGCTCCATGGCGAAGCGCGACTGGATTCAGTCAGCGCCTTCGGCTGTGCCGATGGTGTGCTTTTTCTTGCGGACGAGAAAGGCAAGTTCAGCTTCCAGAAGGTCGCCTATCCGGACAACGTGCCGAAAGAACGCATGGTCCGCAATCTGCTTGGCAGCCAAACCGTACGTTCTTTTCTTGGAGACTTCGGCGCAGACGGCATGGTGGTAATCGATCCTGTCAGCAAAGGGTTCATGTTCGTACAGCTGCCTTCCAAACGCATGTCGTTTGGGCGTGATCCACTGCTGGGCACACTCGGCTATGTCATGACCGAGGAAGGGCAGCTCCGTCGCATCAATGCCCTGACTGGCAAGCTGGAATTGAGCCTGGCTGTGACAGAACCCTACAGCATGGAGGGCGGCTTCCAGGTAGCAAGGCCGCGTATATCGGCGAGCGGCGGCATGGTGGTTGTCACAGACCCGTCAAAGGGCAAGATTCACATCATTGACGGCGCGGCCATGAAGCTTCTCAAGACGGTGGATGTCTCTGGTGCTCCATTTGACGTTGCAGTTGTCGGCGCAGCCGATGCGGATCATTGAAACTTCGACAGATTCCACACCGGCGTCGGGGCCAGCTGCTTGTAAAAAAACGTTGCGGCCTCAGGCCTACCGTCCGTCGTGTAGGCATAACTCGGGATCGAGCCGATGGCCGTCCAGCCGGAGCGGCGGTACAGCCTGTCACCAGCGCCCCCCGCTCCCGTATCAAGCACCAGCATGGTCTTGCCCGCCTTGAGCGCGGCGGCTTCGATGGCGGCTAGAAGCAAGGAGCCAATGCCTTGCCGCCGCTGCGCCGAATGCACCAGCATCTTGGAGATATCCGCCCTAAACGGCTGATTGGGCTGGGGCGCAAACACGCACATCACGGTGCCGACAAGCCTGCTTTCCTGTTCTGCCACAAGCCAGATGCGATCCCCGCCCGCAAGGCCTGCGATCTGCTTCAGCCAATACTCTTCGGCTTCCCGCAGGGAAAACCCCGCCATGAAATTGACGGATGCACCATGGGCCACCGCATCCACGAGCAGCGCCGAAAGGCCAGGCAGATGGCGACGGGCCTCGTCCGCATCAACGGCCCGGATAGTGACTGTCATCGGTTGCTCCTCCCGAGCAAAACGGCATATCGAACATCAAGGTCGGACCGGTTCTGGAAACTGATGGGCTGATCCAGCCGCATCTGCAGGCAATCCCCTTGGCCCAGCACATGGATGGCCCCATCGACGTGCATCGTGAGTTGCCCGCTGAATACCCAGACCAGCTGCGTGACGTGCAATGGAACCGCATTGTCATGCGTGACCCTGGCACCAGGCGGTAACGTCACGTCCACGATATCCACCGGCGATGAAACGGGAGATACGTTGCGGCGGACATAACCCGTCGCGGGATCGCGCCATGAGGGCCGCGTGGCTGCACGCACCAGCAGCCCCGCCTCGCCCTCGTCACGGAACAGTTTCGACAGTGTAACATCGAGTGCGCTGGACAGCCTGGCGAGCAGAACCGCCGTGGGGCTGGCCTCGCCGCGCTCGATCCTCGAAATCATGGCGCGCGAAACGCCCGACCTCTCCGCCAGCCCGTCGATCGTGTAGCCTGCGGCGACACGAAGGGCCTTGACGCGGGAAGCGATTCTGGATTCGAAGTCTTGCCTGCCATCCTGATCGTTGGTGGCCGTTGCCATTTCCTCTTGATCTTTTTCCATGATCATAGAATAAATTCTATTATAGTAGAGTCAAGATCATGCCTGACAAAGAGCCACCTCTTCCGCCCGACCACAACGGCGGGCCACCCCTGGAAGACCCTCCCGACCATGTTTCGGAATGGGAGGATGGTGATCCCAATATCTATTTCCAGTGGAAGGCCGCACTGCGACTGGCCCGCAAGTCGACGCCTTACGACATCATGATGTTCCGTTTGTCCCGCGCGGAAGCGGCAGGCGTCGATTACGACACCTACGTCACAGAATTGCTGGAACGCGGCAACCGCTTGCAGGCGGGAGACAACCTCGAGAAGCTGCGCAACCGCTGGAAGCAGCGCCCGGCAGTCAAGGTGAAGCCGCTGTAGCGAGATGGTGACCGGTCCTGTGTTGACCCGCGACACCTGTCCCCCTACGTCCCGCTGTCAACCGAAAGAGCGATGCGATGCGCTGCCCGTTTTGCGGCTCCCTCGAAACACAGGTGAAGGACAGCCGTCCAGCGGATGACCACACCACAATCCGCCGTCGCCGCGTCTGCGATGCCTGCGGCGGTCGCTTCACCACGTTTGAGCGGGTGCAACTGCGCGAATTGACCGTGATCAAGCGCTCGGGCCGTCGCGTGCCCTTCGAGCGCGACAAGCTGGCGCGGTCAGTCTCGGTGGCGCTGCGCAAGCGCGATGTCTCGCCCGAGCGCGTGGAACGTCTGATCAACGGCATCGTCAGCCAGCTCGAAAGCATGGGCGAGACCGAGGTTTCCTCCGAACAGGTGGGCGAAACCATCATGGGGGCGCTGAAGAACCTCGATCACGTGGCTTATGTGCGCTTCGCCTCCGTTTACAAGAATTTCAACGAAGCCAGCGATTTTGGCACCATTGTCGACGAACTGAAGGACAAGGACGAGGGGAAGCGGTAAGAGGGCTGAACCTCATCGTGAGCCTGTCGAAGGATGATCAAGCCAGCACTGGCGCTGTGAACCTCGTCCTTCGACAGGCTCAGGATGAGGTTCAGTCCCTTGCCTCATGACCCGCTTCCTCCTAAATGGCCGCTCGCACGACCGCCCGCGCTCTTTGAAAGACCCCATCCATGGCCGCACCCAGCCGAACATTGACTGCGCAAACGCCCTTGCCCGGCGTGCGCATTCTGGTGGTGGAAGGCCGCTTCTACGATCACATCAATGATGAACTCGTCGCTGGCGCGAGCGAAGCTGTCGAAGCCGTCGGTGGCACCGTGGATGTCATCACGGTTCCTGGTGCGCTGGAAATACCCGCTGCGATCTGCATCGCCATGGACGGCGCGGAAGCAGCCGGGATGCCCTATGATGGAGCCGTGGCGCTGGGCTGCGTGGTGCGTGGTGAAACCTATCATTTCGAGGTCGTGGCAGGGGAAAGCTCTCGGGCCCTGATGGACATGACGGTGGCCTACAAGCTCGCCTTGGGCAACGGCATCCTGACCGTGGAGAACGAGGAGCAGGCCGTGGCCCGCGCCTACCGCAACCAGATGAACAAGGGGGGCGATGCGGCCAGGGCTTGCCTTGCCCTGGTGCGCCTGAAGCGCAGCATGGGAGCAGCGGCGTGAACGATCCAGCCCAACCCAAGCCGAAACGGCCCCATGTCGGTCTTGGCGAGCGCCGTTCGGCGGCCCGTCTTGCCGCTGTGCAGGCGCTCTACCAGATGGATCTGACGGGCAAGGGCCTCGACCTGATCATCATCGAGTTCGAGCGTCACTGGATGGGCAAGGAGATCGAGGATGATCTCTACAAGCCGGCCGATTCGACGCTCTTCCGCCTCATCGTGCAGGGCGTCCTGGACCGTCAGAAGCGCATCGACCCCACCATCGACGAATTGCTGACCAAGGGCTGGCCCTTGAAGCGCATCGAGACCGTGATGCGGGCCATCCTTCGCGCCGGTGCCTGGGAACTGATGATGACGCCCGAGGTGCCCGTGAAGGTCGTCATCTCGGAATACGTCGACATTGCGCGGGCCTTCTTCGAGAAGGACGAGACCTCGATGGTCAACGCGGTGCTCGACCGTCTGGCCCGTGAAGCCCGCCAGGGCGAATTACCGGAGAAGCACGGCGCAAAGGCTGTGTAGACGAAATGGCAACAGAGTTCGCCATCATCGCCCGCCACTTTGCCCCCATCGCGGGGCCTGGCGGCCTGTTACTTCTGGATGACGCCGCGCTGATCCATCCGCCCCCAGGACATGATCTTGTCATCACAACCGATGCCATTGTCACTGATGTGCATTTCTTCAGCGATGATCCACCCGCAACGATCGCGCAGAAGGCGCTGGGTGTGAACCTCTCGGACCTTGCGGCGAAGGGAGCTGACCCGTGTGGCTTCGTGCTCAGTCTGATCATTCCGGGCCACACTCAGGAAAGCTGGATCGCCGCCTTCGCCGCTGGCCTCGGCACCATGGCACGCGATTTTGGCTGTCCGCTGCTGGGTGGAGACACCGTGATCTCGGCGGGGCCTCTCACGCTTTCCATCACCGCCTTCGGCTCGTTGCCTCAGGGCAGCATGGTGAAGCGCAGCGGTGCGCAACCTGGTGACCGGCTTTTTGTCTCCGGCACCATTGGCGATGCCGCACTGGGCCTGAAGGCGCGGCGTGCGGCCGCAGCGGGCACCCCTTGGCCCCTCTGCGAGGATCACCAGGCCTTTCTCGACCAGCGTTATCTCGTGCCGCGCCCGCGCAACGCCATGGCAAGCAACCTGCGCCAGTACGCCCACGCGGCAATGGACATCTCTGACGGTTTTGTCGGCGATCTGGACAAGATGATCAGCCTGGCCGGAGTTGGTGCCGATGTCCAACTGGACACCATGCCGCTCTCCGTAGCCGCACGCGCCGCCATTCGACATGATCCTGCCCTGCGGGATACTGCGCTCACAGGGGGTGACGACTACGAGGTGCTCGCCGCCATTCCTCCCGACGCGGCAAAGGCTTTTCTGGCGGGATGTCTGGCGGTCGGTGTGCAGGTGACGGAGATAGGACGGGTGCAGGGCAAGGGTGCGACCATCCGCTTTCTCGATCACGACGGCAGCGCCAGGACGTTCGCCAAAGGCTCCTACGTCCACGGCGCAGGCTGAGAGGTCGAAAATTCTGGTGGTTTGATTGCCCGCATCCCGCTACTGCAACCGCCAACCCCCTCTTTTCGAACCGGAACCACCATGGGCTTCAAATGCGGTATCGTCGGCCTGCCGAATGTCGGCAAGTCGACCCTCTTCAACGCACTGACACAGACGGCGGCTGCGCAGGCCGCGAATTATCCGTTCTGCACCATCGAACCCAATGTGGGCGATGTGGCCGTGCCGGATGTGCGGCTGGACACACTCTCGGCCATCGCTGGCTCAGCGCAGATTATCCCCACACGCCTAACCTTCGTGGATATCGCGGGCCTCGTGCGCGGCGCCTCCAAGGGCGAGGGCCTTGGCAACCAGTTCCTCGGCAACATCCGCGAATGCGACGCCATCGCGCACGTCGTCCGCTGTTTCGAGGATGGCGACATCACCCATGTCGAAGGCAAGATCGATCCGCTCTCGGACATCGATACCATCGATACTGAACTCATGCTGGCCGATCTGGACAGCCTGGAGAAGCGCGTCATCAACCTCGAGAAGAAGGCCAAGACAGGCGACAAGGAATCGAAGGATGCGCTCGATCTCCTCAACCGCGCCCTCCCCCTTTTGCGGGAAGGCAAACCCGCCCGCATGGTTAAGCGCACGCCAGACGAAGAGAGTGCTTTTCAGGCGCTCCAGCTCATCACGTCCAAACCCGTGCTCTACGTCTGCAATGTGGAAGAGGCCTCCGCCGACAAGGGCAACGGCTTCTCGGAGCGTGTCTTTGCAAGGGCGAAGGCGGAAGGTGCCAAGGCCGTCGTCGTCTCCGCCAAGATCGAGAGCGAGATTGCTGTGATGGCGCAGGGGGACCAGAAGGATTTTCTGGAAGCGGTCGGCCTCCCCGAACCCGGCCTCAACCGCGTTATCCGCGAGGGCTATGAGCTCCTGGGGCTGCTGACCTATTTCACGGTTGGACCCAAGGAAGCCCGGGCGTGGACCATTACCAAGGGTACCAAAGCCCCTGCCGCAGCCGGGGTGATTCACACGGACTTCGAGAAAGGCTTCATCCGCTCCGAGACGATTGCCTATCCCGACTATGTGGCTTGCAAGGGGGAAGCTGGTGCGCGGGAAGCAGGCAAGTTCCGGCTGGAGGGGAAAGAATATGTCGTGGCCGATGGCGACGTGATGCATTTCAGGTTCAATACCTGAAGAACGCTTCTAACCGTCGGGAAGGCAGCAGATGCTTGTCAAATAAATTATGACCAGATATTATGGCCATAAAACTTTTGTGAAGGAAAGCCCATGCGCACTGTTAGCGTCGCACAAGCCAAGGCCCAGCTTCCATCCCTTCTGCAAGCGGCAGAGGCTGGCGAGCAGGTCATCATCACGCGCCATGGAAAGCCTGTCGCCGAGGTTCGTGGCGTGCGCGGATTCGATATCGATCCGAATGACCCGCATGGGCTGAAGTGGCTGGCGGAGCGGCGCGCCAATCGAACACCGATGCGGCAATCAGCAGCTGATTTGATCCGCGAGATGCGGGAAGACAGCGATCACTGACATGCTCTTTGATGCCAGCGTTCTTGTGCCGCTTTTTGTCACAGAAACATCCTCTGCATCCGTGACGACATTGATCGACGCTATCGGAGTTCCGGTGATTAGTGACTTCGCATTGGGTGAAGTTTGTTCAGCGATATCGATCCGACTGCGTCGGCACGAAATCAATGCCTCGGAAGCCGAGGAAATTCTATCGGACCTTGACGCCTGGACCGAGCGCAGCGCCCGGCGCGTCACGATTGAGCCAAGGGACATAGCACAAGCCACGCGCTTCGTGCGCCGGTTCGAACTGGGCCTCAGGATGCCGGACGCTTTGCATCTCGCGCTCGCCCAGCGCCTTAACGCGCCGATTGCAACGCAGGATCGGAGGCAGGCAGCCGCAGCAGCCAAGCTCGGACTGCGGGTTGTCACGCCGCACACCTCGTGAAAACGCAAGCCATGCCTAGCCTCTACTTCGAAGATTTCACTCCCGGTTCTGCCACGCCCTACGGCTCGATCACGGTCGAGCACGATCCGATGCTGGCCTTCGCGCGGACCTATGATGCACAGCCCATGCATATCGATGCTGAGGCCGCAAAGACCACGATGCCGGGCGAGTTAATCGCTTCGGGCTGGTACACGGCAGCCCTCAACATGCGCATGATGGCAGATGATTTCATTCTGGATACCGCGAGCATGGGATCGCCGGGCGTATCTGAACTGAAATGGCTGAAGCCGGTCAAGGCGGGCGATACCCTGCGCGGTATGCGCAATGTTCTTGACCGGCGCCCCTCGCAATCCAAACCCGACCGTGGCTTCGTCAATTTTCGCACTCAGCTCTTCAACCAACGCAACGAGATGGTTCTGGAGCAGACCAACCTGGTGATGATCGGCCGACGTGGCAGGCAAGCGTTGGACGATCCGACCACGCCCACTCAGGCGAATCTGCCGCCCCAACCGCCAGCGATGGTTGACCGGGAATTCGACACGATCCCGTTTTTCGAGGAACTGAGCTTGGGCGAGAGGCTGAACCTGGGGGCCGTCACCTTCACCGAATCCGATATCATCGCCTTCGCACGGGATTTCGACCCGCAGTCCTTCCATATCGATCCGGTCGCAGCCACTTCCTCGAACTTCGGCGGCCTCATTGCCTCGGGGTGGCACACGGGTTCCGCCTGGATGGGCCAGATGGTGCGCAACCGAACAGCCGCGGCCGTGAACGCCGTGCAGCGCGGCAATCGCCCGGCACGCCTTGGGCCTTCGCCGGGGTTCCAGCATCTTCGCTGGATCAAGCCGGTCTATGCAGGAGACACGATCCGCTACACCTCCGCGATCTTCGAGAAGCGCCTATCCGCCTCGCGGCCCGAATGGGGCATCGTGCGGCACTACAACACAGGCGTGAACCAAAAGGACGAAACCGTCTTCTGCTTCATCGGTTCGGTTTTCTGGGAAAGGCGTTCGCAACCATGACATTCACAGGCACCAAGGCCTATGTGGCAGGCGACGACCTGAAGATTGCGGTCAATGCCGCCATCGCACTGGAGCGCCCGCTGCTCGTCAAGGGTGAGCCCGGCACCGGCAAGACAGTGCTGGCGGAAGAGGTTGCCAAGGCCCTCGATGCGCCGCTGCTGCAATGGCATATCAAGTCCACCACCAAGGCGGCACAAGGTCTTTACGAGTACGACGCGGTGTCCCGCTTGCGCGACAGCCAGCTGGGCGACCCAAAGGTGTCCGACATCCGCAATTACATCCGGAAGGGCAAACTGTGGGAAGCCTTCTCTTCGGATGCACGTCCCGTGCTGCTGATCGACGAGATCGACAAGGCCGACATCGAATTCCCCAATGATCTCCTGCTGGAACTCGATCGCATGGAGTTCCATGTCTACGAGACGGGCGAGACCATCAAGGCAGCGAAGCGTCCGGTGGTCATCATCACCTCGAACAACGAAAAGGAACTGCCAGACGCTTTCCTGCGCCGCTGTTTCTTTCACTACATTCGCTTTCCCGACAGCGCGATGCTGCAAAAAATCATCGATGTACATTATCCCGGCATCAAGCAGCACCTGGTAGCTGAGGCGTTGAAAATCTTCTTCATGGTCCGTGAGGCCCCTGGCCTGAAGAAAAAGCCATCCACTTCGGAACTTCTGGACTGGCTGAAACTGCTGGTGTCGGAAGATATCAGCGCAGATATCTTGCGGGAGCGCGACACCCGCAAGCTCATCCCGCCACTGCATGGCGCATTGCTCAAGAACGAGCAGGATGTGGCATTGTTCGAAAAGCTGGCCTTCCTGAACCGACGGGAAAGCCGCTGAGGGTCACCGCACCGCAGGCTTGTCCGTGCAGGCGGCCGCGCCGTATGTGGGCACGGAGCATTTGCTGCACGCCGAGAGGCTCGATGCCGCAAGGATGAGGACAAGGACGAGAGCGGTACGGCGCATGGTGTTCAATTCCGTGATTTTGTGTGTTGCTACCACAAGCGACGCACCTGGCCAACCGCTCCCGCCACCTGCGGCACCGCTCCCCCTGTTCCTGAGGTCAGTCTGATCCTATGTTCAAGCCTGAGCGAGGAGACGACGATGGCAAAATCACCTGCTGGCAAGAAGACCCCGACGGACCAGGACACTCCGACGGACCAGGACACTCCGCGCGACCGCATCATCAATGCGCTGATGACTTTGGCTGGCGACATGCGCTGGAACCAGATCACGCTGGCCATGATCGCGGCCAAAGCCGATGTATCGCTGGCCGACCTGCGTGATCATTACCCCTCCAAAGGGGCCATCATTGGCGGCTTTGCGAAGCGCATCGACCGCATCGTGCTGGATGGCACCGGTACCGACATGCTGGGTGAACCCGCGCGCGAGCGCGTTCTGGACATCATGATGCGCAGGCTTGACGCTCTGGCCCCATGGAAAACGGGCCTCAAGGAAATCCGCGATGCCGCACGGCGTGACCCGCTGATGCTGGCCGCTTTGAACCAGCTGGCACTGAATTCCTGGCGCTACATGCTGGCTGCCGCCGATATCGAGACGGAGGACGAACTGGGCTTCGTGCGCATCCAGGGTGCCGCAGTCGTTTTCGTGCGCACTCTGGACACCTGGTTCGATGACGAGGGGGCAGACCTCTCCCGCACCATGGCAAGGCTCGACAAGGAGCTTGGACAAGGAGAGACGATCATGGGGCGTTTGCAGGACTTGCAGCGCATGGCCGCCCCGTTCAGAGGATTCTTGCGTGCGGCGATGGAGCGGCGGGACGATAGGCGCAACCCGACTGGTGAAAACCGTGCGGCATGGTAAGAAGCGCGCGGATGTTGCCAGGGGCTTCTGATGGCTGAGGATTTTTTCTACCGGCTTGGACGTGCTGCCGGGATGGCCAAGCAGGCCATCCAGAAAACCACGGCACAGGAATTTGATGGCATCGCCACGCTTGAGGGTCATGGCAAGATCACCATCATCGTGAACGAAAAGTCGGATGGCACCAAAATCGTCTTGCTGAAAGCCAAAGGCAGCGATTCGACTGTTTATGTCGGCTTTGATCGCGATCAACTTGAAGCGTTCCAGGCCCAGCTTGCGGACATCCGAATCTGATCACCGTCAAATTCGGCCCGTGAGAAACCATATCGCCGCAGTTCGGGCGTCTTCTCCTTGGCATTATGCCATGGGTTGCCTACATTGCACTGATCGAAACAAGTCAATCCGCCGGATTCTTCAACCCCGGACGAGACGAGGTCTGACCTGATGAACCCGAATCTGCGCAATTTTGCGCTCTGGACCATCATTTTTCTGCTTGTTCTGGCGCTGGTGACCCTGTTCCAGAACCAGGGATCGCGCACGCCATCCTCTGAGATCGCCTACAGCCGCTTCCTTGACGAGGTGGATGCTGGCCGCGTCGAGCGGGTGGTCATCTCTGGCAACGAGATCAGCGGCACGATTTCCGGCACGGGAACTTTCACTACCTATGCGCCACAGGATCCCAAGATCGTTGAGCGGTTGCACGACAAGAAGGTCCAGATCGTCGCCCGCTCACCCAATGCCGACACTCCATGGTATATTTCGCTGCTGGCAAACTGGCTGCCGCTGCTGGTGATTATCGGCTTGTGGATATTCATGTCGCGCCAGATGCAAAACGGTGCGCGCGGCGCGATGGGCTTTGGCAAATCCAAGGCAAAACTGCTGACCGAAGCGCATGGCCGCATCACCTTCGATGACGTGGCAGGCATCGATGAGGCCAAGGAAGATCTGATGGAGATCGTCGAATTTTTGCGCGATCCGCAGAAATTCCAGCGCCTCGGCGGACGCATCCCGCGCGGTGTGCTTCTGGTCGGACCTCCCGGCACAGGCAAGACGCTGACGGCACGCGCCGTCGCGGGCGAGGCCAATGTGCCGTTCTTCACCATCTCCGGTTCCGACTTCGTTGAAATGTTCGTGGGCGTCGGCGCTTCCCGCGTCCGCGACATGTTCGACCAGGCCAAGAAGAACGCGCCCTGCATCATCTTCATCGACGAAATCGACGCGGTCGGTCGCCATCGTGGTGC
>JANNEO010000095.1:0-37174 GCA_031378805.1 Hyphomicrobiales bacterium
TCGCGCGTTTCCACGCCTGGCTTTGGTTGCAGTTCAATGTAGAGACTGTCCGTCTCGGCGTAATAATGCAACTTCATGGCGCTTGCTCCTCGAAATCACGGTCGAGAAAGGCATTGTGTACCGTTTCGTCATCATCAAGGCAAACGATGCGAAGCCAGCGTGTTTGTTCTTCGTCAGCCAGAGTAACCCTTACCCAATAGCGAATCCGCCCATCGTCCTGAACGGATCGCTGTACGGCCCTGGAACGGAAGTTCTCAAACCATTTCGGGAGCAGGTAGGGCCGCTTGCGGCTGACCTGCTCATCGAAATAGCGTGTGGTCTTCACGTTTCAGTCTTGCCCACTCACGAGCACCCGGTCGTCGCCCCGCACGTGTCGCACTTCTTGCACGTCCCGTTCTGCACCAGTGTCATGTTCTGGCACTCGCCACACGCTTCGCCGAGATAGCCTTTCATCTTCGCCACCGTGCGCTGGTCCGGCCCTGCCGCCGCTTCCGCCAGCTTTGCAGCCGGATGGAACAGCGCTTCGATACTCTTCGTCTCTGGTGCCATCTCCTGCTTCAGCGCGGTCGTGCCTGCGAACGCAAACACCTGAGCGCCTGATGTCATCTGGAAATCGGAGCGGGCCTCCGCCTGCATCTGCGTCTGCCCTGTGGTGGGTGTGCTGCCTGTCATCTGCCCGCCCGTGACGGACAGGAGGTTGGTCGGGCGACCACGTGTCAGGCCCTTGGAGACCACGCGCTGGGCGGTGGCACCCGGGCCGTTGCTGTCGTCGCGGGCTTGCGCTGCAGCGTTGACGTCATCGGGCTGCACATGGGCCAGGTCGTTGCGGCCGAGATAGCTGATGGCGAGTTCGCGGAAGATGTAGTCGAGGATCGACGACGCCATCTTGATCGTGTCGTTGCCCTGCACCAGGCCAGCTGGCTCGAACTTGGTGAAGGTGAAGGTTTCGACATACTCCTCCAGTGGCACGCCGTATTGCATCCCCAGCGACACCGCGATGGCGAAGTTGTTGAGCAAGGCCCGCAGCGTGGCCCCTTCCTTGTTCATGTCGATGAAGATTTCGCCGAGGCGACCATCCTCGTATTCGCCGGTGCGCAGGAACACCGTGTGCCCGCCCACCTTGGCCTTTTGGGTGTAGCCCTTGCGGCGCGACGGCAGCTTCTCCTGCTCGCGGATGTGCTTCTCGACGATGCGCTCCACGATCCGCTCGGTGACAGTCACGGCACGCGCCGCCATGGGCTGCGCCATCAGCGTCTCGACAGTATCATCCAGTTCCTCCGTGTCGTCCTCGATGAGGGCAGCATTCAGCGGCTGCGAGAGCTTGGAGCCATCGCGGTAGAGCGCGTTGGCCTTCAGCGCCAGCTTCCACGACAGCATGTAGGCGCTCTTGCAATCCTCCACCGTCGCTTCGTTCGGCATGTTGATGGTCTTGGAGATCGCACCGGAGATGAAGGGCTGTGCTGCCGCCATCATCTTGATGTGGCTTTCCACCGAGAGATAGCGCTTGCCCAGCTTGCCGCAGGGGTTGGCGCAATCGAACACGGAGTAATGCTCCAGCTTGAGGTGCGGTGCGCCTTCCAGCGTCATCGCGCCGCAGACATGGACGTTCGCCGCGTCGATCTCCGCCTTGGAGAAGCCAAGGAACGGCAGCAGTTCGAAGCCTGCGTCTTCCAGCTTGTCCGCAGGCACGCCGAGCTTCGCCATCAGCACATCGCCCAGTGCCCATTTGTTGAACACGAACTTGATGTCGAAGGCGGAAGGTAATGTTTTCTCGAGCTTTTCCAGCTCCGCATCATCGAAGCCCTTGGCCCTGAGCGTGGAGTGGTTGACGCCCGGTGCTTGCCGCATCGAGCCGTGGCCAACCGCATAGGCCTCGATCTCGGCGATATCATTCTCGCGGTAGCCAAGCGCACGCAAAGCTTCGGGAACGGCGCGGTTGATGATCTTGAAATAGCCGCCGCCCGCCAACTTCTTGAACTTCACGAGGGCAAAGTCTGGCTCGATGCCGGTCGTGTCGCAATCCATCACGAGGCCAATCGTGCCGGTGGGCGCGATCACGGTGGCCTGTGCGTTGCGGTAGCCATGCGCTTCACCCTTGGCGAGCGCCCGGTCCCACGCCGCACGGGCATGGGTCACAAGGCGCTGGTCGGGGTTGGAGGCGGCGTCCATCGGCACGGGATCGACTGCGAGGCCTTCATATCCGCTGGTCTGGCTGTGGGCGGCAAGGCGATGGTTACGGATGACGCGCAGCATATTCTTCGCATTCGCCTTGTAGCCGGGGAACGGCCCAAGCTCCTTGGCCATTTCCGCCGAGGTCTCGTACGACACGCCTGTCATGATGGCGGTCAGCGCACCTGCGATGGCGCGGCCCTGATCCGAGTCATACGACAGGCCCAGCGTCATCAGCAGGCCGCCGATGTTGGCGTAGCCAAGGCCCAGCGTGCGGTATTCGTAGGAGAGCTGCGCGATTTCCTTCGAGGGAAACTGCGCCATGGTCACCGAGATTTCGAGTACCATGGTCCACAGGCGCACGGCGTGCTCGTAGTTCTCGATCTCGACCTTCTGTGCCGTCTTGTCGAAGAACTGCAGCAGGTTAAGCGACGCCAGATTGCACGCCGTGTCATCAAGGAACATGTATTCCGAGCACGGGTTCGAGGCACGGATGGGGCCGGCCGCCGGGCAGGTGTGCCAGTCGTTCATCGTGGTATTGAAATGCAGGCCGGGATCAGCCGAGGCCCAGGCCGCATAGCCGATCTTTTCCCACAGGTCGCGGGCCTTCAAGGTCTTCATCACACGCCCGTCCTTGCGGGCGGTCAGGTTCCAGTCACCGTCATTCTCGACCGCGCGCAGGAAATCATCCTTCAGCGACACCGAGTTGTTGGAGTTCTGTCCGGAGACCGTCAGATATGCCTCAGAATCCCAATCGGTGTCATAGACATCGAAGGAAATGTCCTTGTAGCCCTGCTTGGCGAACTGGATGACCCGCTTGATGTAGTTGTCCGGGATCATGACGCGCCGCGCCATCTTGATCTCGCGCTTGAGGGCGGGATTCTTTTCGGGATCGAAGCAGGAATCGCCCGGGCCATCGCAGTTGATGCAGGCCTTCATGATCGCAGTCATGTGTTTCTTGGCGAGCTTTGATCCGGTGACGAGGGCGGCAACCTTCTGCTCCTCCTTCACCTTCCAGTCGATGTAGCTCTCGATATCGGGATGGTCAGCATCCACCACCACCATCTTGGCCGCGCGGCGCGTCGTGCCGCCCGACTTGATCGCGCCAGCCGCCCGATCGCCGATCTTGAGGAAGCTCATCAGGCCGGAAGACCGCCCGCCACCCGACAGCTTTTCACCCTCGCCACGCAAACGGCTGAAGTTCGAGCCAGTGCCCGAACCATACTTGAACAGCCGCGCTTCACGGACCCACAAGTCCATGATGCCGCCTTCGTTGACAAGATCATCCTGCACGCCCTGGATAAAGCAGGCGTGCGGCTGCGGGTGCTCGTAGGACGATTTCGATTTGGTCAGCTTGCCCGTCTTGAAGTCGACGTAATAGTGGCCCTGCGATGGGCCATCGATGCCATAGGCCCAATGCAAACCAGTGTTGAACCACTGCGGCGAATTCGGCGCGACCATCTGGTTCGCCAGCATGAAACGCAACTCGTCATAGAAAGCCTGGGCGTCAGCATCAGTGTTGAAATAACCGCCCTTCCAGCCCCAATAGGTCCAGGTTCCGGCCAGGCGATCAAACACCTGTTTCGACGAGGTCTCGCCGATAATGCGCTCCTTCTCGGGAAGTGAAGCCAGTGCCGCCTCATCCGCCACCGAACGCCAGATGAAAGAGGGAACGTCGTTCTCCTCGACCTTCTTTAGGCGCGCAGGCACCCCAGCCTTGCGGAAGTACTTCTGCGCCAGCACATCGGACGCCACCTGCGACCAGGTCGCGGGCACTTCGACATTCTCGAGCTTGAACACCACCGAACCATCCGGATTGCGGATTTCCGACTTGGTGAACTGGAAAGACATGCCCGCATAGGGACTTTGACCTGCCTTAGTGTAACGGCGCTCGATCAGCATCAGAACTTTCCTTGTGTATCGACGGCAGACGAATCTGCCAGCCGGGTTCAACGACCCAGCTCCAGTTTCTTGTTTGACTACGCCCCGCGCCACGAACATCAGCGCTTGTGTTTTTTGAACCCGACACGCCACCTGATCCGAGGAGCGGATTGACCGCCCAACGAACATCCACGCTTCAAAAGGAAACAGAGGCGCTGGTTACCCGGTCGCCACGGCTTCTGCCGGAGTGAACAAAAGATACGCACCGATCTCCGCCATCGTCAAGATATAGTATGCCATGAATCATGCGGATTCTAGATGTTGTGGGTGGCCTGTGAACTATGGGGACAAGTCACAGTTTTTTGTTAACCCTATGATTCATCGTGAAAATTCGTTTCGAGCTAAAGTCTTGCATCATCCCTTGCGTTGGTTTGCCGACTGTTGGCGTGGTAAATCAATCAATCAACATCTAGTGGCCCGTTAACGCTTGATTTACTATTGGCGGTATGCAAGCCGCCACAAGAAGCCAGCGGATTAAACTGTTGAAATCACGTGTCAGAATCATTCGATGCCATCGAATCGTCATATTTGAAAAGCTTCGCAGGGCGCACTGAAGCGCGAATCGATGTGGCATCGGTTGCAGGATTGTTCGGTGATTCTGTCCGCCAGCCTGGCGCTTCCCCAGGAGGATACCGCGTAGTTTTCCCGAATCCCACTGCGCCATTCTTGCTCTATGATCGCACATCATGGTCGCATTTGGCCTTAGGCCGCGCGGAGGCAGGTTTGGATCCGGTGATTGTTATCTTCGACCTGTTTCTCGTGCTCCATATCGCGGCGGGCGCGGTCGGTCTTGTCACGTTCTGGCTTCCCGTGATCGGTCGCAAGGGCAGCGACTCCCACAAGCGCTGGGGGCGGGTCTTCTCGTGGTGCATCATGACGGCGGGACTCTGCGCCATTGTGATGAGCCTCGTGTCGCTTGGATGGCCCATCGAGACGCATCCCAAAATGACCGATCCCGTGCTGGTCCGGGGGCTGTTTGGCTGGATGATGCTCTACCTTGCCATCCTCACGGTCAGCCTCGTCTGGCATGGCCTGAAGGCGGTCGAGTTGAAGGCGCAGCACGCCGCACATCGCCGATTTTTCCCGATCGCCTTGCAGACCGCTGTCATCATCGCCGCGCTCAACTGTGCCATCAGGGGCTACCTCATCGGCCAGCCCATCATGATGGGCATCGCCGTGATCGGCATTGCCTCGGCGGCCACCAATCTCTGGTTCATTGCCACGCCCGCGCCATGGCGGCTGCAATACCTCATTGAGCACTTCAAGGCGCTCGTGGGGGCGGGCATCTCGGTCTACACCGCGTTCTTTGCGTTTGGCGCTGTGCGGTTGCATCCCAAGAGCGCCTTTGATCCGCTGTTGTGGGCCACGCCCTGCACCATCGGCCTTGCCATCATCATCTGGCATTGGTGGAAGCAGCAGAAGCTGAAGCGCCAGCAGGCCAGTCGTATGCGTGAGCGCGAGGCCGCATTGCCAGCGGGCTGATCCTATGAGCGCCGCCTTACCACGCACATGATCTCGCGGGCGGGCCGCGTGGTCAGCCGTGCCACGGGCCTGACGACGCCGGGGTCCAGCGCCTCCAGGCTGAAGCGCCGCACAAGCGAAGCGAGAATAAGGCTCGCTTCCACCGTGGCGAACGCCGCACCGACGCAAATGCGCGGACCCAGGCCAAACGGGATATAGGTTCCCGGCCTGATCTCGCGCTCGCGCTCCGGCGAGAAGCGATCGGGATCGAAGCGGTCGGCATTGGCAAAAAACGCCTCATTCCGGTGGATCGTCCACGGCGCGATCATGATCATGGCCCCGCGCTTCACCTTGCGTCCCGCAATCACTGTGGCCTCGGCAGCCACACGCGGAATGAAGGTGATGGGCGGATAGAGCCGCAGCGACTCGCGAAAGACATTGCGGGTGAATACCAGCTTCTTGGTGTGCTCGAAGGTGATCGGGCCACCCTCCGTCACCCGGTCGATCTCGTCGCGCATCCGGGCCGCGATCTCGGGGCGCTGCGACAGGATGAAAAAGGTCCAGGTCAGCACGCTCGCCGTCGTTTCATGGCCCGCAAGAAAGAATACGCCGATCTGGTCGATCAGCTCCTCGCGGCTGAAGGCTTCGCCCGTCTCAGGATCCCGCGCCGCGATGATTGCGCCCGCGATGTCATCCTTCGGACCATCCGCCAGCCATTGGTCGAGCATCGTGTCGAAATGCGCCCGAATGATGCGGCACGCTTCGCGCACCTTGGGCGGTTGCGGCACCTTGGCGAAAGGTTTGCCAAGCAGCAGCCGCGTCAGCTCGACGCTGGCGACGCTGCGCTCGAAGGCAGTGAAGGCGTGAAAAACATCGTGTCCAATGCCGGTATCGAAAGGGCGGGAGAAGATGGTGCGGCAAATGATGTCTGCGGTCAGATAGCTCATGGCCGCATCGAGCGAAAAGGGTTGGCCGCAATCCGCTTGGGCATCCCATCGCGCTTCGCAATCCGCGACCGCTCCGGCCATCGAGTTGAAGGCAGTGTTGATGCGCATGTGCGAGAATGCGGGATCGATCATGCGGCGCTGGCGGCGCCAAGCCGCGCCGTCCGAGACAAAGATCGAGTTGCCGACTAACCCCTCCAGCGCACCCACCATCAAATCGTTTTTCGGATAGATGCCCGAGGTGTTGGCGAGGATCGGCCCGACTTCCTCGGGCGCATTGACCAGCAGGATCGAACGGCGCGAGCGCCCGAGCGGACTGACCTGGGCGCGGTAAGCATCAAGCGGCAGCAAGGTCAGCAGATCGCGGTCGCCCTGCCACGCCGCACTGAGCAGCGCCCTGACAGGCGAGGTCGGCCGGGGGGCAGGCGGGCGGTAAAGGTCCATGCCGGTCAGACTCGGTGATATGTGAAAAATTGCATGATTGGACTTTACCGACTGGCGAACTCTTGTCACGGTGGTGAAAGTACATCGCTCAGGAGACAGTCATGCTTGACCGCCGTTCAACCATTCTTGGCCTGGCCGCAATCGCAGTGGCAATGCCGGTCATTGCTCATCCCCATGATGATCTGAACGACGAGCGCCGGGCTGACATCGAGCGACAGCTCCTGACATTCCGCAATGATCTCAAGACGGCGATAGCTTCCAAGGACGTGGCGAAGCTGAAGCAGATGTATGCCGATAGCTTCACCCACGTGCATGGGTCGGGGCAGGTCGATGGGCGCGATTCCCGTATCGTGTCGTTGCTGGCGGGTGAACCCGTGATCGAGACGGCATCGGCTCATGAACTGTCCGTGCGCATCCATGGTCCTGACATGGCCATCGTGTCCGGGCGCAGCCCAATCCTCAACAAGCAGGACGGCAAGTCCTACGACTTCCGCTGGATGCAGGTGATGACCCGGGTGCAGGGCGAATGGCGGATCGCCGCCAGCCAGGCCACACGGCTTCCATTGATTTCCTGAGGTTTGTCTGGTGGTTCCCGGTTGGCTTGCCTCACATTGACTTGTCCTGCTCGGCTTTTGCAGTCTCATCGGTGTTGGGCTTGAGCCCATAGGCGGCCACGAGCCCCCAGACATGGGCTGGGATCATCCATTTCATCCGGGCCGGGTGCTCGCGCCGCAGATGCACCACCGTTTCCAGCGCCTTCATCTCGACCCTGGCACGGGCGAACTCAAGGCCGCGCGGCCCGATGCGGGGCATCAGCCAGCCAACGATGCTTCTGAGCCAGTCCGGCATCTGCCGCAGCGGCAGGCCACCCGCGGCCAGTTCGACATTCTTCAGGAAACCCTTCACGGCCCCAAAGCGTTTTCCCGCACTGCCCGACGCTGCAAGCGTGACATCAGCGCGGATCAGATCGAGCAGCTCTTCGCCCCGTGCATTGCGCACCAGCAGCCATTGCTCGCCTTCGCCCCCCATATAACCCACCGTGATATCGGCGAGTGAATTGGTGTAATCCACGCAGGTCTTGCATGTCAGGGGGAAGAAATCCGGCGAAAGCTTGGAAAGTGGCAGCTTCAGGAAGGGAATTTCGCGTTTCCGACCATCATCAAAGCGCAGTTCCACATGATAATCCGCCCGGAATTCCAGATAGGTGATGCTTTCTGGCTTCTCAGACAGCAGACGCAGGAAGGCGTGAAAATTCTCCGTCGTCGTGTTGTCCGAGCAGGGCGTGCCGATGACGTAGATCCGCTCGAAGCCAAGCTGGCGTTCCAGCGCCCTCAACGCATGGATCTGGCAGGGAATGCCGATTACGGCGATTCGCCTGTGTCCGGCATCTTTTGCTGGCTCCAGCAGCTGCAGCAGGGGTGCATAGCCCATCCGCATCCCGCGGCAGCGTGCCATGTCGTCGGGATCAGTGATCAGCACCGGCATCGGCTTCCAGCGATCGACAGGATCAGGCGCGATGGCGAGAACGGCGTCTACATGGCCATTCCGCAGCAGCATTTCGCCCAGCCGCGTGGTAATGCCGGTCCATTGCGCACCTTCAGCAGGGCGTTTCAGGCTCGCCCGCCACATCTGGGTGTAGGGTCCGAAGAATCGCTCATCGCCCCGTTCGACATCGCGCACGCGCCCATGAACCTGCGTTTCCAGGCCAGGATAGTCCGGTTTGATGAACTGGCAGGCGACGCCACAGCGCTTCGGATCGGACGAGCGCGAGATGCCGCAATCCGTGCAAAGCCCGCGATGCGGACCATCGCTGGCGGGCGGGGGAGAAGGGAAGTGAGCGTTCATGCCAGCCTGTTTCAGTCGCGGGCAGTCTATTAGGCCCTGTCATCCGCCATAGCTTGGGAAAACTACGCGGACAAACTGCCCTCCGGGATCAGTTGCCCGGCGTCCAGGCCTTATAGTCGCCGCCCGTCGCCTGGCGCTCGCCCTGACCAAGGGTCGAGCCCTTGGGGCGATAGGCGAAGGCGGTTCCCGTCATGTTGGGCACGTGCGGCTTTTGCCAATCGCGCGGTGTGTAGTCTTCCTGAGACGGCGCTTTGTCATACGTGAAGGCCAGCCAGCCCGCCCAGCCCGGTGGAACGCGGGAGGCCTCCGCTTCGCCTTTGTAGATCACCCAGCGGCGCTCATGTCCCAATGCCTTGTCCTTTTCGCCATTGCGCGAGCGATAATAGACATTGCCCTGCTCATCCTGCCCAACCTTCTCGCCCTTCACGCGGGTGAAGCGGTCCATGCCGAAGGTCGAGCCGTTCCACCAGGTGAAGAACTTCAGGAAAAATGTCTTCAAGCTCATGATGATTTCCGGCGAGGCATGATTTTTGCCAGTTTTGGACTCTTGGCTTATGCAACGCGGGAGGGTGTCTGTCCAGATGTGCCAGTGCCTTCAAAAGCCACGCAAGGCCCTTTTTCGGTCGTCATTCGCGTGCTATGCGCTCGCCATGCGCCTCGACCGAATCCTCGCATCCGCAGTTATCGCATCCTTCGGGCTTCTGCCTTCGGGAACAGCCGTCATGGCTGACAAGTATCGCAACCCGACCGCAATCTTCGCCGGACTCGACAAGATTACGGGTCGGATCATCGCCTTTGAAGTGGCAGTGAATGAGACTGTCCAGTTCGGCGCACTTCAGCTCACGCCCAAGGTTTGTTATTCCCGGCCCATTACCGAAAAGCCTCAGACAACGTCTTTTATCGAGGTCGATGAAATATCGACCGGCAACGAATACAAGCGGCTTTTCAACGGCTGGATGTTCGCGTCCAGCCCTGGCCTCAGCGCCATCGAGCATCCGGTTTATGATATCTGGTTGACGGGCTGCAGGGGTGCCCAGGAGCGTGACCTGATCAAGTCGCCGATCGAGGAAGAAGAAGTTGTGGCCGCCCCGTCCAACGAGAATGCCCTGGCAAAGCCCTTGGGTCCGGATGGCAAGCCGCAGCTTGATCCGGCGGAACGGGCCGCGATGGAGCGCCGCCGCCAGCAGCAGATCAACCGATCAACCACGGCAGGACCGATCCTTCCGGGACAGCCGCTGAACACTGCGCCCTCCGGCGCCCCGCGCCCTGCGCCGAGCCAGAGCTTCTTTCCATTGCCCGGTGGAGGAACAGGCAGCCGAGGCATCGGTGGTCAGAACCCCGGCATCTTCATAGATCCCGCCCGCACCAACTGATCGTCAGCGGGCAAGTCGGACTGCTGCATCCCCATCGAGCGGATCAGTCCACGTCGCCTGATCCGGATCGGTCGGCAAGGCTTGCGCCAGCAGCACGTGGTAGAGACTCTTGTCGATCTCGATGGCTCCGAAGGTCGACAGATGATTGGTCACGAACTGCGCATCGAGCAGGCGGTAGCCCCCGCGTTTCAATCGCGCCACCAGATGCACCAGCGCCACTTTGGATGCGTCGGTCACACGGTGAAACATGCTCTCGCCAAAAAAGACCCCGCCAATTGCCACGCCGTATAGCCCGCCCACGAGCAGACCATCGCTGTAAGCTTCAACGGTGTGGCAGTGTTGCCGGTCGAAAAGGTCACGGTAGAGCGTGCGGATCGTGTGGTTGATCCAGGTGTTCTCTCGCCCCGGCGCCGCCTCGGCACAGGCCGCGATCACGGCATCGAAATCCCTGTCTGCCACAACCTCGAAGTTGTCGGATCGCACGGTTTTTGCCAGGCTGCGCGCAAGATGGAAGCCATCAAGCGGGATGATGCCCCGGCGCTTGGGTTCATACCAGTGGAGTGCCGGATCCTCCGCCGTTTCCGCCATGGGAAAGATGCCGCAACGATAGGCCTGCAACAACAGGTCCGGCGTGATCTCGTCCGGCGGGTGTCGGGAAGTCATTCCGGTTTTTAACCCCTCCAGCGGAGAGGGCAAGCAGCGATGGTTCCCTCGCGGCTTTTCGTCCAATGGATTTTCAACAGGTTGCATGACACACAATGCAAATGGCTACCCCACACCCTTTCGCCGCTGAGGCAGACATAACCGTCATCGGTGGAGGCCCCATCGGCTTGCTCGCCGCACTCTGCCTGGCAGCGTCTCTGCCCGCCTCCACCCGCTTGCGTCTTGTCAGCGGCAGGCGGCGACCACCGGCGGATGGGCGGGGTGCGGCTTTGGTGGGGCGATCCATGGCGATCCTCGACCGGCTCGCCCTGGGCGATGCTTTCCGAGCCGAGGGTGCTCCCCTGGCCGCCATTCGCATCATTGATGTGACGGGCCGCTTGCTGCGTGCGCCGACCACGACATTTCGTGCTGTCGATGCAGGCGAGCCGCATTTCGGCGTGAGCCTGACCACGGCCAGGATCGTGGCGCTGCTGGAGGAACGCTTGCTGCAGTTGGGGCGGGTGGAGATGCTGCCGGTCGATATCGCCTCGGTGTCGCGCGACGGTGCAGGGTTTGTCCTCACCGATGACCAAGGGCAGGTTCGTGCTGCACCATTTCTGGTCGCCGCTGACGGGCAGCGCTCGCTGGCCCGTGAGGCCGCAGGGATCCCGGTGCGCCGCTGGTCCTATCCGCAGACGGCACTGACTTTCGCCGTATCGCACAGCGTCGATCACGAGGAGATTTCGACCGAATTTCATACGGCAGATGGTCCGTTCACGCTGGTGCCAGCGGGTGACCGACAGTCCACGGTGGTGTGGATGACCAACACTGACGAAGCCAAGCGGCTGATGGCGCTGGATGACACAGCTTTCGCCCGTGCGGCCGAGAAGACCTGCCGGTCACTCCTTGGCAAGCTCACGCTGACCAGCCCGCGCGGTGCCTATCCCATGGGTGGCCTGCTGGCCGAGCGCTTCATTGACCAGGGCATTGCGCTTGTGGGTGAAAGTGGACACGCCTTCCCGCCGATTGGCGCACAGGGCATGAATCTCGGGTTCCGTGATGCCGATACGCTGGCGGGTGCACTGGAGGCTTCTTTCCGGCAAGGTAATGGCGAAGCCATCACCCCGGCGCTCGCCCGTTGGAACTCTGCACGACGCCAGGATGCCGGATTGCGGACAGCAGGCGTCGATGCCTTCAACCGCTCGCTCCTCAGCGATCTCCTGCCGGTGACGATGGCGCGTGGCCTTGGCCTTGCGGCGCTCAAGACCATTGCGCCACTCCGCCGCGCCGTCATGCGCATGGGTCTGGCCCAGTAGCTAACGTCTGGGGAAGAGGTCGTGCGGGATCAGGTCGCCCGCAATCAGAAACAGGAACACGGTAACCGTCAACACGGAGACTACGGTGCCAACCAGCACGCCGTTCGACGCCCGCTGGACATAAACATCATATTGTCGCGCCATGACGAAGACGTTGCCGGCAGGGGGCAGTGAGGCCATCAGCATGGCCGTGAAGACCCAGGCCCGGTCGAAGTCACCCACGATCGACAGCACGACCCAGACCAGCAGCGGATGGATGACCAGCTTGATGAAGAGGTGGATCGGCAGTTCCTTCGGGACGCCTTCGTAGGGCCTGAGAGCGACCGTCACACCCAGCGCGAACAACGCGCAGGGGGCAGCCGCACGGGCGAGAAAATCGATGAGCTGGCCGATGGCTTCTGGCGGCTGAAACTTGAAGTAGGCCGCAACAACAGCCACGAATGTTGCAATGTTGAAGGGATGTGTCACGACCTTCAGCACCACATATTTCGCAGTGTCCCACACCTTCATCTTCTCGGTGCCGCCCATGCCCATCATGAAGGGAACAATGGTGAAAAACAGGATGCAATCGAACACGAAGACCAGCGCAGTCGGCACGGCGGCCGCTGGCCCGACAGCTGCCAGCGTGATGCCTGGCCCCATGTAGCCGACATTGGAATAACCGCCCAGCGCGCCCTGGATTGCCGACGACTTGATATCGCCGCCCGTCAGCCAGATGCCGACGACAAAGGACATCGTGAAGGCAATGTAGGTGCAAAGTGTTGTCGACAGAATGAACGGCCAGTTCGAAAGCTGCTCGAACGGCGTCGTGGCGATCAGCTTGTAGAACAGCGCTGGTAGCGAGACATAGACGACGAAGAAATTCATCCACGCCAGACCTTCCTCCGGCAGCTTGCGAATCTTGCCGCAGAAGAAGCCGAGGAAGATCAACCCGAAAAAGGGCAGGGCAAGGGAAAGGACGTGGGCCATGGTGCCGTGAATTCTGTTGACCGGTCGGTATCAGGTCACGGCGGCAGGGTCCATCCCGTGGGGATGCGCCATTTGTCTCGTGAAGAGCGCCGTTTGGGGCATTGAGCTGGCTGCAGACCGTGCTATTCACACCCTGAGAAGGTGTGTGATGAACGAGCTGAGCAAGGAAAGAACGGCGAAATACACAATCGGGAGTGTGGTGAAGCACCGCATCTATCCGTTTCGTGGCGTCGTATTCGACATCGACCCGGTGTTCAACAACACCGAGGAATGGTGGAACGCCATCCCTGAGGATGTGCGCCCCAACCGCGACCAGCCGTTCTACCATCTGCTCGCCGAAAACGCCGAGACGGAATACGTGGCCTACGTATCGGAGCAGAACCTCGTGCCGGACCAGTCTGAGGATCCGCTGCGCCACCCGCAAATCAGCGAAATTTTCGTCAAGACGCGGGACGGGAAGCTGAAGGCGCGGAGTCTGAATCTTCAATGAGGCTGGCCGTAGCAAAGCTGGCTTTGGCGGGTTTTGCCGTGATTGCGGCGTCGACGACATCATCCCACGCCCAATCCAATGTCATGATGTGCCATCTCACGCGTGATGTCTCTGGTTTCACGGGCACGTGCAGCATTCCTTGCGCTGTGAACGCGCTCGCCATCAACATCGATGGACTGCGCCCGGGCTTCAGCTGCGGCGATCCGGATCGCTCAGTCAATGTCACTCTGCGCCCCCAGGAGAAGTTCGACGACTGGCTGGGAACCATGCAGGGCAAGGAACCCGAGGATCCCACACGTTTCGGCGTGATCAAGCCGAAGGATGGCAAGGCAGGTGTCGCCAAAACTCCCTATGGCTGGTTTGCATTGACTGACGCGAAGCAGGACGGCGATGCCTTGGCATTGACCATCATGGCCAACCGACAGTTGCCGCCGACCGAAGACGACACCCGGATCATCCGTCGAGCAATCGCACTGATCCCCAGCACCAATGCCTGGAACAAGGAGGACAATCGCCAGTGTCCTCCAAACCAATCGAAGCTCAGCCTTTTCTGTGCGCTGATGCAGGCGACGACCGAGATTTCAGGCGGCGTACACTATCGGCAGCCGGCCATGCAGGCGGTTCGTGAGGTTCTGAACGAAGTCGGAGTGGGCCGCTTCAAGCTGCATCGGCTCATGGATTATAACAATCACCCCGATACGACGCTGGATGAGGTTCATGCGCTGCTCAAAGGAGCACAGGCGAAACTCGAAAAACGGGCGCAGTGATCCGTGAACGCGCATCGCGGGCAGCGTAGAGGAGGCTCAGACCGTCCATGACCATTGAATTCCTCATCACTACCCTCATCATCGTCGCTTCGCCTGGCACCGGCGCTGTCTTCACCATCGCCACCGGTCTGGCGCGCGGCGGCAAGGCAAGTCTTGTTGCGGCTTTTGGCTGCACGCTGGGCATCATCCCGCATATGCTGGCAGCAATCACCGGACTGGCTGCGATCCTCCACACCAGTGCGTTGGCCTTCGCGGTGCTGAAGTATCTCGGCGTGGCCTATCTGCTGTATATGGCCTGGAACTCGCTGCAGGAACGAGGAGCGCTCAGTGTCGAACCCGACCGTCAGGAGCGTTCGTCATGGCAGGTCATCGGCCACGCCGTCCTGATCAATATTCTCAATCCCAAGCTGACGATCTTCTTCTTTGCTTTCCTGCCGCAGTTTGTGCGTGCGGATGACCCCAGCCCCTTGTCCCAGATGCTGGGGATGAGCGGCGTGTTCATGCTCGTCACCTTTGTCGTGTTCGCAGCTTACGGCCTGCTGGCGGCATCGGTGCGCGATCAGGTTCTGTCACGCCCGCAGGTGCTGGCCTGGATGCGCCGGGCGTTTGCAGGGGCATTCGCGGCACTGGGAGCGAAGCTGGCGCTGACGGAGCGGTGAGCGTCGCTGTTTTCCCCCTCCCGCGAGGGAGAAGGACGCGGAACGAAAAAAGCCCCGGATCGCTCCGGGGCTTTTGAGTTTGATGTCGGCCTCGATCCTTCGACAGATTCAGGATGAGGTCGGAAAGGCTCAGTACGAGTAGTACATCACGTACTCGACCGGATGCGGGGTGTGCTCGAAGCGGATCACGTCCTGCATCTTCAGTTCGATGTAAGCATCGATCATGTCGTTCGAGAACACGCCACCAGCCGTGAGGAAGCTGCGGTCCTTGTCAAGCGAGGAGAGGGCCTCGCGGAGCGAACCGCAGACCGTCGGGATCTTCTTCAGCTCGCGTGGCGGCAAGTCGTAGAGATCCTTGTCCATGGCTTCGCCCGGGTGGATCTTGTTGGCGATGCCGTCGAGGCCCGCCATCAGGAGTGCCGAGAACGCGAGATACGGGTTTGCCATCGGGTCAGGGAAGCGCACTTCCACGCGCTTGGCCTTGGGCGAGTTCGTCCACGGGATACGGCACGATGCCGAACGGTTGCGGGCCGAGTAGGCCAGCAGAACCGGGGCTTCGAAGCCAGGCACCAGACGCTTGTAGGAGTTGGTCGACGGGTTGGTGAAGGCGTTGAGCGCCTTGGCGTGTTTGATGATGCCGCCAATATAGAACAGGCAAGCTTCCGAGAGACCGGCGTACTTGTCGCCCGCGAACATCGGCTTGCCGCCCTTCCAGATCGACTGATGCACGTGCATTCCCGAGCCGTTGTCGCCGTAGACGGGCTTGGGCATGAACGTCGCCGACTTGCCGTAGCTCTGGGCCACGTTGTGGATGCAATACTTGTAGTACTGCATCTGGTCGGCGATGGTCACCAGCGTGGCGAATTTCATGCCGAGCTCGTGTTGGGCCGAGGCTACCTCGTGGTGATGCTTCTCGACACCCACGCCCATGGCACCCATGGCCGCCAGCATCTCGCCGCGCATGTCCTGCGAGGCATCGTTCGGCGGAACCGGGAAATAGCCGCCCTTGACCGGAATGCGGTGGCCAAGGTTGCCACCCTCATAGTCCGTCTGGCCATTGGTCGGCAGCTCGACGGCGTCAACCTTGTAGCCCGTGTTGTACATGTCTGCGGAAAACTTGACGTCGTCAAACACGAAGAACTCGGCTTCCGGCCCGAAATAGGCCGTATCGCCCACGCCGGTGGATTTCAGATAGGCTTCGGCGCGCTTGGCGATGGAGCGGGGATCGCGGTCATAGTTCTGGCCCGACACGGGATCGAGAACATCGCAGAGGATGTTCATGGTTGAAGCGGCAAAGAAGGGGTCCATGACGGCGGTCGTCAGGTCTGGCTTCAGCAGCATGTCCGACTCGTTGATGGCCTTCCAGCCAGCGATCGACGAACCGTCGAACATCAGGCCTTCGTCGAGGCATTCCTCGTCCACGAACGTGACGTCGAAGGTCACGTGCTGCAGCTTGCCGCGCGGGTCGGTGAAGCGGAAATCGACGTACTTGACGTCTTGATCCTTGAGCTTCTTGAGAATTTCTTTTGCCGTCGCCATGGGTGTCCTCTCAGGTCTGGGGCGTTGGGGAAGGGGTGGATTTCAGATCGCGTCCGCGCCGGTCTCGCCGGTCCGGATACGAATGACTTGTTCAACTGACGTGACGAAAATCTTGCCGTCACCGATGCGCCCGGTCTGCGCGGCACCCTTGATGGCCTCAACCGCCTTGGCGAGCAGATCGTCGGTCACAACGACCTCGAGCTTCACCTTTGGCAGGAAATCAACAATGTACTCCGCGCCGCGATACAGTTCGGTGTGGCCCTTTTGACGCCCGAAGCCCTTGGCTTCGATGACGGTGATACCCTGGACGCCCACTTCCTGGAGGGCTTCCTTCACTTCGTCGAGCTTGAAAGGTTTGATGATCGCTTCGATTTTTTTCATGGTCTTACCGCGGTGTCCTGTGGCTGACGCGCGGCCTTCCTGTCACTTTGCGTAGGATGATGCAAGCAGGCGGCGTGCCAAGAAGCGGGAAATTGTGTTTGACGCAGAAGTTGCTGGGTTCTGACGACATCTATCGAGCCTAACGAAGACCTCTCCTGAGCCCAACGAAGACCTCTCTCGAGCCCAACGAAGACCTCATCCTGAGCCTGTCGAAGGATTGAGGTCGGCGGTTCCGGTTCTGGCTGGAGCATCCATCGACAGGCTCAGGATGAGATTGCCACCAAGGCGCATCTTGTCGAGAATAGTTTGCACATAAATTAGGCAATTTGTCTATATAATAGACATTATGCAGCCGCTTTCAGTCCGCGCTTTGTCAGCAGAGCCCCGACGCTTGGCAGCTTGCCGCGAAACAGCACATAGGCTTCGTCCGGCTCGCGGCTGTGCCCGGCTGAGTATATGAAGGTTGCAAGCTTGCGGGCGGTTGGCGCGTCGAAGATGTTGCCTTGTTCCTTAAACGCCAGGAAGGCGTCGGCATCGAGCACTTCCGACCAGAGGTAGCTGTAGTACCCCGCCGAATAGCCCTCGCCTGAGAATACATGGCTGAAATGCGGTGTGCGGTGCCGCATGGTGATTTCCACCGGCATTCCGATCCTGGCCAGCGTTGCTGCCTCGAACGCTGCAACATCGAGGTTGCCCGGATCTGCAACGGTGTGAAAGGCCAGATCGACAAGCGCTGAGGCGCAGTACTCCACCGTCATGAATCCCTGGTTGAAGGTGCGTGTGGCAATCAGCTTGTCGAGCAACGCCTTGGGGATAGGCTCGCCGGTCTGGGCATGGACGGCATATGTGCCCAGAACCTCAGGCTGCTCCAGCCAATGCTCATAGAGTTGCGAAGGCAGTTCAACGAAATCGCGCGGCACGGAGGTGCCCGCCAGGCTGGGGTAGGTCACATCGGACAGCATGCCGTGCAGCGCATGGCCGAACTCGTGGAACAGCGTGCGCGCATCGTCGAAAGAGAGGAGGGCGGGCTGCCCAGCGGCAGGCTTGGTGAAGTTCATCACGTTTGTGATGATGGGGCGGATCGAACGACCCAGCTTCTGCTGACTGCGAAAGGCACTCATCCATGCACCGGAATGCTTGCCGGGTCGCGCGAAGTAATCCGCATAGAAGAGCGCCACATGCACCCCCGCCGCATCGCACACTTCGAAGGCCTGCACATCGGGGTGATAGACCGGGGCCTGCGGTGCGGGCCTGAACGTGAGGCCAAAGAGCTTCGTGGCGCAGTCGAACGACGCCTGAATCATCCGCTCCAGCTGGAAATAGGGCTTGATCACGGCCTCATCCAGCGCGTGCTTCTGCTGGCGAACCTTTTCCGAATAATAGCGCCAGTCCCACGGAGCTATGGCGGAAAGTCCGTTAGCTTGCGCCAAAACGAGCAGTTCATCGCGCTCGGCAGCCGCCTGGCGCTTGGCAGCGGGCCAGACATCATCGAGCAGTTTCTGGGCATTGGCAGCTGTCTTCGCCATGCTGTCCGAAAGCTTCATCGAGGCATAGTCGGGATAGCCCAGCAAGCGGGCATACTCGGCACGCAGCACGAGCGTTTCCTTCACGATTGGCTTGTTGTCGGTGGCCCCGTGGTCGCTGCGCGATGTCCAGGCGCGGAAGGCTTTCTCCCGCAGGTCGCGTCGCGCCGAAAACACCAGGAACGGCTCCACAGACGAGCGCAGCAGCGTGATGACGTACCCAGTGGTGTCGCGGCTTTCCGCTTCGCCCTTCGCAGCGCTCACGAGAAAATCGGGCAGCCCCGCCAAATCCTGCGCAGACAGCACCATGGTCCAGTCCGTCTCGTCTTTCAGCACGTTCTGGCTGAAGGCCGTGCCAAGCGAAGCCAGCCGCTGCTTGATTGCGGCGGCACGTGCTTTTGCTGCACCCTTGAGCTGCGCTCCGCTCTTGATGCAGGCCGTGCGCATCTTGGTCAGTGCCTGCTTCTGCTCGACGCTCAGTGAAAGCGTATCGGCCGCATCGAACAAGGTATCGATGCGCTGGAAAAGCTTTGCATTGGACCCAACCGCCTGATGATGTGCTGCCAGCAGCGGCGAGATATCCCGTTCGATCGCTCGGATTGCATCGTTCGAGTCCGTGCCCGCGATGTTCCAAAACACGGACGAAACCCGGTCCAGGTCTTCGCCCGAGAGTTCCAGCGCATCGATAGTGTTGACGAAGGTCGGCGGTGCGGGATTGGCCGCGATAGCGTTGGTCTCGGCCAGATGCGCACGCATCGCCGCCTTGAAAGCCGGCATGTAGTCTGAGGGCGAAACAGCCGCAAAATCAGGGGCTTCGAAGGGCAGCGTGAATCGCTTTGAGAGAGGATTGATTCGTTTTGTCATGGCAGTACCTCGAACCAGCTGATCACGCCGCCCTCCATATGCTCCAGCACGGTGGAGCGGATGAGCCATTTGCCGACATTGTCGGCGACGAAGGAAATGCGCACGGTCTTGTTGTCCGGCACGATGACGGTGTCGAGAAAAAACGGCTCCCAGCCATCATCAAGGCCATGCAGCACGCGGAAGGCATGGCCATGCACGCGGATCACCTGTGTCCAGCTTCCCCGGTTGGTCAGCGCCACGACGACGACCGCACCTTTCTTGACGCTGAACAGCGGCTTGCCCGCGATTCCCGAAGGAAAACCATAATTCAACGTCCAGACCCTGGCGGCGTCCGGTAGCCTCTTCGCGATGACCTCGGGTGAGGCACCGGCACCCGCCGCATCCTTGGCATCCCAGCCGCCAGCGATGTTCAGCTCGGCACGGCGTGCCTCCTGCAAGCGCATACCGGGCGGCAAGGCGGGATTGAGCGGCAGTTCGGGGATTGGCCGCTTGGCGGCAACCGGTTCGCCCGCGGTCACGAAGCGCATCACTGGCAAGCCAGCGCCAAGGGCCACGGCGATCACGGTCTCTGCGCCTGCCGCTTCAGGCAGGTCCAGCACCATGTCGTAACGCGAGCCAGGGGCCACGACGACCTGCTTTCGCAAGGGGTCGAATGGTTCACACGGCTGACCGTCGATGGCGAGGCAGGTGGCTTTCGCCATGCCGTTGAAGGTCATGGGGAGCACGCGGGCATTCATGATGCCACCGATGCGCAGCCGCACCCGGGATCGCGGCGGCAATGTGATCACTTCCGGCACGGCGCGACCATTGATTGTCAGCGTGTTGCCGAGGCGTCCTAGGCGGGCATTGTCCGCCGAAACCTTGAAATTCGGATCAACTTGCGCATCGTCGGTTAACCGCCAGTCATCGAGCAGCACGGCGACATCGCGGTCGATTTCCGCTGCCCAGTTGGCTTCCTCGACGATCAGCAGGCCCGAAAGGCCACGCTCCACCTGTTCGCTCGTCTGTCCGGGAATGGCCGGAACCATGGGGTGGTAGAGATAGACACCCGCATCCTGGGGCGTGAAGCTGATCTCCTGGCTTTGACCGGGCAGCACGGCCTGCTGTGTCAGCCCCGCCACACCATCCATACCGTTGGCAATCCGGTAGCCTGAAAGATGCAGTGTCGTCGGCTGCTTCAGGTCGTTGACCAATCGGATCGTGGCAGGCTGGTTCTGCTTGAGACGGATCACCGGGCCTGGCGTCTCGCCGTTGTACGTCCAGACTTCGGTTTCCGGTGCGGGATCAGGCCGCAATCGCCGTTTTCCCGCCGTTGCCGTGAGGATGACTGGGCCAGCAGTTTGCTGGGCAAGCGGGGGTGAACCAGTGATCGGCAAGACGATCGTTGTCGCCGCAAGTCCGGCAACAAACTGTCGGCGGGCAATCCGGGAAGTCGTCTGGGGCATGGAGAACGTCACCGAGAAAGAAGTGTTTATTGTCATATGGTGTGATTTGCCCCATCCGTCGAGGCGCAATCCCGCTTCCGTCACAAGGCATATTTTTTTGCTGCACAATGCCGCGCAATCCGCTAAGGCCACCGCTCTCGACAGAGGTTCTGCGTCGCTTGTCTGCGGTCAGAATGCGGGCGTGGCGGAACTGGTAGACGCGCTGGATTTAGGTTCCAGTGATTAACTTCGTGGGGGTTCGATTCCCTCCGCCCGCACCATCAAGGACTGCCCGGTGAGAGCTGGCGCAACCTCATGTCGCAACCGATTGTGAATGTTCAACGAAGGCGTCAGACCCATGCAGATCACCGAAACCCTGGCCGAAGGCCTGAAGCGCCAGTACAAGGTCGTTCTGCCAGCGGGCGATCTCGCCAAGCGGCTCGATGACGAGTTGGTGTCATTGCAGAAGCGCGCAAACATTCCCGGCTTCCGCCCCGGCAAGGTGCCCCAGCAGCACCTCAAGCGCGTCTACGGCAAGTCCGTCATGGCCGACGTGCTGCAGAACGCCGTCAACGAAGTGAACAAGAAGATCGTCGATGACAATGGCCTGAAGCTGGCCTTCGAGCCAGCCGTGAACTTCCCGCAGGAGCAAGGCAAGATCGAGGAGGTCATGGAGGCCAAGGGCGATCTGGAATACACCGTGGCATTGGAAGTACTGCCGAAATTCGACATCGCAGACCACACCGACATCTCGATCGAGAAGCAGGTGGCGGAGGTGCCGGACGCAGACGTGATCGCAGCCATCGAGCGCATGGCAGAGCCTTCGCGCCCCTATACCGACAAGGGTGCCAAGGCGAAGGCCGACAAGGGTGACCGCATCACCGTTGATTTCGTGGGGCGTGTCGATGGCGTCGAGTTCGACGGCGGTAAGGGTGAGGACATTCAGGTCGTGCTGGGCTCCAACAGCTTCATCCCCGGATTTGAGGACCAGGTTGTCGGCATGAAGGCGGGCGACAAGAAGCTGGTGAAGGTGTCCTTCCCCACAAACTACCAGGCCCCCGGCCTCGCGGGCAAGGATGCCGAATTCGACGTCACCGCCAAGCTGGTGGAAGCCGCAGGCGAACTGAGCGTCAACGATGATCTCGCCAAGCAATACGGCATGGAGGATTTGTCCAAGCTGAAGGACGCCGTGAAGATCACTATGTCGTCCGAGCTTGAGGGCAATGCCCGGCGCAAAATGAAGCGCAAGTTGTTAGACGCACTGGATGCCAAGTACACCTTCGATCTGCCGCCGACCCTGCTGGACCAGGAGTTCACGGCAATTTGGAACAACGTCACGACCGAAATGAAGTCTGCGGGCAAGAGCTTCGAGGACGAAGACACGACGGAAGCCAAGGCCCGTGAGGAGTACCTCAAGATCGCCGCTCGCCGGGTGCGGCTAGGCCTGGTGCTGGCCGAGATTGGCGAGAAGGCCGCCGTGCAGGTGACCGATGACGAAGTCTCACAGGGTCTTGTTGCCCGTGCCCGCCAGTATCCCGGTCAGGAGAAGGCGATCTGGGACTATTATCGCAAGAACCCCCAGGCTCTGGCCGAGGTGCGTGCGCCCATCTTCGAGGAAAAGGTGGTCGATCACATCCTGACCCAGGTCAAGATCATCGAGAAGTCCGTAAGCAAGGATGATCTGCTGAACGAGGATGACGAAGATTCGGCACCGGAAGCAGCTGAAAAGCCGAAGAAGGCCGCTGCCAAGAAAGCCAAGAAGGCCGAATGATTTCAGCTGCTTGAAGCCTATTTCTGAATCACCGAAGCCGCCGGATTGAACCGGCGGCTTTTTCGTGCGCCTGAATAACGCGCCGAATTATTCGTTCGCCGCCGCCGTGATATCCACCTTCTTAAGGATATCCATCGGATTGCTGACGGCCAGAAAATCGGTTGCGCCGATACCGCCGCCTGATGACTTCAGGCTGACCCTGAGGTTGCGAGGCTCGGCCACGAACTTGCCAAGCGCTGCGCCGAGCGCCTTTGCCCCAGGGTGATCACCGAGCAACATCGGGATCATCAATGTCGCTCCCGCGGCATATTCCGCCCGGATGTCTTCAGCCTTGCGCCGGGTATCCTTGGCTTGCTTGGCGATGAGTTTTTCGAACAGGCTGTCGTTGGTCAGCGTGAGATCGACAGCCTTCGCGCTGACGCCGAGCGCTGCAACGGCGGCCACTGCCTTGTCCAGCGTGAAGATTTCCTTCGGCACGTTGACGAGTTCCGCCGTCACTCTTGCCGCGAACATTCCTGCGGAGCGCAAGGACAACTCATTGAGCTTCATCACGTTGGACGCTTGATCCCAGCTCTGGTCATAGCGGGCGGACAGGTCGATGACCTTGTAGCCCATCGCCAGGATATCCTGCAGGCCCTTTTCCTTGGTGTTGGGCGGAATATCCAGCTGCAGCCTCTCCAGGGCGATGCCGATATTGGCCGGAATTGCACCGACATGATTGCTCATCCTGGTCTCGAACAGGCCGAGCTTTGCCTTGATGCGATCCTTTGGATCTCTTGTGTCCGGCACATCGAGATCGATGCCCGCCAGGCGGATCAGGTCGATGCGCGGTATGAAAATAGTTGGATCGATGTCCGCGACTGGTCCGCCGCTGGCCATCCTCTGGAGCGTGGCCATCATGCCGCCAAGATTGATACCTTCCAAGCTGATATCGCCGATGTTGACGGTATCCTTGCCATTCAGCAGCTTGAATCCCTGCATCGTGAAACGACCGGGCAGATCAGCACCACCTGCGCCGCCGAGGCGATCCATGCTGAACGTGATCGGCGGTTTGCCGGGCTGGGCGACTTCGCCTTTCATGCCTTTCAATTCCATGGCGCCGAAGGACATCCCTCCAAGGAGGTCGGTCATCATCGACAAAGCGAAGGCTTCATTCTCCTTGCTCTTGTCCTTGCTGAGCTTTTCCATGCGGGCGATCACATCGATCAGCGGGGTCTGGAGCGGCCGGAGTTTGAAATCGCGGGCTTCAACGGAATTGAAAGTCAGATTGACGACGTCGGCGATCTTGTACGTCGTCTTGCCGACGATCTGCTCTGCCATCGCCACCTTGAGCGCTTCGCCAGGTTGCGCCTTGTCGAACATGAAGCGCAGCATGAGGGGCAGGTCGACTCCCTTCATGGTCATGCCCGCCATGGTCATCTCGAAGCCGGGAAAGCCCTTGTTGGGAGCGGACGCCTTGGCAATCGACGTCACCATCGGCGTCACGGCCTCGCCCACGACACCGTTGCGCACGTCGCGCAGCACGAGATCCTTGTATGTGGTGACGGGCCGCGCGTCGGGCAAAACCTGCACAAAGTCGATCATCGGAATGGTGATGCTGCGGGCCGAGAACAGCGTCAGGCGCTGCGCCAGCGTGCTCACCGTCTTGGCGTCGAACAGCGCTTCCAGTTCCGCCTTTGTGGCCGACGACCCCTCGACTGTGATCCTGGGGATAGTGACCGAGCCGTTGTCGCCCTTGAAAATGAGGTTTTCCAGCACGACAGCCGATTGCGCCATGGCAGAACCGACAAATGCGGCTCCTCCTCTTTCATGCAACGACATTGGCGTAGCCAATGGGGCAGCCCATGCGAGTGCGAAAACAGAGGCAGAAGCGAGGATGTGTTTCACGGGGAAAGGCTCCGGGCGGGAGGAAATCGGGAGAAGAAAACGCCACAGAAACAGGAACTGCTTGCGGAACTCTGAAACGGAATGCGAAATTATGGAGAGATTGCGGTCAGTTCGTCAATCCAGCGAAAATTACGTCCAAAAAACCGGACCTACAACGAGAAAGACGTGCCACAGCCGCATCCCGATGTTGCCAGAGGGTTCTCGATGCGGAAGGCTTGCCCCATCAGGTCATCCACGAAGTCGATGGTCGCGCCTTTCATGTATTCGACCGAGACAGCATCAATCAGCACTGTCGCCCCATCGCGGCTCACGACGATATCGTCCTCGCCCTTCGTCGTCCCAATATCGAACGCATAGGAAAAGCCCGAGCAGCCGCCACCATTCACGCTGATGCGAAGCGCGGAGCCGGAGGCTTCCTTGCTCAGGATCGCATTCACGCGCTTCGCCGCACGTTCTGTCAACGTGACAGGTCTTTCCAGTGTCTGCGTGTCCATCACACCGCTTCCCGTGCTTGACTCACCGCACTTGGTTCATCTGCATGGAAAAGGTAAGGGCGATGCGTGCAGACTTCAACCACTGATCCTCTCTTCCCTTTCAGACCCGCAGGCTTGCGTCCGGGCGAGCGTTGGCAGGCACCCTATGCTGCGGACGCCAACCAGAGCCGCGGAAGGCTCCTGCCGGAGGCGCAGTCACCAACGCGCAGCCCATTCCAGCGTGACCGCGACCGGATCATCCACTCCACCGCATTTCGCCGCCTCAAGCACAAGACTCAGGTCTTCCTTGAGCATGAGGGCGATCATTATCGCACCCGCCTCACCCACACCCTGGAGGTGGCCCAGATCGCACGATCCATCGCCCGTGCGCTCGGTCTGGACGAAGACCTGGCCGAAACGCTCGCGCTCGCCCATGACCTCGGACACACGCCGTTCGGTCATGCAGGTGAACGCGCGCTCGACCGGGCATTGGCAACTTGGGGCGGGTTCGATCACAACGCGCAGTCACTGAAGATCGTCACGGACCTTGAACGTCGTTATGCGGCATTCGATGGATTGAACCTCTGCTGGGAAACGTTGGAGGGCCTGGTCAAGCACAATGGTCCCTTGACGGATCGGGCCGGACACCCTGTCGGAAAGCATGGCGATACACCTCTGCCCGCCGCCATTATCGCCTACGACCGCAAGCATCCGCTCGAACTCTGGACCCAGTCCAGCGCGGAGGCGCAGGCGGCGGCCATCGCGGATGATATCGCCTACAATGCCCATGACATTGATGACGGCTTGCGGTCCGGCATCCTGACGGCGCCCGAACTGACCGCCGTGCCGTTTCTTGACGCGCTCCTTGGTGAGATCGACAGCGCCTATCCCGGCCTGGAGCCGGCCCGCGTGACCCACGAACTCCAGCGCCGCATCATCACCTGTCTGGTCGAGGATGTGATCCAAGACAGTGCCCGCCGCCTGCAAGCTGGCAACCTGCGGTCGTCCGAGGCAGTGAGGGCGCAGGCCTCACCCGTCATCGGATTTTCCGCAGACGTCCTGGCGCATGTCGAAAGCCTGCGGAAGTTCCTGTTCCCAAGGCTCTATCGCCATCCCCGGATCATGGGAGCTATGACCCAGGCCGAAGAGATGGTGGAAGCGCTGCACGGTGCTTTCATGTCCCATCCAGACCGGCTGCCCGAAGAGTGGCGAAGCGGCCTGATCGGGCGCTCCGAGTCGGCTCGCGCCATCCATATCGGTGATTTCATCGCGGGCATGACCGATCGCTATGCCATCGATACCCATCGTCGCCTGTTTGCATCGCCGCTCGTTTGACGGCGCTTCGGATTTGCGTTAGCCGCACGCTCGTTTTCGCTGCTTAAGCCTGGCGGTAGAAACCTTGTTTTGTCCACGTGAGATCCATGAATCTGTTTGCAGACTATCAGTCCAAAGTTATTGAGATCATTGACGGTCTTGCCATCGCTGGTCGCCTGCCGCACGGACTGGCGACGAACCGCCTGGTGGTCGAGCCACCGCGTGATCCAAGCCACGGTGACCTGGCGACCAACGCCGCCATGGTGCTGGCGAAGGATGCAGGCATGAAGCCGCGTGACCTGGCCGACATGCTGGTGGCCGAACTGCAGAAGGATCCAGGCGTCGTGGCGGCAGCAGCTGCAGGGCCAGGCTTCATCAACATCACGCTGAAGCCGGTGCTGTTCGAGACCGTCCTGCGCTCCGCCGTGACGCTGGGGCCGGATTTCGGCCGCAGCTCCATGGGGGGCGGTGCCAAGGTCAATGTCGAGTATGTTTCGGCCAATCCCACCGGGCCGATGCATGTCGGCCATTGCCGTGGTGCGGTCTTTGGCGATGCGCTGGCGAACCTTCTGGCCTTTGCGGGCCATGATGTCTGCCGTGAATATTACATCAACGATGCTGGCTCTCAGGTCGATGTGCTGGCCCGCTCCGCCCATCTGCGCTACCGCGAGGCACTGGGCGAAAACATCGGCGCGATCCCCGAGGGGCTTTACCCTGGGGATTACCTGAAGCCGGTGGGCGAAGCGCTCGCCAAGACCCACGGCAAGGCGCTTCTGCATCAACCCGAAAGCGCATGGCTTGCCGATGTCCGGGCCTTTGCCATCGACGCCATGATGGCGATGATCCGCGAAGACTTGAAGGCGCTGTCAATCACGCACGCTGTCTTCTTTTCCGAACGCTCACTGCATGTGGGCAATGCCAGCCCGGTTGCGGAGGCCATTGCCGACCTGCGCAACCGCGATTTGATCTACGAGGGTCGCCTGCCGCCACCCAAAGGTGCGCCTGAAGCGGATTGGGAAGACCGGGAACAGACTCTGTTCAGGGCGACGGCCTTCGGCGATGATGTTGACCGCCCCCTGATGAAGTCCGATGGCAGCTTCACGTATTTCGCCTCTGACATTGCCTATCATCGTGACAAATTCTTGCGCGGTTTTGCCACCATGATCGATGTCTGGGGCGCAGATCACGGCGGATATATCAAGCGAATGCAGGCGGCGGTGAAAGCAGCGACAGCGGGTGCGGGTAGGCTCGATATCGAGATTTGCCAGCTTGTGCGCTTGTTGCGCGATGGCCAGGAAGTGAAGATGTCCAAGCGTGCAGGCACGTTCGTGACCTTGCGGGAGGTGGTGGACGAAGTGGGGCCGGACCCGGTGCGCTTCATGATGCTCTACCGCAAGAACGATGCGCCGCTGGATTTCGACCTCGCCAAGGTTGTCGAGCAGTCGAAGGACAATCCGGTGTTCTACGTGCAATATGCCCATGCTCGCTCGGCTTCGATCTTCCGGCAGGCTAGGGTAGCTTATGGTACGGATGCGTTCGGAGCGGACGAACTCGCCGGTGCCGACCTGTCCAGATTGACTGATCCGTCAGAGCGGGGTGTCATGAAGCTGGTGGCGCAATACCCCCGCCTCATCGAATCCGCTGCCGCCAATCGTGAGCCGCACCGCGTCGCGTTCTATCTCTATGAGCTTGCCAGCGCCTTGCACGCCTTGTGGAACAAAGGCAAAGAAGACGCGGCCTTACGCTTTGTTAATGATAAAGAGAGAGAACTGACAACTGCCAGGCTTGCCCTGGTGTGTTCGTTAATGACTGTCCTTGGGTCGGGACTGCGGTTGCTGGGTGTCAGTGCGCCAGAAGAAATGCGCTGATATCCTTGCGGCATCCCGGGCTTTCTACAGTGCGTCAGAATGGTGGCTGCGATGAAGCAGGGTAATGCATCGGGTGCGATGATCGATCTGGATGATCTGGATCGTCAGCTGAGACAGGCCGCTTCCTCGCCGCGCCGGTCAGGATCGGACGATCCCCTTGCGGAACTCGCCCGCATAGTCGGACAAGACGATCCTTTGGGTGGGTCTACCCAGCGCAAGCCGGTGGTTGAGTCGAACTACCCGTCCGAGACGAAGTACTTGCCAGACCGTCAGCCGCCAAGCTTCGATGATTTCCTGAAGATTCCGCCCCGTCCGGCCTCAGGCGTCATGCCGAGCCACACGCCGCCGATCGAACCCCTGTTTCCGGAATATACCGCAAACTACGCCCCGCCAGCGCCTCTTTCCACAGCATCTGTGATCGATCGGATGCCGGTGCTGACGGAAACGATACCAGCCCATGCGCCCGATCAGACTCTCGGCCTTCGACCCGTGCTGGACGATGAGCCTGATGTGCCGATGATCACGGCTATTGTTGAGCCGATCAGCCCGGTCGAGTCCGGGTTGAACGATCTGGAGGCGCGTCTCGCCAATGCCGTGCGCGACGATGCGACCGTGGCCGCCATTGATGAACCCATCGTTTTGCCTGAAGCGTTGGCCAGGAAAGCTAAACCCCACCCCGAGAATTTCGACGACATGCTGGCGGAATTCGAAGCCGCCATGCGGGATGCGGGCGCTGAAAAGTTATCAAGCGCGGAGAAGTTGCATCCAGCCCCATCGCTGGAACCGCAGATGGTTCCGCCTCCTCCGCCTGAATTGGCGGCCATGCGGGATGAATCCACTGGAATCGGCATGGCTGCCGCCGGAGCTGCGGCTGTTGCCACAGGTGTCATTGCGGCCAAGAATACCGTGCCGCGCCCACGCCGTGGCTTGATGGTCGCAGGTGGAGTGATTGCCGTTGCACTGATCGGTGTCGGCAGCTTGATGGTGTTTGGCACGGGGTCCAAATCCGGTTCATTGAAGGATGCCCCAGTGATCGCCGCCAAGCCCGGCGTCACCAAGGAGCGGCCAGCCAATCCTGGGGGCGTCGAAGTTCCCAACCAGGACAAGGAAGTTCTCCAGCCAGCCGTATCGCCAACCCGCCAGGTCGAGCGCGTTGCCCCGCGTGAAGAGCAACCGGTTGATCTGACGCAAGCCCAGCGCACGGCACAGGCGGATTCCAATGCATCCGTGCGCCAGATCCCTGGTGTTTCGATCATCGCGCCAGTCACCACGACGCCTCCGACCGCGCCCGCTCAGCCTGGCGCTCGTCCTGTTGCATCTGTTCCGATTTCCATTGCCGGTCAGCCGCCAGTTGCAGCCGCAACAGTTGCCCCTGTGCCCTCAGCTGCGGTGCCTGCGGCTCCAGCACCTGTTCCCGTGACACAGCCCA
The DNA here is from genome assembly GCA_031378805.1 of Hyphomicrobiales bacterium. GTDB lineage: Bacteria > Pseudomonadota > Alphaproteobacteria > Rhizobiales > Beijerinckiaceae > JADCCX01. Next base: position 29,494 of record JANNEO010000095.1, read on the forward strand.
CAACCCCTGCGGAACCGCGCCGCGTGCGCACGGTGCCGATCCGTCCCGAGGACACCGCTCCCGCCCGGGCCCAGGCGCAGCCGCGCGTTGTTCCAGCCAACCCTCGCCCCGCGCCTGTGGCGACTGCTCCCGAGCCGGAAGATGCAAATGCTCCTTTGCGCATCACACCGCAGGCCAACCGCGCCCCTCAGCGCGTGGCATCGACGGCTCCAGGCATTGTCCCGCCATCCACTGCGACAACTGCCAGCACCCCGCCTGAACAGATTGCTTCCGCTCCTGGAGGCGCGTCCGGCTTTACCGTGCAACTCGCGGCGGAAGGCAGCGAGGATGCGGCCCGGTCCAAGTTCAACCGCGTGCGCGGTCAGCACACCGGCGTACTTGGTTCTCTCAGCCCCAATATCCGCAGCGCCGAGGTCAATGGGCGCTCGGTCTATCGCGTGCGTGTCGGCAACATGTCGCGCGAGGAGGCGGTCAGCCTCTGCGAGCGCTTGAAGTCGGACGGTGGCAGCTGCTTCGTCGCGCGCAACTGACGGAACGGCCATACCATGACCTGCAAGGCCCTGATTGTCGGCTGCACCGGCACTGAGTTGTCACGTGAGGAAAGGGCGCTCTTCAAGGCGGAGAAGCCCTGGGGTTTCATCCTGTTCAAGCGCAATGTCGATACGCCCGATCAGGTGCGCAAACTCGTCGACAGTTTCCGCAAGGCCGTGGGCCGTGCCGATGCCCCCGTGCTCATCGATCAGGAAGGCGGGCGCGTGCAGCGCCTTGGCCCACCGCATTGGCCAAAATATCCTCCAGGCCGTGCCTATGGCCAGATTCAGACCAACGACCCGCTAATGCGCCGCGAGATCGCGCGCCTCGGAGCCAGGCTTATAGCCCATGACTTGCAGGCGCTTGGTATCACGGTTGATTGCGTGCCTGTCCTCGATGTGCCCGTGCCCGGCGCCCATGACGTGATCGGCAACCGCGCCTATGCCGATGATCCCCAGACCATTGCCGTCCTTGGCCGCGCTGCCTCAGAAGGGCTGATTGCAGGTGGCGTGCTGCCCGTGATCAAGCACATTCCCGGCCACGGTCGCGCGGGAGCGGATAGCCATCTCGCCCTTCCGGTGGTGGATACTGATCACAAGACCCTGTCGAAAACGGATTTCGTGCCTTTCCGCCACCTCGCCGACATGCCTTTGGCGATGACGGCGCATGTCGTCTACTCCGCCATTGATCCGAAAGCGCCGGCCACGACGTCAAAGCGCATGATCCGCGACATCATCCGTGGCGAGATCGGCTATGATGGCCTCATCATGAGCGACGACCTTTCGATGAAGGCGCTGGCCGGTGATTTCGCCAGCCGGACCCGCGCGTCCTTGCGGGCTGGTTGCGATGTCGTGTTGCATTGCAACGGCGTGATGGCTGAAATGAAGGTGATCATTGACGCGACTCCACAGCTCAAGGGGAAGGCCCGACGACGGGCCGAAGCCGCGTTGCAGCGCATTTCCCATATGCCGGAGCCCTTCGATCCTGTGGAAGGCCGCGCCAGACTGGACGCCGCGCTTGCGACAATCGCCTGAAAGCGCCACATCTGGAGCGCAACTTTGCCCCGGACACCATGGATTCCCGCGATCTCTTTGACAGCGACGCTACGGAACGTCGGGAGGATGACCCCTCCCTGATCGTTGACGTCGATGGGTTCGAAGGTCCGCTGGACCTTTTGCTCGAACTCGCCCGGCGGCAGAAAGTTGATCTGCACCGAATTTCGATTCTGGCCCTGGCCGAGCAATATCTCGGGTTTGTCGAGGCCGCGCGGAAGATCCGCCTGGAACTCGCGGCGGACTATCTGGTGATGGCGGCCTGGCTCGCTTATCTCAAGTCGCGCCTCCTGCTGCCCAAGGACAAGGCCGATGTCGATGGTCCCAGTGCGGAAGAGCTGGCAGGCGCGCTCGCCGACCGCTTGCGCAAGCTGGAGGCCATCCGAAAGGCGGCGCAGCTGCTGATGCAAAGACCGCAGCTCGGGCAGGATTTTTTCGCGCGGGGCGAACCTGAGGACATTGTGCTGGTGGAGCGGCCGCAATGGCAGGCCAGCCTGCATGACCTGCTGAGTGCCTATGCCCAGCAGCGGCAGAAAAATGCGTTGTCGCGCGTCACCATCACCAAGCGTTTCGTGTGGTCGCTGGCGGAGGCGCGTGAGGCGCTGGAACGCCTGATCGGCCAGATCACGGACTGGGCGCCGATGGACAGCTATCTGATCCAGTACGCCGTTGAACCCGCCATGCGACGCTCCGTGCAGGCCTCCGCCTTCGCTTCTATTCTGGAGATGGTGCGCGAGGGGCAGATGGAGATACGGCAGGACAAGGCTTTCGAAAAGCTGTGGTTGCGCCGCAAAACCGATGCCTCGGCAGTGGCGTCACCCACTCCTGATCCGTAAAAGAGCATCATGAGTACCGAAGCATTGAGATTCCAGCCGCCGGGTTCCAGCGACGAGATGTCCGCCGCGATGGCGCTTGGCGCAGCTGTGCGCATTGCGGAGGCGCTGCTCTTCGCGGCACGTGAACCCTTGTCGGAAGACGTGCTGTCGGCTGCCATTCCCGCCCATGTCTCGATCCGCGACGTCATGGCCCATCTGGAACCCCACTATGCCGCGCGTGGCGTCAGGCTCGCGCGCATCAACGGGCGTTGGGCGTTTCGCACCGCTCCGGACCTCGGCTATCTGATGAGACGCGAGACCGAGGAGCCCAAGCGCTTGTCGCGTGCGGCCATCGAGACGTTGGCGATCATCGCCTATCACCAACCCGTGACACGCGCCGAGATCGAGGACATCCGCGGTGTGGCCACGGCAAGGGGTACACTGGATGTGCTGATGGAGGCGAACTGGGTGCGTATGCGCGGTCGCCGCAAGACGCCGGGTCGCCCCATCACGTTTGGCACGACGGAGGGCTTCCTCGCCCATTTCGGCTTGAATGTGGTCGGGGATTTGCCGGGACTGGACGAATTGAAGTCTGCCGGCATGTTCGACGGGCGCCTGCCCAAGGGTGTCTCCATTCCGCTGCCTTCCGATGATCCGACGCTCCGGTCCGACGAGGATCCGCTGGAGGCCGATCAGATGGTGGTGGCTGCCGAAGAGCGGATCAACGCGGCAGAGACGCCACTGGAAATCGAGTTGGAGGAAGCTGACGCCATTTCCGCTGAGGATGAGTACCTCGATCCGCTGGCGGACGAGCGCAACGCCTGATGACCGATGTCGACTTTGCCACCCGCAACAAAGGCCGCGCCAGCGCGGTTATCCCGGCCAGCCTGACATTTTCCGGCATTTGCAAGCGTTTCGGAGAACGCGATGTCATTCGTGACATCGATTTCGATATCAAGCCTGCTGAGGTGATCTGCCTGTTGGGTCCGTCGGGATGCGGCAAGACCACGCTCCTGCGCATCGCGGCAGGCATCGAGGAGCTGACCGCAGGCGAAATGCGGATGGATGGTGTTGTGATCGCCACGCCAACCAGAAGCACCCCACCGGAAAAGCGCGGCATCGGCATGGTGTTCCAGGACTATGCCCTGTTTCCGCAGATGACCGTGCTCGACAACGTGGCTTTCGGCTTGCGCGGGATGAGCCGGGTGGAGGCGCAGGCCGCTGCCGAGGTGGCGATGGCGCGTGTCAGCCTGACACCGCTGGCGCTGGCCTATCCCTACATGCTCTCGGGCGGGGAACAGCAGCGGGTGGCATTGGCTCGCGCCATCGTGCCGCGTCCGCGCGTGTTGCTGATGGATGAACCGTTCTCCAACCTCGACCGGCGGATGCGTGATGCCGTGCGTGAGGATACGGTGGCTTTGCTCAGGGAAACCGGCGCGACATGCATCATGGTCACGCATGATCCGGAAGAGGCAATGCGCATCGCAGATCGCATCGTGCTCATGCGGGATGGCCGCATCGTGCAATCCGGCGCACCAGAAGAGCTTTACCGGCATCCCGCAGACCTGGAGACAGCACGCTTTTTCTGCGATCTCAACGAGATTTCCGCCGTGGTGCGGCAGGGCGAGGCCGAAACCGCCATCGGTCGGTTTGCCGCTGCGGGTTGTTCTGATGGTCCTGCATCGCTGTGCCTTCGCCCGCAGGCGTTTCGGCTGCTTCCGGCGGGGCAAGGGATTCCGGCCCGCCTCAGATCAGCCCGTTTCCTGGGCGAAATGCACCTGATCGAACTGGATGTGCAGGGGTTGGACCAACCGATGCGGGCCCGTGTGCGGGAAAGACCACCGTCTGGCCGCCGCCGCGATGTCGGCCTTGCGATCGACTTTGACGAAGTGCTTGTTTTCGGGCATCAGCGCACCTAGTTTTTGCAGCATCAGGGAGTGGATCACCACTCCGAGGGAATAGAGGAGTATCCGGCATGGGCTCGATGAGCATTTGGCACTGGCTGGTTGTCGCGGTAATCGTGTTGCTGCTGTTTGGGCGCGGCAAGATTTCCGAGCTGATGGGCGACGTTGCGGGCGGCATCAAGGCCTTCAAGAAGGGCATGGCCGAGGATGACGACGCCGCGAAGAAGGCCGAGGAAGAGAAAGCCAAGCTTGAAGCCGCCGCCACATCGGCGGTGGATGCCGCCAAGACAACCGCTTCGTCGACAAAGCCTAACTGACGGGGTCGCGGGCACCCTTTTGAGGGCTTCGTCCGCAAGATTGGATCGCCATGTTTGATATCGGGGGAGGCGAACTCCTTGTCATCGGGATCGTGGCGCTGGTCGTCATCGGTCCAAAGGAGTTGCCAGGGCTGCTGCGCACGGCGGGAAACGCCATGGGCAAGGTCCGCCGCATGGCCGCCGAATTCCGCGGTCAGTTCGATGATGCAATGCGCGAAGCCGAGCTTGACCAGGCGAAGAAAGCCTTCACCGACGTCAACGATGTGGCAAGATCCGCCACAACCAGTTTCAATCCGCTCGACACGATCCGCAATGAAATTAAGGCCGTGAAGGACGAGATGAAGGGCACAACGACTGAAACGGCGATCCCTTTGCCGGAACCGAAATTCGACCCGCCACCGCCCGCGCCACCGCTCAACCTCACGGCTGAAGCGCCCGCTGCCCCTGCGCCAGAGGCCAAACTGAAGCGCGTGCGCAAGCAGGCCGCTGACAACAAGAAGCCGACCGACGCGACACCCGGATCGGCCGCATGACGACTGAAACTGACAAGAAGCCTGGCCAGGACGAGATCGACGCGTCCAAGGCCCCCCTCATGGATCACCTGATCGAATTGCGGTCGCGCCTGATCAAGGCGCTGATTGGCTTTTTCGTGATGTTCATCATCTCCTTCGCCTTCTCTAAGCAGATCTTCCAGATCCTGCTTGGCCCCTATGCCTGGGCGGCGGGCGGTGCCGAGAAGGTGAGCGCCATCTTCACACACCCGCTGGAAAGCCTGTTCACGCAGATCAAGATCGGCGTTTTTGGCGGCCTGTTCCTGTCCTTCCCAGTGATCGCCACGCAGATCTACAAATTCGTGGCACCTGGCCTCTACAAGAACGAGCGAGACGCCTTCCTGCCATATCTGATCGCCACGCCAGTGTTCTTCCTGCTGGGGACATGCGTGGTGTATTTCATCGCCATGCCATTGCTGATGCAATTCGCGCTGGCGCAGCAGGTACTGCCGGGCCTCGATGGCCAGGCACCGATCCGGCTGGACGCCAAGATCAGCGAATATCTCGACCTGATCATGCAGCTGATTTTTGCCTTCGGCATCACCTTCCAGTTGCCAGTGATTCTGACGTTGCTGGCCCGCGCGGGCATCATCGATTCGGCCTTCCTGATCGAGAAGCGGCGCTATGCCATCCTGATCGTGTTCGTGATCGCCGCCGTTCTCACGCCACCCGACGTGATTTCCCAGTTCGCCCTTGCGATCCCGACACTGCTTCTTTACGAACTCGCTATTCTCTCCGTTAAATACGTGGAGAAGGGCAGGGCGAAGCCCAAGGACGAGGCGACTTCGGGCTGAAGGCTTCTGATAGCCTTCATCCTGAGCCTGTCGATGGATAGAGGGCGTCTGGCTGGAGCATCCTTCGACAAGCTCAGGATGAGGACTGGTGTGTCCTACAGTGATCATAGTCTAAGAGACGTTCCATGCATGACATCAAGCTGATCCGGTACAATCCCACTGCTTTCGATGCGGGCCTCAAGGCGCGTGGCCTCGACGCGCAGTCGGCGTCCCTGATCGCGCTGGATGATCGCCGCCGCAAGGTGATCGCTGACCTGCAAGGTGCGCAAGAGCGCCGCAACGCCGCATCGAAGGAGATCGGTGCAGCGATTGCGCGCAAGGACATGGCCGCAGCAGATGCGCTGAAGGCGGAGGTGGCTGGTCTCAAAGAGAGACTGGCAGCTGGCGAGGCCGAGCAGAAAGCGGTGGAAGCCGAGATTCGCGCCAGGCTCGAAACCATCCCCAACACGCCAGCCGCCGACGTGCCGCCGGGCGCGGATGAGCATGACAATGTGGTCTACCGCAGCCATGGCGTGAAGCCGGTGGCGAACCATCTGGGCCAGCAACATTTCGAGATCGGCGAGGCCATGGCCCTCATGGATTTCGAGGCGGCGTCGAAGATGTCCGGTGCGCGGTTCGTGGTGCTGAAGGGGCAGCTGGCGCGGCTGGAGCGGGCGATCGGGCAGTTCATGCTCGATCTGCATACGCGACCTGAAGATGAGGGCGGGCATGGGTATACAGAGGTGAACCCTCCGCTGCTGGTGAAGGCGGATGCGGTTTATGGCGTGGCCCAGTTGCCGAAGTTCGAGGAAGACCTATTCAAGACCACGAACGAGTTTTACCTTACTTCCACCGCCGAGGTCACTCTCACCAACCTTGTGCGTGAATCACTGCTTGAAGAGCGTGAACTGCCGCTGCGCTTCACAGCCCTAACACCTTGTTTTCGCTCAGAGGCCGGCTCGGCTGGCCGCGACACGCGCGGGATGCTCCGCCAGCACCAGTTTACCAAATGCGAGCTTGTCTCCATCACCACGCTCGAAGCCTCCAAGGACGAGCACGAGCGGATGCTCACTTGCGCCGAGAACGTGCTCAAGAAGCTGGGCATCTACTACCGCGTGATGACGCTCTGCACCGGCGATATGGGCTTTGGCTCGCAGAAGACCTACGACATCGAGGCGTGGCTGCCCGGCCAAGGAACCTACCGCGAGATTTCCTCCTGCTCGGTCTGCGGCGATTTCCAGGCGCGGCGCATGGACGCACGCTACCGCCCGGCGGACGGCAAGGGCCCGCGCTTCGTCCACACGCTCAACGGGTCTGGTCTGGCAGTCGGGCGCACGCTGATCGCCATCATGGAAAACTACCTCAACCCTGATGGTTCGGTGAGCGTGCCGGATGTGTTGCTGCCCTACATGGGTGGCATCACGCGGGTGGAGGGTGTGAAGTGAGTGTTGCACAACCGTCTTGCGTCCTTCGAGGCTCGCTGCGCTCGCGCCTCTGTATGTGGTGGTTGGTGTGCTGAAAGACACCAATTTCCAAATCCTGTGGCGCTCCCCGGACTCTTCCCGGGGAGCCTCGAAGGACGCACATTCTTTATGCAATACCTGAAAGCACCCGATGCGCATCCTGATCACCAACGACGACGGCATTCACGCCCACGGCCTTGCTGTGCTGGAGGCGATTGCCCGGCAGCTCTCCGATGATGTCTGGGTCGTGGCGCCCGAAACCGACCAAAGCGGCG
>JANNEO010000138.1:0-2892 GCA_031378805.1 Hyphomicrobiales bacterium
TCCATGGGACGCCTGTGCATGCAGGAATGGTGGTCGGTTCGCTCTGCGAGACCCCTCATCCGACCTTCGCTGACGCGAAGGCCACCTTCTCCCGCAAGGGGAGAAGGAAAAGTCTGCCGTCGACTGTCAGTGCAAACCATACCCGTCACCGCCCCAGATACACTTCGATGACGCGCTCGTCGCCCGCAACGGCGTCGATCGTGCCTTCCGCCAGCACCGAGCCTTCATGCAGGCAAGTCACCTTGCAGTTGAGGGCCCGGACGAACCCCATGTCATGTTCCACCACGATGACGGAATGATCCTGGTTGATCCGCTTCAGCAACACAGCCGTTTCCTCGGTCTCGGCATCGGTCATGCCGGCAACCGGCTCGTCCACCAGCAGCACCTTGGGGTCTTGCGCCAGCAACATGCCGATCTCGAGCCACTGCTTCTGGCCATGCGACAGATCGCCGGCGAGGCGTGCGCGGTGGGTGGTCAGGCGCACGATGTCGAGCACCTGGTCGATCTCGTCCGCCGAGACATGGTTGCGCCGCCCGAACAGTGCCGAGAACGGCCCGCGTGGACCCTTGAGCGCCAAGAGGATGTTGTCGGCCACGCTGTGGCTCTCGAACACCGTCGGCTTCTGGAACTTGCGGCCGATGCCCATCTCGGCAATGGCGGCCTCGTCATGGCGGGTCAGGTCCACCTTGCCAAGGTTGAAGAGAACATCGCCTTCGTCCGCCCGGGTCTTGCCGGTTATGACATCCATCATCGTGGTCTTGCCTGCGCCGTTGGGGCCGATGATCGCCCGCATCTCGCCCGGCGCAAGGGTCAGCGACAGCGAGCGCAGGGCCTTGAACCCGTCGAAGGAGACGCTGACACCGTCGAGATAGAGGATGGACTGGTTGACGTCAGCCATGGCTCAGGACGCCTTTTCTGGCTGTGTCTTCGGCTTCGCACCGAACCGGGACCGTACTTGCTCCCACGCCCCCAGGATGCCCTTGGGCAGCGCCAGCGTCACGATGACAAACAGCGCACCCAGCGCGAAGAGCCAATAGGCCGCCAGCGGTCCACTGGTGAACACTGTCTTGAGATAGTTGACGACAACCGCACCCAAGGCAGCACCCACCAGCGTGCCCCGCCCGCCGATGGCAACCCAGACCACCGCCTCGATGGAGTTGGCGGGATGAAATTCCGACGGATTGATGATGCCGACCTGTGGCACGTAGAGCGCACCCGCCACGCCCGCAATCATGGCCGAGACGACCCAGACCAGCAGCTTGTGATGCTCCACGCGATAACCGATGAAGCGGGTGCGGCTCTCTGCGTCACGGATGGCAACGAGCACCTTGCCATAGGCTGAGGAGACAATGAGCCGCGCCAGAACGAAGGTCAGCATCAGGGCCAGTGCCGTGATCACGAACAGCGTGGCGCGGGTGGACTGCGCCTGGATGTTGTAGCCCAGGATATCCTTGAAGTCGGTCAGCCCGTTGTTGCCGCCAAAACCCATGTCGTTCCTGAAGAACGACAGCCACAGCGCGTAAGTCATGGCCTGGGTGATGATCGAGAGATAGACGCCGGTGACGCGCGAGCGAAAGGCCAGCCAGCCGAAGACGAAGGCGAGGATGCCAGGCACCAGCAGCACCATTCCCATGGCGTAGGGAAAGCTCTGGAAACCCCACCAGGCCAGCGGCAGTTCCTTGTAGTTCAGGAACACCATGAAATCCGGCAACACGGGATGGGAATAGACGCCCCGCGTGCCGATCTGGCGCATCAGATACATGCCCATGGCATAGCCGCCCAACGCGAAGAACGCGCCATGACCCAGGCTGAGAATGCCGCAGTAGCCCCAGACCAGGTCCAACGCGACGGCGAACATGGCGTAGCAGAGATATTTCCCCAGCAGCACCACCGTGCCGTTGGAGACGTGGAACGGCGAGGCGGGTGGCAGGACCATGTTGCAGAAGGGAACCAGCACGACGAGCGCCGCCAGAATGGTGAGGAACACCGCACCACGGCCTTCGATCAGAGTGAGGAAGCGGGTGGTCAGCATGGCGTTGCCTCTCGCTTCTCCCTTGGGAGAAGCTGCCCGCCGGATGGCGGGCTGATGAGGGTGAATCCCTGCCGCTGGCGGTTCTCCCTCATCCGATCGGCTCCGCCGACCACCTTCTCCCAAGGGAGAAGGAAATGAATCAGCGCCATCATTGCTCCACAGCCCTGCCCTTGAGCGCGAACATGCCGCGCGGGCGCTTCTGGATGAACAGGATGATCAGCACCAGGATGATGATCTTGCCGAGCACCGCACCGGCGAAGGGCTCCAGCAGCTTGTTGGCGATGCCCAGGATAAACGCGCCCAGCAGCGTTCCCCAGAGATTGCCGACGCCACCGAATACCACGACCATGAAGCTGTCGATGATGTAGCTCTGCCCCAGGTTGGGCGAGACATTGTCGATCTGCGAGAGCGCCACCCCCGCGATGCCCGCGATGCCCGAGCCAAGACCGAAGGTCATGGCATCGACGAAGCGGGTGCGGATGCCCATGGACGAAGCCATGCGGCGGTTTTGTGTGACAGCCCGCATCTGCAGGCCAAGCGGAGTCGCCTTCAGCACGAGCAGGAGCGCGGCGAAGACCACCACCGTGAAGACCAGAATCCACAGCCGCGTGTAGGTGATCTCGAGGCCCATCATGTCGAAGGAACCGGACATGTAACTCGGTGCGCCGACCTCGCGATTGGTTGGTCCAAAGGCCGTGCGGACCCCCTGCTGCAGGATGAGGCTGACGCCGAAGGTCGCCAGCAGCGTCTCCAGCGGGCGGCCATAGAGAAAGCGGATCACACCGCGCTCGATGGCGATGCCGACGAGGCCCGCCACGATGAAGGCGAGGGGAATGGCGATGGGCAGCGACCAGTCGAAG
>JANNEO010000013.1:0-35517 GCA_031378805.1 Hyphomicrobiales bacterium
CACGTCGCTGATCGGGTAAGGAGACAAGGCTATGCATAAGATTTGGCTCATTTTCGATCCCCGCCGTGCACTGATCGCCTTGGACGTTTTCCTGTTCTCGCTGGCGATCCTCATCCATTTCATCCTGCTCTCAACGGACAGGTTCAACTGGATCGAAGGTCCCCGTGCGTTCCGTCCCAAGGCCGAGATCATGAAGACCGGTCCTGTGACCGCGGAACTGCCGATCGTCTTCAAGGCGACCGTCTGATCTGCACGTGAAAGACCATGCTTGGGGTCGCGGGCTTCTGCGTCCGCGACCCCGGGCAAAACAAGCGGGATGCGAACCCATCGATGGGGCTGCTCGTTGTGGCTTCCGATGCCCTCTGGCGCACTCTTTTGATGCGTTCGCAGCTCATGTGAATTTTTCGCTGATGGTCCGCGACTTATGGAGGGTCGGCCCATGTCCATGTTGAGCTTTGAAAAAAAATACCGCGTCCGAGGCGGCACGCTCATCGGCGGTGACCTGTTCGATTTCTGGGTCGGGCCGTTCTATGTCGGTTTCTTCGGCGTATCCGTGATCTTCTTCGCCATTGTCGGAGTCGGTCTGATCCTGTTCGATGCATCGTTGCAGAACGTGTGGAACCCCATGCGGATCAGCGTGAACCCGCCTGACCTCAAGTACGGGCTGGCGCTGGCTCCGCTTCAGGAAGGGGGAATCTGGCAACTCGTCACGTTCAGTGCGCTGGCTGCCTTCACCTCCTGGGCTTTGCGGGAAGTGGAGATCTGCAACAAGCTGGGCATGGGCTACCATGTTCCTGCGGCCTTCTTCGTCGCGGTTGGGGCCTACGCCACACTGGTGGTGGTTCGCCCCGTCCTGATGGGGGCATGGGGCTATGGCTTCCCCTACGGTATCTGGACCCATCTCGATTGGGTCTCGACCACGGGCTACACCTACGGCAACTTCCACTACAATCCGGCGCACATGATCGCGGTGACGTTCTTCTTCACCACGACGCTGGCGCTGGCGCTGCATGGATCGCTGATCCTGTCATCGGTCAACCCGGCCAAGGGTGAGGTGGTGAAGACACCGGAGCACGAGAACGCTTATTTCCGCGATCTCATCGGCTATTCCATCGGCACGCTGGGCATCCACCGTCTGGGGCTTTTCCTGGCTCTCTCGGCAGGGTTCTGGAGTGCGGTGTGCATCGTGATCAGCGGCCCGCTCTGGGAAGGGGCCTGGGCTGACTGGTGGGACTGGTGGCTGAACGCCGCATTCTGGGCGAAGTGAGGAGGCGATCATGGCATTTGGTCTCGAATATCAAAACATCTTCACCCGGGTCCAGATTCACGGACCGAACGACCTGGGGCCGGCGCGCAACGACCGACCGCGCCCCAGCGACCGCAGCACGCCAAGCCACAACTACTGGCTGGGCAAGATCGGCGACGCGCAGGTCGGCCCCTTCTATCTCGGCGTCTGGGGCTTGCTGTCGATTGCTACAGGGCTGATCGCGTTCAACATCATCGGCCTGAACTTCTGGCTGCAGGTGAACTGGGATCCCGTGCAGTTCGTGCGCAAGCTGTTCTGGCTGTCGCTGGATCCGCCTGATGCGAAATACGGCCTCAGCTTCCCGCCACTCATGGAAGGCGGCTGGTACATGATCGCCAGCTTCTTCTTCGGGGCGTCGGTGCTGCTGTGGTGGGCGCGGACCTATACCAGGGCCAAGGCCCTTGGCATGGGCACGCATGTTGCCTGGGCCTTCCTGTCGGCGATCTGGCTGATGTTCGTGCTGAACTTCTTCCGCCCGATCCTGATGGGCAACTGGGGCGAGATGGTTCCTTACGGCGTCTTCTCGCACCTCGACTGGACGAATAACTTCTCGCTTCGGTATGGGAATCTGTTCTATAACCCTTTCCACGCTTTCTCGATTGCGTTCCTATACGGCTCCGCCCTGCTGTTCGCGATGCATGGCGCGACCATCCTCGCTGTCAGCCGATACGGCGGCGAGCGCGAGATCGAGCAGATCGTGGATCGTGGTACCGCGTCCGAGCGTGCTGCACTCTTCTGGAGGTGGACCATGGGCTTCAATGCCTCCATGGAATCCATCCATCGCTGGGCCTGGTGGTTCGCGGTGCTGACCCCGCTGACTGGCGGTATCGGCATCCTGCTCACTGGCACAGTGGTCGAGAACTGGTACGTCTGGGCGCAAATGCAGGGTTATGCTCCTCCCAACTGAGGCGGGGCGTGATCCACCAGCGAGATATTCAAACGGCGGGCCCCAGGGCCCGCCGTTTGCTTTTGGAAGTGGTGCGAGTTCTTACGTGGTCTCTTTGCTGGTACCGGCATTTTTCATCCCTCCCCACAGGGGGGGAGGGATGAAGAGTGCGGCGGCGTTTCAGCCTGACAGTTCTTCGGCCCGCAGCTGTGCCGCCGCAACGGCCTGCACCATAAGCGGGGTAAGGCCGCCATCCGCCGCCATCAGCACTCCAAGCGCTGCCGCAGTGGTGCCGCCTGGTGATGTCACATTCTGGCGCAGGACGGCAGCCGGTGTCTCAGACTCCCGGAAGAGCAACTCACCCGCCCCTTCCACCGTGGCGCGGGCCAGGCGCATGGCGAGATCTGCGGGAAGTCCCGCTCGCTCACCCGCAACCGCCATGGCCTCCACAAGATGGAACACATAAGCTGGACCAGAGCCGGAGAGCGCCGTCACGGCATCGATCAGGCTTTCGTGTGCTACCCACTCGACGCGCCCTATGGATGACAGCAGCGCTGTGGCGGTTGCTTTTTGTGCATCAGTGGTCTCGTCAGAAGCCGCGCAGCCCGTGATGCCGCGACCGACGGCGGCCGGCGTGTTGGGCATGGCGCGGATGATGGCACGGGCCTGGGGTGCGCGGTCACGCAGGTTGGCGATGGTCTTTCCCGCCAGCACGGAGATCAGCAAGGTCTGCGGCGAGACAACGGACTGTAGCAAGGTTGCGGCTAAATCCAGCATCTGCGGCTTGATGGCCAAGACGATCACATCGGTGCTGCCGATGGTCTCGACCTTGGGCGAAAGACGCAGGCCGTGCGCTGCCAGTTCCCGCATCCGCTCGGAGGGAAACGGATCGACCACGGTGATCTGGCTGGGCGTCATGCCTTGCTTGAGCCAGCCCTCCAGCATCGCTCCGCCCATCTTGCCCGCGCCGATCAGCAGAAGTGAGTGTGTGGCAGCCATAGTGCTTCTCCGAAACCGGTGTTGCGGATGGATAATCCGCCTTGCTGCAATGTCAAACAGGTCAGGGGCGCTCGTTCAGCCCTGAAACCCTGGTGGACTGGGCTGGCCGGGAGCGCCGAAGGCAATGACCTTGAACAGGTTACCCATGCCGGTGCGGCTCATATCCGACAAACGCCGTTCCGCCGTCCTGGTCGCCTGTTCCTGCTCGGGCGACCGAGCCTGGCGGATAAGCTGTTCCGCCCGAGCCTCCAGCCCAAGGGATTGCAGGAACGGCCCTTGCTCCAACGGACCATAGACATCCAGCCCGATCAAGCGGGCGGTCCTTGCGATTGCCTCGAAATCCACATGCGCCGTCAGATCCGATTCACCGGGATAGGAGAGTGGATCGACGAAGGCATGGTTGCGCATGGCTTGCAACGTGTCGCCGAATCCGGAGCGGGCGTGGCCGTAATCCAGAAACACGGCGATACCGCCATCAGCTTTCAAGCGTTTCGCCAGGGTCTGCACCAGTCCGTGCGCGGCAATTGCGACCTCCAGGACGGCGCCTTCCGGTCCGTGCTGGGTGATGGCGGGTTCCGCTTGAGGTGACAGGCCCATTGCCAGCGCATCATTCGCCAGACCCACGAGACGCTCGTGCCAGTGCCCCTTCTGGCGCATATACTGGCGGATCGGCAGCGCATCGAGGAATTCATTGCCGATCAGGATCAGCGGAGCGCCAGGCGCAATCTCATCGATGCTGCCACGCCATGTGATCGGCGTGCCACAACCGCCCAGGTGTCGCATTTGTGCAGCCCGCAAGACCGGGCTGCTCTCCACCAGTTCGATCTGCAGCGTTTCAAGGAAGCCCGGCACCACCTTGGCTGCCCGCAAGGCGTCCGCCATCATGGTGCCGCGTCCTGGGCCGCATTCCACCAGGCGCACACGCTCTGGCCTGCCCAGGTCAAGCCAGCATTGCGCAGCCCACAGGCCCAGCAGTTCGCCGAAGATCTGGCTGATCTCGGGAGCCGTGGTGAAATCACCGGAGGCACCCAGCGGATCGCGGGTCATGTAGTAGCCGAGCTGCGGATGGCCCAGCGCCAAAGCCATGTAGCGCTCGACGCTGATCGGTCCATCAAGCGCGATAATCCTGCGGAGTTCGGTGACCAGCCTGCTCAAGCAGACGCTCGTCGGGCACGGGTGGCCAGCCACAGTCCGATCGCCAGCATGGGCAGGGAGAGCAACATGCCCATGGTGGCGAAGCCTCCGAAGAGGAAGCCCAGTTGCGGATCAGGCTCGCGGAAAAACTCGCAGAAGATGCGCGCCACTGCATAGCCTGCGCCAAAAACGCCGGTGATCAGGCCCGGCCTGCGATAGCCACCCCGGCGCACCAGAACGGCAAGCAGCACGAGCAGCAGCAACCCTTCGGTCGCGGCTTCATAGAGCTGGCTGGGATGGCGGGGGATTGGGCCGCCATGGGGGAAGATCACGGCCCAGGGGATTTCCGCCGCCCTGCCCCAGAGTTCACCATTGATAAAATTGGCGATCCGGCCCAGCAGCAGGCCCACGGGTGCAACCGTGGCGATCAGATCGAACAGGGAGAGCACCGGCAGCTTTTTCGCCCTGGCAAACAGATAGATGGCGAGTGTGGCACCCGCCAATCCGCCGTGGAATGACATGCCGCCCGACCAGATCGACAGCACCTCCAGCGGCTTGGAGAGGAAGTATCCCGGCTGGTAGAAGATCACATAGGCCAAGCGACCGCCCAGGATGACACCGAGCGTGGCGTAGAGTAGTAAGTCATCCAGATCGACCGAAGAAGGGCGACTCTTTGTGGCCCAAAGCCCATCCGCCGCTGCCAGTCGCTTGGCGTAGTACAATCCACCAAAAAGCCCCACGATATAGGCCAGCGCATACCAACGGATGGCGATGGGGCCGATTTGCAGCGCAACAGGGTCGATGTCGGGGAAGGGAATACCGTTCAAGACGTTCTCCAGATCAGGGATCGCACCGCAAGGCACGCCACGCTTGCCTGCGCCACTTTGGGTGATGCCCGTGTTTCTGCGACTGTGCTACACGTCTGGAACAGGTTAGACAAAAGCAAAGTGGACACCATGAGCAGCTCTTCATCCCGCATTCTCGATGATCTTGGCAGACTGATGACGGATGCCGCAGGCGTCGCCTCCGGTGTGCGCCGCGAGGTCGATGGCATCGTGAAATCACAAATCGAGCGTCTGCTGCGCGATGCAGATGTCGTGACGCGCGAGGAATTCGACTCGGTGCGCGAGATGGCCGTGCTGGCACGGGAAGAGAACGACATGCTGAAGGCCAGGATCGAAGCGCTGGAAGCAGCCGCGATCCAAGTCTCTGGTGACAAGCCAGTCTCTGGTGGCAAGCCTGCCTCTGGTGACAAGCCTGGCTCCGTTGCAAAATCTACGGCCAAGAAACCAGCGAAGTCCTCCGGGGGGTAGAAGTTATGTCGTCCAGTCTGTGGTCCATTCTTGAAATTGTCGGCTTCTTCGTGATGGCGGTGGGCCTTGGCGTGCATCAGCTTTGGGCGCTGAAGAAGCTGGAACTGCAGCGCCTCAAGCGGGAAGCCGCGGCGACCGACCCGGCGTCGGGCGGATAATCCCCATCACCGAATCTGTGAACAGCGCTGACGAATCGTTGTCGGCGCTCTGCGAATCCTGAAGGCTCATCCCAGGTTTCAGCTGTCGCGTGCATTTCCTGATTCCCCCGTGGTACCTCTTGGCGAATCGCTGATTCGCCAAGGCGTTAAGCTCGCCTTAACGAATTGCGGGGACGATCAGTGACGTGTCGGGGCGTATCGCGTTTTAGCGACGGCGGGACCATCAGCTGCCCGCCAGCAATGGGGGCCAAGAATGAGCCGTACCGAGACCATGATTCCACTGACCGACACTGCGGACGAACGCCTTGAGCATCCCGTCGACACCATCGAGCGCCTGGCTGCGCTCAACGATTGGGCTTTCGAGCGCGACGAGGATGACGAGATCTGCATCTCGGTCAAGGGCACATGGTCGGAATACCATATCGCCTTCACCTGGCTCGAGGACATGGAAGCGCTGCATCTCGCCTGCGCCTTTGACCTGAAGGTGCCGGAGCGACGCCGAACGGAAATGATGAAGCTGGTGTCCGCCATCAACGAGCAGCTCTGGGTCGGGCATTTCGACATCTGGTCGAAGGAAGATGTCATCATGTTCCGCCACGCCCTCGTGCTGTCGGGCGGACTGGAGCCTAACGCGCGGCAATGCGAGCAACTGCTGAAGATCGCCACCGAGGCGTGCGAGAAGCATTACCAGGGTTTCCAGTTCGTGGTCTGGGCCGGCAAGAAGGCGGATGAAGCCTTCGATGCCATCATGTTCGAGACCGTCGGAGAGGCGTGAGCCTCGGCCAAACCCAGCTATTTCTTGCTCTGTACGGATACCCTTTCCATGCCAGCCATCGCCTATGTCAATGGTGCCTTCGTTCCGCAGGACGAGGCAAAAATCTCGATCATGGATCGCGGCTTCCTGTTCGCCGATGGCATCTACGAGGTGTCCGCGGTGCTCGATGGCAAGCTGGTCGACAACGCCCTGCACATGGCGCGTCTCGAACGCTCCGTTGGCGAGATCGGCTTGCCTCTGCCTTTGCCCACGGCGCGCATCGCAGAACTGATGCGGGAACTGGTGGTGCTCAATGCGCTTGAGGAAGGGCTTGTCTACCTTCAGGTCACGCGCGGGGCCGAGGCGACGCGCAATTTTCCGTTTCCGAAGGAGATGAAGCCTTCTCTCGTGATGTTCTGTGACTTCAAGGCTTTCGTGGACTCACCGCAGGCGAAGACCGGCATCAAGCTGAAGTCAGTGGAAGATATCCGCTGGGTGCGGCGCGACATCAAGAGCGTGGCGCTGCTGGCGCAGGTGCTGGCCAAGCAGGCGGCTGCTGCCGAGGGCTGCCAGGAAGCGTTGATGCACGAGAACGGCGTGGTGACCGAAGGTGGCTCCTCCACGGCATTCATCGTGAAAGGTGAGGGAGCCTCCGCCCGCATCGTGACGCGCGAGAACTCCACCAAGATACTGCCAGGCTGCACGCGCCGGGCGCTCATGGACCTGGCGAAGGAAACTGGCATCGAGATCGAGGAACGACCGTTCACGCTTGCTGAGGCTTACGGTGCGAAGGAAGCTTTCATTACCTCGGCCACGAGTTTTGTGATGCCGGTGACAGAGATCGATGGTCGCAAGATCGGCGGCGGTCAAGTTGGGCCGGTGGCGAGAAGGTTGCGGGAGTTATATGTGGAACATGCACGGCGGGCAGACAGTTAGTGCCTTCCCCCATTGGGGGAAGGTGGCTGCCGAAGGCAGACGGATGAGGGAGAAGCCCTATCCGTCGTGGTTCTCCCTCATCCGCCCGCCAAGAAGCGGGCACCTTCTCCCGAGGGAGAAGGAAAGGAGCTATACTCACTCCGCCGGATGCATCTTCCCGCCATGCGTGTTGCTGCCATGCGTGTTGCCACCACCCGCAGCGTGTTCGCGTTCCTGCTTCTCCAGCTCTTCCGCGATGAAGTTGCGCGGCTTGGTGTAGGTGCCGATGAGCAGGTAGAGCGATGGCACGATGAAGAGCGTGAAGATTGTGGAGAGTGACACCCCACCCACGATCACCGTGCCGATGGCCTGGCGGGATTCCGCACCCGCGCCGCCTGACAGCATGAGGGGAACCGCTCCGAAGACCGTGGCGATGGAGGTCATCAGAATGGGACGCAGGCGCGTAACCGAGGCCTCGAGCACGGCGGTGTGCATGTCCTTGCCTTCTTCGCGGAGCTGGTTGGTGAACTCCACGATGAGGATGCCGTTCTTGGTCATGATGCCGATGAGCAGGATCATGCCGATCTGGCTGTAGACATTCAGTGTCTGTCCGGTCAGCAGCAGTCCGGCCAATCCGCCTGTGAGGGCCAGCGGCACGGCCAGCATGATTGTGACAGGCGCGACCCAGCTTTCGAACTGGGCGGCCAGAACCAGGAACACCACGAGCAGCGCCACGCCAAAGGTGATGTAGATCGAACTCGAGGTCTGCTTGTATTCCTTGGACTGGCCGTTGTAGCCGATCTTCACGTCAAGCGGCAGAACCTCCTTCGCCGCCTGTTCCATGGCCTCCAGCGCCTCGCCGAGCGAGACGCCGGGCGCGGGCGTGCCCTGCACTGTGATCGAGCGCAGCCGGTCCAGCCGGTTCAGGCCCTGCGGCCCCGCGACTTCCGCCAGGTTGACGAAGTTGGAGATCGGCACCAGGTCACCCGGGCCAGTTGCGGCTCCCACCAAGGTACCCGCGCTGGTGCGCACGAACACGTTCTTCAGATCCTGCGGACCATTGCGGTCCTCAGGCCTCGCCTGCACGATGACGGAATACTCGATGCCGCGGTCGACATATTGCGAGACCTCGCGTTCACCGAACATCAGTTCCAGGGTCTTGCCGATGTTTTCGACCGAGATGCCAAGATCAGCCGCACGCGATCGGTCGATGCGAACACGCAGGTCGGGTTGTGACTCGCGGTAGTCGCTGTCGAGGTTGAGCACCTTGCCGGATTGCTGCACCCGCTCGATCAGCGCGTTGCGCCAGCCCTTGATGGTCTCGTAGTCGGGGCCACCCAGCACGAACTGGACGGGCTGGTTGGTTGCGCCGCGTTGACCAAGCGAGGGCGGGTTGACGGCGAAAACGCGTGCGCCTGTCACGGCTTGCAGTCTGCCGAGCAGCTCGCGTTGTACCGCGACCTGGCCGATACTGCGCTGGTCCCATGGCTTGAGGCGCACGATCAGCAAACCGGCATTGACGGGCGCGGGCCGCTGGAAACCGGGCGCGACAATGGCGAGCGTGGAAGCGACAATGCCACGGTCCACATAGCTTTGGATCACGCGCTCCACTTCCTTCACCCGGTCACGGGTGTAGGCGAGGCTCGATCCCTCGGGGGCCGTGATGGGGATGAAGATGGTGGAACGGTCTTCGGTCGGCGCAAACTCCTTCTGGATGGTCGTGAAGAAGCCATAGGCCATGAAACTGATGAGGCCACCCACCGTCAGCACCACGATGGGCATGGCCAGCGCACGCTTCAGCATCGCACGATAGGTCAGGTTGATGCCGTTGAAGAAAGGCTCGGTCCAGCGGTGGATGACGCTGTGGTTGGCCGACAGCATCTTGGAGCACATCATTGGCGTCAGTGTGCGGGCGACAAGGCCGGAGAAGCCGATGGAGGCCGCGAGCGTGATGCCGAATTCGCGGAACAGGCGTCCCGTCTGGCCGTCCATGAAGGCGATCGGCAGGAACACCGACATCAGCGTGATCGTCGTGGCGATGACAGCGAAAGCAATTTCACGTGCGCCGATGGAGGCCGCAAGCAGAGGCTTTTCGCCCTCCTCGATGCGTCGGTGGATGTTCTCGACCTCAACGATGGCGTCATCCACCACGATGCCGATGGCGAGCACGATGGCAAGCAGGGTCAGCGTGTTGATGGAAAAGCCGAAGAGCCACAGCACCATGAAGGTGGGGATGACCGAGAACGGAATCGCCACCACGGCCACCATGGTCGAACGCCAATCCCGAAGAAAGAAAAGGATCACGAGCACGACCAGGCCGATGCCCTCGATGAGCGTGGTCAGCACGCCGTTGATCGACGCGCGGATGAAGACGCCCTCGTTGTAGAGGACATCCATCTGCATTCCGCTGGGCAGGTTTGGACGCAACGTATTGATCTCATTGAGCACGCCTTCCGCCACCGAGAGCGTGTTCGCCGTGCCCTGTCGGATGATGCCGAGGCCGAGACCCTCGCGCCCCTGGGCATAGAATTCGAAGCGGTTGTCCTGGGCCCCGACCTCGACGCGGGCAACCTCTCCCAGCCGCACGGGATAGCCATTGCGGTTGGAGATCACCAAGGCTTCGAATTCTTCACGGGATGAAATGCGTGATTCGAGCTTGATCGTGGCTTCGCGCTGAGAGGATTCAAGCAAGCCGCTGGGCAGTTCCACATTCTGGCGCTTGATGGCCGTCTCGACATCCAGCGCGGTCAAGCCACGGGCGGCAAGAGCCGCGCGGTCGATGAACACGCGCATGGCATAACGACGCTCGCCATTGATCGTGACATTGGCGACGCCCGGCACGGTCGAAAGACGGTCCACCACATTGCGACGCAGATAATCCGTGATTTCAAGCGGCGACATCTCGTTTGAGGTCACGCCGATCCACATCATGGAGAAGGCGTTGGCATCGACACGCTGCACGATAGGTGTCTGCACGCCTTCCGGCAGACGCGAGAGAATGCGGCCCACACGGTCGCGCACATCGGCAGCGGCGGCATCCGGGTCGCGGCCGACACCGAACTCGACGGAGACGGAAGAGCGACCATTCTGGCTTTGCGACGATATCTGCTTGATGCCCTCGATGCCGGCGATCGCACCTTCCACAAGTTCGGTGATGCGGTTCTCGATGACTTCGTTGGCGGCGCCACGATAAACCGTGGTCACCGAGACAATCGGTGGATCGATGGCGGGATATTCGCGTACCGGCAAGCCCCAGAGCGCGGCAAAGCCTCCCACCAGCAGCAGGAGGCTGAGGACAGTTGCGAAGACCGGTCGCTGGATGGAGACGTCTGAGAGCTGCATGGGTCAGTGCTCCGGATCAGGGACGTGCTGTTTGTGGCTGGCCGGGCGTCGGGGCGGGCGCTGCCTGGGCTGCGTTGACACCCGGCGCACCAGCCTGCGGCTGTGGTCGGGGCTGTCCGCCACCAGGCTGCGTGCCGATGGGTACCGAGCCGAGTGGCCGTGCATTGACGGTGAGGCCACCGCGTATACGCTGCAGGCCCCGCACGACGACCTGGTCGCCAAGCGACAAGCCGCTCATGACCTCGACCTGGCCGTTCTCGCGCTGGCCGACCTTGATGATGCGGCGCTCTACCTTGTTGTCCTTCACCGCGAAGGCGATCTGCAGCGGACCTTCGCCGACAATGGCTTCCTCGGGGATCAGGATCGCATTCTCGCGCTTCGCTACCTCGAGCCAGGCATTCATGAACATTCCAGGACGGAGCGAGAGATCGGGATTATCGACGATGGCCGTCAACTTGACGCTGCGTGTCAAGGGATCGATGCGGGTGTCGATCACGGCAACCTTGCCGTCGAACTTGCGATCCCCGAAGGCAACCGAAGAGGCCTTGATGGCGGAATTCGTGGTGATGCGTGCGAGCAGGTTCTCGGGAACCTGGAAATCGAGGCGGATCTTGGAAATGTCGTCCAGCGTCGTGATCGCCATGCGTGTGTCGAGGAATGAACCGATGCTGAGCTGGCGGATGCCGACGCGGCCCGCGAATGGTGCGCGGACGATCACATCGTTCAGCCGGGCCTGTGCGCCACGTTCCTTGGCCAACGCATTCTGGATCGCACTGTCGCTTGTCTTGACCTGCGCTGTCAGGTCATCCACCAGCGCTTCTGTGCCAGCACCAGTGCGCCGCAGCTGGATGGCCCTGTCAAGCTTGGTGCGCAGTTCGTTGCGCTTGGCTTCTTCCTGCGCGATGGCAGCCTTTGCACCCTCCAGGTCTGCACGCCGTTCCGCACTGTCCAGCCGCAGCAGTTCCTCGCCGACCTTCACCGTCGCGCCTTCCGTGAAAGTGATCGCTTCGATGTTGCCGCTGATGCGGGCCGTGATGACCACGGATTCAAAGGCCCGCGTGGTTCCGACGGCCTCCGAAATCTCGGTAATGACGCCTGTCTTGACAGGCACGACCTCGACGACGGGTGGCTGGCTTGCGCCTCCACCACCAGGGCGTGGCGCTGTACCAGCCTGCCCGGGGGCAGGAGCGACGGGGAAAAGCGGCTTCAGAACTGCCAGGACAGGGTCCGGCAGATAGGCCTGCATCGAGGCCCAGTTCCTCGACGCGGTGTAGGCACCCACCGCCAAAACACCAGCAATTGCGAGCTGTCCATACCAGCGCATACGCGTGATCCCATGCAGACAAATGTATCGAATTAACGCTCTTTAAACCTTTACGTCACGGAGTCGAGGCTGGATGCCCGGGCCGACCGGCAAACATCTGCAAGATAGTGAATCCGCAACTGCGCTTGGCGTTGTCCTGAGGCCTTGTGCATTTTGAAAACACATCGATAACTCCCTTGATGACACCCGATCCGTCCAAACTCGTCTCCCGCTGCCTTGCTGTCGATGCCGCATTCGTGATCGTCACGGTGACGGAGACAGCGGGTTCAACCCCGCGTGAGCGGGGAGCAATGCTTGTGGTGACCGCGGACGCCAGCGCCGGAACCATCGGCGGTGGCCGACTGGAGTGGCAAGCGATTGAAGCCGCACGAACCATGCTTGGAAAAGCCAGCAAGAACCGGACCATGTCCATCACGCTTGGTCCGGACAGTGGCCAATGCTGTGGCGGGCGGATGACCTTGCGGCTGCAACACGGGACGCGGGGGCATCTTGCGGCCTTACAGCGGCGCGGGCAGGAAGACCGGGCGACGCAACCCAGCATATTCATCCACGGGGCGGGTCATGTTGGCAGGGCGCTGGCCGCCGCATTGGCACCATTGCCATTCAAGGTGGTGCTGGCCGACAGCCGGGCCGAGGAGCTTGATCTGGCACGGGACGTCAAGGTCGATCGTGTTCTGACGCAGACACCCGTTGCCCTGGCGGAGGCTGCGCCGGCCGGATCGGCCCATGTTGTCCTGACGCATTCCCACGCGCTGGACAGTCTAATTGCTGCCGCTGTGCTGGAGACCGACACCGCGCGCTATCTCGGCATCATCGGCTCGAAGACCAAGAAGGCTCTGTTCCGCAAGGCATTTCGCGCGGTTGGCATCCCTGAAGCACGCATCAAGCAGGTGGTCTGCCCGATCGGAGGCAATGCCGTGAGGGACAAGCGACCGGAGGTGATTGCCGCGCTCGTTGCAGCGGAGCTCGTTCGAGCCTTGCTGGTGTGAGCGGCTTGTCTGCTGAGAGAAGGAAGATGGTGGGTGATGAAGGATTCGAACCTTCGACCTGGAGATTAAGAGTCTCTCGCTCTACCAACTGAGCTAATCACCCTGATCGGGCCGACAGAGCCACGCCCGAAACGACCAAGCGGGCCGAAGCCCGCCTGAGACGTGGGGGCAGTTAGCACCGTGGCGCGAGGGTGTCCAGCGGAATGTGGGTTGCAGAAAATTGACTGAAATACGTCGTATCCATTTCAGATTCTGATGCTGCGGGGCTTTTCCAACATCAGAAATTCGTTATCGTGTTCCCTTGTTATCAAAGGGGCTGATGATGTCGTTAGCGAACAAGACAATCGTAATTTCCACGGTTTTTTTTATTGTTGGTTGTGCAAGTCGCGCTGAAAATATTTCAGCTGCCTATGTCTCGCCCTTACAATATCAGACTTATAGTTGTTCCCAACTTGGAGAAGAAGCTGCAAGAATCTCCTCCCGTGCCGCACAGGCTGCTGGAGTTCAGGATAGCAAAGCCACCAATGACGCTGTGGCAACTGGCGTTGGCGTCATCATTTTTTGGCCAGCGCTTTTCCTTATCAAAGGTGATGCCACAACCGCAGCCGAACTGGCCCGGCTGAAAGGCGAAATGGAAGCAATCGAGCGCGTATCCATCGAGAAGAAGTGCAACATCCGCTTTCAGCAAAAGAACCAAGGTTCCTGAGGCAATACAGCTTCAAACAACCTTCAACTCCACCACAACCGGGCAATGATCGGAAGCCTTCGGGCGATCCCAACCGACGCGGGGATAGCGTGCGCCCGCATGGCGTGCGGCGCGATAGGGTTGCCCTTCACGAATGATCAACGGTCGGGTTCCGGCATTGGCAGCGGCAACCGCGGGAGAGACGATGATGTGGTCGAGCTGGCTATAGACATCGTCGCGCCCGAAATAGCTGGTCCAGCGGTCCGTGGGGTCGCTGATCCACTGGCTGACATCCACGCCGAAGGGCGGCGTGCTGTCGAGCAGTTCAGCTAGGGTGCTTCGGGAAGGCTGGCCGGAGACAAGGTCGGGCATCATGGTGGAGCCATCGACCTCGGTGAAGTCGTTCATGTCGCCACATATTGCCCAATTCGCCCCTGCGACATCGCCGCCGAACCGCGTCTTGATGATCTGCTTCACCGCCAACACCTCCGCACGGCGCATCGGATAGGTGAGTTCGCGGTAAGGCGGATTGGCCTTCAGGTGGCAGATGAACACGGTGAAGGGATGCCCATCCACATCGAAGCACACCTCCAGGCAGTCGCGCCGGAAAATGCGGTCGTTTGGGGAGGGCTTCGGCAGCCCCTTGGCGCGGCCCCTGTCCTCCCATTCATTCTGGAGCAGTTTCTCCACCCGTTCGTTCCAGGTGCCAGGCACGTCGTTGAAGGTGACATGAGCGTGGGAGGTGACGGTGGTCACCGGCAACTTCGACAGGAAGCCGACATTGATACCACGGCCATCATTGCCTTCGACAACGCGGAAATGGCGGTAAAAATGACGGCCTTCCGATTCGGTGCGCACGAGTTCGAGCTGGCTGCGCAACCAGCGTGGGCCATTTTCGCCGCGCGATCCGGCTTCGACGGTCAAAGCGGGCAGGCGACGCTTGATCTCCTGCGCCACGCGGGGGGCAAGCGTCTTGTGGAGGTACTCGTCGCGGAAGAGCCGCAGGGCAGCTTCGTTTTCCACCTCCTGCAGGCAAATGAAGTCGGCGTTGGTGTCGATCAGCGCCTGAGCCGTCAATTGGCGTTCGTCATCCGAGAGGGCCGCTTCCACCATCCGTCGCACAGACCGCGCTTCGCCCTCGTCGTCGAAGACAAACATGCCGAAGCGTCGGTCGCTGGCGCGGCTGCCCGAAATGTCGGGCGGGCGTGAGAACAGGTTCTCGATGTTGAACGTGGCGAGGCGAAAGGATGGCATGGGGGCGGCCATCATCGTGCCTTGAACACGACGGGGAAATTGTCCGCCCCGATGGTCTTTCCGTCGCACATCATGCGCGACCGCAGCTCGACCAACTCGAACTTGCCTTCTGCCGTCACGCGGTGGCGCTCCAGCGTGCCGCAGTCCTTGCCGTTGCCTTCCGTGTTGATACTGGAAACGATACGCGCCTTCATGTCCCATTTGGGTGATTTCAGGGGATAGTCGCCTGGCCCGCGGTTTTCGCCCTTGGGATACTTGAAGGGCAGGAAGGTGTATTGCTTGGCTGGGTCTGTCAGATAGACCAGGGCGAAGACAAATGTCCTGCCATCGGGAAAATCGCCGCAAGGCACCTGCCAGATCGCTGATTCCTCGGACATCTGGTAGCCGAAGACAGGCACCTTGCGATCAAAAGCTTCGCAGCCAAACTGCTTCGTCATGGCCTGGGTAATGACGCGGGGTACCTGGTCCGGGCGCACGGTGTAGCGCTCGAACTGGCCCGCCATGTCGTTGTTGGTGGCGGGTGGTGGCGCATCGGAACGTCGGGCAGGAGCCGCCTTGGGCGGTTCGGCTTCCGCAGGTGTGTTGCATCCCGCGCCCCCTTTCACCGAAGCGCGAAACACCTGGCGACCGCGCATGATGATGCTCATGGTGCCACTTTCGATATCGATGGCTTCGCCTTCTTCATCCGCGAGCTTCAGGTCGAGCACCACGAAATCATCCGTGTTGCCGATCCTGTAGAGCTGATAGGCGAACAGCGCGTAGCCCGGGCTCTTGCCACCGGTCGCCACGCGGGTCAGCGTCACCGTTTGTCCGGCGATCTTGATGCGCGCGGGCTGTCGCGTGTGGTTTTTACCGGTCAGAATCTCGCTGAAAAGGATGGCATACTTGTCCTTGTCCGGATCACGATTGGCCTGCCAGAGCGTGACGGAACAGCCCTTCGAGCGATCCACTTCGGTAGCGTCGAACAACTTGAGATCAATTTCGGGCTGGGCTGTGGTCGCGGGGGCGGTTTGTGCCCCCGCATCGCAGGCTGCAAGGCCAATACTGGCCAAGACAAGTCCAGCCATCGCCATACGCTGTGCAGACCGGACCTTCATGCCGTGCTTCCCCCCGCGTCGATCCCCATCGACGCCGAAAGATGGCAGATCGGGGGGCCTTTGAGAAGGCCCGGAAGTAACCCTAACCGTGTGGTTCCATTGTCCGTTGGTGGTCGTTCAGGGTATCAGGCACCATGCCTGTCGAGCCAGTCAAAGACTATCGCGCCCTTGATGCCTTTCGCTTCCTGGCGGCGGCGTTGGTGGCGGTTGGGCATTTCAACGACGGCTTTCGTCTCGGGTTGGAAGCCTATACGCCGCTTGCGCTGCGCTTTGGACTGTTCGTCGACTTCTTCTTCATTCTGTCCGGCTTTGTCATCGCGCTGAACTACGATGGGCGCATCGGCAATCGGGCACAGTATGGCGATTTTCTGTGGCGACGGTTCGCCCGGCTCTGGCCGCTCCATCTGGCGGTGCTGGCGTTCTTCGGAGCGCTCGGCCTTGTCGGTCATCTTTTCAGCTATCCGTTCAACAATCCCGAGACGATGAACCTCTCCGGCTTGCCCTGGAACCTGCTGTTGCTCCATGCGTGGGGGCCGGTCTGGCATCAATCGTTCAACGTGGCGTCGTGGTCGATCTCGGCCGAAATGTTCGTCTATGCGCTGTTTCCTGTGCTGGCCTGGCAGGCACGGCGCTGGCCGCTTGTCGCCAACCTGGTGGTGGTGGCAACAATCGTGCTGCTGCTGACACTGACACGCAATGCCAGCGGTCTTCGTCCATGGTATCAGGCGACTTATGATCTGGGTGCGTTCAGGGCCGTGCCGTCCTTCCTGCTGGGCGTGATCATTCATCGCGCCACTGTGGGAGGTGGATACCCCTTGAGGATCACGTGGGCGATGGCGCATGGCGTTTTCGTGGCGGCGCTGTTCGCCATGCATTTTGGAGCACCAGCCGAGGGCGTGATCGCACTCTTCGGCCTCTTCGTGTTCGCCGCCGCCAAGGCCGAGGACGCCCAACCCGACACCTGGCTTGCAGGACCAGTGTGCCGGGATTTCGGACAGGCCTCCTACGCGCTCTACATGGTGCATATGCCCATGATGACCTGCGGGATGGTCATCGCACGCCGGACCACCGGGCTGGGCGGCATCAGCGGCTGGCTCTTCGCCACGGTCATCCTGGCAGTGGCCGTGCTGCTGGCGTTGTGGCTCTACAAGGGTTTCGAGGATCCCTGGCGGCGCAGGCTCAATGGAGTGAGTCCCTTCCGGAAGTCAGTTGCTCCCAAAACGGGCTTGCAGATCGCGTAAAGCCTCAGCACCTCTGATCTCGTACTTGTCGGCGCGTATCTCAGCCTTCCATCCAGCGGATTGTCTCTGCCGTATCGAAAAATCCGGTGATGGCCGCGATGCGGTCCCCGCGCAACAGGATATGGTCAAAGGATACGAGGTGTCCTCTTGCACTTGTGCCGCGATGGCGGACGCCTGTTCGCCAGTGCAAAGCGGCACGGTCGCCATCGACCAGGATATGCTCGATCCTGAAACTCAGAATTTCGAATTCACGGTCCGTCGCATCGATCAGCGCCCGGGTTTCGGCAATCCCGCGGTGCAGCCGGGCAAAGGCAATCGTCGATGGGTCGCCGATGAAGTGCATCTCGCAATTCTCTGTGAAGCGGGATTCGATCGCGGTGCTGCCAAATTTCAGTCTGTCGGTCCAGTAATCCCGCAGGAAATGTTCACGGCGATTGCGGGCGAAAAGATCGTTCGCGGCCGCCACGGCAGGTGCCATGTGGCCTTGGTCAGGGGGCAGAACCAGCCTCTGGCGGTTCGATGCCCGGGCCATGAGCGGTTGGCGTTCGCCCGCCATCAGCTTGCTGAACCCGTCCGTATCGAAGAAACTGGAGTAGCCCGTGATGAGACCGCTGCGGATCACGATGTGATCGAACACGGCAAGATCACCGGTGACGCCTGTGGCGCGATGCTGCACGTGAATGCGCCAGCGGAGTGCCGCCTCATGCCCGTCGATGATCAGATCATCCACCTGGAACGAGAGTACCTCGAGATTCATCAGGACCGTGCGAATGGCGAAGGTCGCTGCCGCCTTGCCCTGGAAGTGCCCTGGAGCGCCCGGTGCCACGGGGTTTTGGAGGAGGCGGACACTGATCTCGTCCGCACAATAGCGCTCGAAGGCGTCGGTCGGGGATTGCATCATGCAGGTAACAAAGGCGCGGACGAGCGCACAGACATCCGTCCGCTCCAAAACCACATCTGCCAGGATTGCCGTTTGTGTCCGCATATCGCCCATCAGCCGTAGCAAAGTGGCAGAAGCGAAGCTTAGCTTCAGCAAACTGCCCTTAACTCCCCGCTAACAACGACGTGACCGCCAGTTCTGCTGAAGAACCATGCCATTCTCCTGCAAAAACGCAATGTCAAATTGCGAGATGCCGGTTGTGGCTTGTCAATTCTTCGCCTTGTCCACCAGGGCCTTCTGCTTGATCCAGGGCATCATGGCGCGCAGCTTTTCGCCGACTTCCTCGATGGGGTGGGCGGCCATGCGGGCGCGGGTGGCCTTGAATGAAGTCTGGTTGACCTTGTTCTCAAGCATCCAGTCCCGCGTGAACTTGCCCGATTGGATGTCGGTGAGCACGCGCTTCATCTCTGCCTTGGTTTCGGCCGTGATGATGCGGGGGCCGGTGACATATTCGCCGTATTCCGCCGTGTTTGAGATCGAGTAGTTCATGGTGGCGATGCCACCCTCGAAGATGAGATCAACGATGAGCTTCACCTCGTGCAGGCACTCGAAATAGGCCATCTCCGGCGCGTAGCCCGCTTCCACCAGCGTCTCGTAGCCCGCCTTGATCAGTTCGACGAGTCCGCCGCACAGCACGACCTGCTCGCCGAACAGGTCCGTCTCGCATTCTTCCTTGAACGAGGTCTCGATGATGCCCGCGCGGCCACCGCCGTTTGCGGAAGCGTAGGACAGTGCCAGATCATGCGCGTTGCCTGATGCATCCTGATGAATGGCCACGAGTGTCGGCACGCCGCCGCCGCGCTGGTATTCCGAGCGCACGGTGTGACCGGGACCCTTGGGCGCGATCATGAACACGTCGAGATCCTTGCGGGCCTCGATGAGGTTGAAGTGGATGTTGAGGCCGTGGGCGAAGCAGAGTGCCGCGCCTTTCTTCATGTTGCCGTGCAAATCATCGCGGTAGATGTCGCCCTGCAGTTCGTCCGGCGTGAGCATCATCATCAGGTCGGCCCATTTGGCGGCCTCGGTCGGCGTCATGCACTTGAAGCCTGCGGCCTCCGCCTTCTTGCGGGTGGCGGAACCTTCCTTGAGGGCGATCACGACATCCTTGACGCCGCTGTCCTTGAGGTTCAGCGCATGGGCATGGCCCTGCGAGCCGTAGCCGACGATGCAGACCTTCTTGCCCTTGATCAGATTGAGATCGGCATCACGGTCATAATAAACGCGCATGGGAGTTTTCCTCTGGGGTTTTTTAAGGTCAGGTTTCTGGTGAAGGATTATGGCGCGTTCGGTAAGCCCGGCGCGGCGAAGGGTCAAGCTTTTGATGGTAGCGAGTTGCCCCCCAGTTCCACCACCATGATCTCCGGCGGCACGCCGACGCGGATCGGCGCGATGGAGCAGCCGAGGCCGCTGGTCACCAGAAGATCACGTCCGTTCTCGCTGAAATGGCCACGGGCGTAGCGTGCGCTGAGCCGCGAGGCCGAGGCCGGGCGCCATCCGAACAGGTTCACCTGTCCGCCGTGGGTATGGCCCGAGAGCGTGAGGGCGATGCGGCGGGGGACGCGCGGAAAGATATCCGGTTCATGCGCCATCAGGATGGCGGGGGCGTCATCGGTCAGCTTGCGCAATGTGCCGTTCAGGTCATCATCGCCGCGCTTGCCGTGAATGTGCCGGGTGGGGATGAAAGCGATCTGGTCGCCAAGGCCGGCCAGCCAGAACGGCTTGCCGTTGTGCATCAGACGCACCGCATCATTGTCAAGCACCGGGATACCAACGCTGTCCAGCGCGCGATGCACGAAGGTCGGCCCCTTGCCGTCGCGCATGGCGGTCTTGTCCTCCCACCAGTCGTGGTTGCCGAGAATGGCATGGACGCCGAGCGGAGCTTTCAACTGGCCCAGAACAGGAGCCCATTCGCTGGATTCGCTGTATTTCTTCACGAGGCGGCTGCCCGCCACGTAGTCGCCCAGCAGCAGGATGATGTCGCCCTCCAACGCATTCGCTGTATTCACAATGGACTGGATGCGGCTGACGGTCATCCAGGGATCGCAGGCGTGAATATCCGACAGCGTGACGATGCGCAGCTTGAGATCAGGCGGCCAGCCTGCGGGTGTGAGCGGATAGCGCACGACGGTGGGCCAGAGCATGGGTTCGATGCCTATCGCGTAGGCACCGAAAGACGCCAGGCTGGCACCAAGCCAGGTCGTGCTTTTCAGGAATGTTCGGCGGGATGGCAACAAAACACCGTAATCGTATACTCTTTCGCGGGCAGGTTAGCGCCGCTTTTTTGGCCAGATCGGGGAAGGAGGAACGACACGAGCGAGAAGGTTTTTCGACGTGCTGTAGTGTCTAAGTTCATCATGAGGGTTCGGGTGATTTTTGAGGTACTCCCACCATAAGTCCCAGCCCTTTGACCTGATTTCTTCCAACTCCGGAGCCATCTGGTTTGCGACAAACAAAAGCGCCTCGCCATCAAGTTCGACCATGAGGCAAAGCCCCTCTTCGGTCAGCAAGCTCATACCTGTGACTTCAACTCCATCCACATAATAGTGGTAACCTGTGGTAAGTCGTACGAATCTGCGGCCCGCCACCTCGCAAAGCCGACGGCCCGACCATTGCATCGGATCTTGCCTCTCGAATTCCTCCCGCCTCCTCTTAGCTTCTTGCGCACGCTCGGCACGAAAGGGATTCGCCATAGCGAGCGCCTTAAGAGCTTCGTTGCATTCGGCCATGGGCAATATCTTGAGATTGGGCTGCCGCAGTATGTAGGCACGCTGCAGGACACTGATCAGGCAGCTAATAGGGCCATCGTCGAACCGATAGAAGCGGCGATCAAGTTTTTTCAGCTCTGACCTGATACGTTTGCCATCGCCCTTTCTCAAGGCCGACCCATCCGGCTTGAGGTCGTTCTCAACGATGATCCTGAAACTGCGGAAAATTTCCGCGACGTCCGGCGCGTCAATCGCCTGCAGGCCTGATGCAACGATGTCGAGCATTGGCTTCTGATCGGATTCTCCAAGAGAGTGATTTCGAAGATATTGAGAAAATCCGCCATTATTCACCTCAGCGGTCATTAAATCTATATAATAGCAATAAAGAATCTGAATGGGTAAATCAGAATGCAATAAGAAGCATTGATTAAGCAGAACGTTTACGTATTCAACAATGTAACTGCTGACGGCCCACGGCTTTGGATTGTTGACGGCTTCCTCCGCGACCAAAATCTCTGAAATCGGGCTCGGTGGAGAATTTACCGGATCATGGAGTGCGTAGTCGGGTTTCATGGAATGGCCGTGGAGTTCGCTCCAAGTGTTGCAGATCGATTCACAAACCATCCGCACCGCGCGAAATTGCGGCAACACCAGTGCGCGATACCTCGACCAGGCCAATTGCCGCCATCAGGTTGATGAAACGCTCGACATCCTCGGATGCGCCCGTGATCTCGAAGACGAAGCTTTCAAGCGTGGCGTCCACCGGTTTGGCACCAAAGGCCGTGGCAAGGCGGAGCGCCTCCATGCGCTGCTCGCCCTTGCCACGCACCTTCACCAGCGCCAGTTCACGCTCGATCGACGGGCCGGAGGTTGTCAGGTCCATGACGCGGTGGACCGGCACGAGGCGCTCCAGTTGCGCCTTGATCTGGTCAAGAACGGCGGCGGTGCCTTTGGTGATGATGGTGAGCCGCGAGATATGCTTCTCGTGCTCGGTCTCGGTGACCGTCAGGCTCTCGATATTGTAGCCGCGTCCCGAGAACATGCCCGCGATGCGGGCCAGCACGCCGGGCTCGTTGTCGACGATGATGGCATAGGTCCGGCGCTCGATGATCTGGGCGGTGGCGGGGTCGTTGTAATGGGATTTCATGGCAGGAAGGCTGCTTTCGATCAGGGACGGACGACGGAGATGGGGAAAGCCAATCGGGTAGCGCGGTTTTTCAGTTTCTTGTCAAATGTCGCGAAGACCATGTTTCCCGGTGTGCTGCAAAGGTGAAGGGCGTCTTCAAAGTCAAGTCCATCGATAGCTGCCGCGACGCCTGAAAGTGTTCTTTCCCCACCCTCAACTTGCAGACCGGAGTGCCTCATGGTCCGACCGATTCGGGTCGTCGCGTCGGCTTCGGTGCATCCCATCCGCGAGGTCAGGACCCAGTGTGTCTCAAGCAATACGGTCCGAGCCACAAAGATGCCTTCACCATCGAGCAGAAATTCAGCTTTCGCGGTCATTTGCGGGTTGTCATTGATGATCAATCTCAGAAAAATATTCGTATCGACGGCGATCATTCCATCGACCTCAGAAAGCGCTTCACGGCCCGATCCGCGCTCGCGCGCTTGATATCGTCATCCGTGATCAGCGGTCCATCCCACTTGAGCCGTTTTGCCAGCAATTCCTCGGTGGTGATTGGCGGAAAATGCTTCCTGTAGTCAGTCTTGGGAGTCAGCGTGATAACGCGACCGTCCGTGGCGACCTCGTAAAGCGTGCCCGGAGATGCATCTGCACGATCCCGCACATCCTTGGGAATGACAACCTGTCCCTTGGTCGAGAGCTTTGTCAGCGTCATCGTTTGCATCCTTCAGGTAAGCCTGCAGTAAGATAGTACCGTCAGACGCGCCGGTCAAACCAGCCCCCGGCCTTTCACATCAATCACATTCCCCAGATCACCCGCGAAGTCCGGCATGATCATCTCGTTATGCGCCTTGCCCGAGGGTATCATGGGGAAGCAGTTTTCCTCCTTCGCCACCAGACAATCGAAGATCACCGGGCCGGGATAGTCGATCATCTCCTGGATCTTGGCATCCAGTTCCTTGGGGTCGGAGCAGCGGATACCCTTGGCGTGATAGGCTTCCGCCAGCTTCACGAAATCAGGCAGCGCCTGCGAATAGCTGTTGGAATAACGCCCGCCGTGCAGCAGCTCCTGCCATTGGCGCACCATCCCCATGTATTCGTTGTTCAGAATGAACACCTTCACCGGCAGGCGGTACTGCGCGGCGGTGCTCATCTCCTGCATGTTCATCAGGATGGAAGCCTCGCCCGCCACATCGATGACCAGCGCCTTGGGATGCGCCATCTGCACCCCGATGGCGGCAGGCAGGCCATAGCCCATGGTGCCGAGACCGCCGGAGGTCATCCAGCGGTTTGGCTCCTCGAAATGCAGATACTGCGCCGCCCACATCTGGTGCTGGCCGACCTCGGTGGTGATGTACGTGTCGCGGTTCTTCGTCAGTTCATAGAGGCGCTGCACGGCGTATTGCGGCTTGATGATGGTGTCCGAGTTGCGGAAGGCGAGGGAGTTGCGCGCGCGCCATGTGTTCACCTGTCCCCACCAGTCCTTCACTTCGGGTTTTGCCTTGTGCTTCTTCTCGCGCCATATGCGCAGCATCTCGCTCATCACTCGGCCTGCATCACCGACGATGCCGACATCCGCCTTGACGATCTTGTTGATCGAGGATGGGTCGATATCGACATGGATCTTGGTGGAGCCGGGCGAGAACGCGTCGATGCGCCCCGTGATGCGGTCGTCGAACCGCGCACCGATATTGATCATCAGATCGCAGTCATGCATCGCCCAGTTGGCTTCGTAGGTGCCATGCATGCCCAGCATGCCGAGCCAGTTCGGACCGCTGGCGGGATAGGCGCCAAGGCCCATCAGGGTGGAGGTGATGGGGAAGCCGGTGGCTTTCACCAGATCGCGCAGCACTTTTGAGGCCTCAGGTCCGGCATTGATGACGCCGCCACCGGTGTAGAACACGGGACGCTTGGCGCGGCTCATCATCTCGACCGCAGCCTCGATGCGGCGGGCATCGCCATCCACCCTGGGCTTGTACGTCCGGTGCTCGATGTCCTTGGGGCCGACATAGGTGCCGGACTTGAACTGGATGTCCTTCGGAATATCGATGACGACCGGGCCAGGGCGGCCATGCTGCGCCACGTAGAATGCCTCGTGGATGATGCGCGGCAGGTCCTCCAGCCGCTTCACCAGATAGTTGTGCTTGGTGCAGTGGCGCGTGATGCCGACAGTGTCGCATTCCTGGAAGGCGTCCGAGCCGATCAGATGCGTGGGAACCTGTCCGGTGAAGCAGACGATCGGAATGCTGTCGAGCAGCGCATCTGTCAGGCCAGTGACGGCGTTGGTTGCGCCGGGACCGGAGGTCACCAGAACAACGCCCACCTTGCCGGATGAGCGCGCGTAACCCTCCGCCGCATGCACCGCGCCCTGTTCGTGGCGGACGAGAATGTGCTCGACACCGCCCATCTGGAACAGGGCGTCATAGATCGGCAGCACCGCGCCGCCGGGATAGCCGAAGATATGCTCGACGCCCTGGTCCTGAAGCGCCTGCACCACCATTTCCGCGCCGGTCATGGTGAGGGAGGCAGCAGCCTTTACGACTTTTGCGGCTGGCTTTGCAGCGGCCTTGCTGGTCGTTTTTCCCATGGGCTTTCTGGCTGTGGCGGTGCTCATTTTCGTTTCCTTCGACGGTTAGGCGGTCTTTAGGGGTATTCCGGACAAGAAAAAAGGGCCTCTGGGGCCCTTGGATACGCGCTGGGTGAGGGATCGTCGTGGGTTACCCACGTCCCTTGGCCAGCGCGCTTCGTACAATAAGTGTGATCATGTTGCGTTCTGCATAGCGTGTAGCAGGGAGGGTGGTCAAGATCGATCTGGAGCTGCAGATTTCAGGTCCGCTGCGCAAGCTGTAGTGCGAGGTCCATGATCTGCTGTTGCGGCAGCCGTGCGACAATGAGTTCATCCACCCCGTCGCGCGTCCACGATGCCAGTGCCAAACCCTGTTGCATGTCCACGGATGGTACCTTCCTGGCATCCCGACTGCGCTTCAGGCAGAAGGCGACTGGTATCTTGTCTGCAGTCTCGAAGACGATCTGGATCAGCGGTGCTCCCTCGAAC
Source organism: Hyphomicrobiales bacterium (assembly GCA_031378805.1). Lineage (GTDB taxonomy): Bacteria > Pseudomonadota > Alphaproteobacteria > Rhizobiales > Beijerinckiaceae > JADCCX01. The sequence continues at coordinate 25,221 of JANNEO010000013.1, forward strand.
TCCAGCACCTGGGCGCGTTTGAAGCTCAGCGCTGACAGTGTGTCGGCCATATCCGGGATCGGGCGGCCCAGGGCCTGGGAGACGACGGCCAGTTGCTGGCGGATATCATCAGGCGAGGGATTGAGCCCTGCTGTCGTCGCCATGCCATAGAGCGCGTGATATTGCGCCACAGCCTCGCGCCAGTCACCGGATGTGTTGCGGCGCTGCATAAGCAGACCGCCTGCAATGCCGCCGAGGGCAAAACTGGCGGCGGTGGCCATTCCCAGCGTGAACCAGCGGCGCGTGGCGCGCGCGGCCGCGGGCTCAGGCAATGCATCCAGTTCAAGAGCAGTTAAGCGCAGCCGCTGTTCAAGCTGGGGCGGCATACCGGACAGCAAGGGCTGGAAAGCCTCACCCAGCACCGGTGTCCCGTCAGTCAGCATCGCAATGCGGGCGGCAATCACCGTATCCTGCAGGGCCAGCGAAACGATAGCCTCACGCCTTTCCGGCGCCAGGCGGTTGTCCACAAAGGCGACGAGGTCGGCGTCAGTCACGGGCTCATCCCTTTTAGTCATGATAAGACCTGTCCTGCGGCAGGCGAGGTACGGCCGGGTTCAGCTTTGCTGCCAGTGCTGTTTTGGCTGCGGCGAGACGGCTCATCACGGTCCCCAGGGGAATATCCAGTACGTCGGCGGCTTCCTGATAGCTCAGTTGTTCGACATAAACGAGGAAGACCGGGCTCTTTTGCCACTCGGGCAACGAGGTCACGGCGGTCATAAGTTGTGATTTCAGGATCACGTCATCCGCCTGGCCGATCTGGCCGTCATCCCAGAGATCAGCTGCATCGACCGTGCCCAGGCCGCGCCGCACTTTTTCGGCCCGCAGATGGTTTTTCCATACCGAGGCCAGGATCGCGAACATCCAGTGATCAAGCCGCGTTCCAGGCGCAAATTGCGGGCGGCGTTCAAGGGCGCGCTGGCAGGTCTGCTGAACCAGATCCTCCGCAAGAATTTTCTGGCGGGATTGCGACATAGCGAAACGCCAGAGGCGGGGCAGGAGTGCCACCATCTCATCCATAAACGTGTCCTGAGTGATTTTTTCGTTTCTCACGACTTTTCATGTCGCTCAGGTGTTCACCCGATGTCAACAAAACCAAGGGAGAACTTCATGACGCTCAAGACAACATTTGCCGCCGCTTTCTTCGCGCTCGGACTGTCCACTGTCGCAATTGCGCAGGAATCACCATCACCCGCTGGATCAAAGGTTTATTTCCTCAATCTCAAGGATGGTGACACAGTTTCCAATCCGGTCGTCGTCAAGTTCGGCCTTGCCGGTATGGGCATTGCACCTGCTGGCCTGCAGGGTGATGCGACGGCGGGTACTGGTCACCATCACCTCCTGATCAACAAGGAGCTGACGGGTGCAGCCCTCAAGGACGTGATCCCGATGGATGATGCTCATCGCCATTTCGGCAAGGGCCAGACGGAAGCGACGATCACGCTGCCAGCGGGCACCCACACTTTGCAGCTTGTGCTGGCCGACTGGACCCATGTCCCGCATGTGCCTCCGGTCATGTCGGAGCGGATCAAGATCACTGTGAAGTGAGAAAGCCGGGGTCAGGACGAAGGTGCTGACCCCACCTGCCGCCAGCTGCCCATGAATTTCCGCGCCCACGTGCCCTGCCGCCGGGCATAGTTGCGCGTGTCCTGCTGTCCCAGCGTGATGGCTTCTTCCAGCGCCATGCCGCCCTCAAGGTAACGGATGAGATGCGGCATGCCGTGGGCTTTCATGACGCCCCGGTTGGCGGGAAGCGCAAGCGAGCGGATATGGCGGGCTTCTTCCAGCGCGCCCTGTTCCATCATTGAGTGAAATCGCAGGTCGATGCGGGCGTACAGGGCTGCACGCTCTGGCGCGAGGCAGATACCCGCCCAGCAGTCCTTGGGCAGAACGGGTATTGTCGTATCGCGCTGCCAATCTCCCAAGGTGCGTCCCGTCGCGAGCTTGACCGAGACGGCGCGTTGCAGGCGGGGCTGGTCGGCGGGCGACAGGCGGGCCGCTGAATCCGGGTCCTCACGCTTGAGCCAGCCGTGCAGAGACAGGCCCGCTGCCTCCATGGCTTCCACCTCCGCCATGATAGCAGCCGGAAAATCCGGCATCTCGACGAGGCCATCCGTCAGCGCCCGGAAATAGAGCCCGGTACCGCCGACCACGACCGCGAGGCGGCCTGCCGCTTTCAGGTCAGCCAGAACCGGCGTGACGGCACGCACATAGTCACCTGCAGAAAACGCAATGCGCGGATCGACGAAGCCGTAGAGCTGGTGCTCGACAGCCGCTTCCTCCTCCGGCGTGGGGCGTGCCGTGAGAATGCGGATGCCGTCATAGATCTGCATGGAATCGGCGTTCACCACGATGCCGCCCGTTGCCTTCGCCACGGCGATGGCCAGCGCGGACTTGCCGCTCGCGGTCGGACCTGCGATGAGCAGCGCGTCGCGTCCCTTCGCATCCCTCAGCAGTGTTTCAAGCAACGCTTCCGCCATGTCTCACGTCGCAATCCTTGTCTCAAATCCCGCCCGCCCTGCACTGGATCAGGCGCTGTTGGCGAAGGCCGTCGCCGTTCTTCCGCATTGCGGCATCCCGCGCTGGCTGAACAGCGGTATCGCGGCGGATATCCCTTTCGCAAGCCCGGATGCGCCTCTGGCAGACATCATGGCGCGGTTGCGGGCGGTGATTGGCGACCGCCCGTTGGATGTCGCCGTGCTGCCGCAGACGCACCGCCGCAAGAAGCTGCTGCTGGCCGATATGGATTCCACCATGATCGAGCAGGAATGCATCGACGAACTCGCGGCTTTCGTCGGCCTCAAGGAGAAGGTGTCGGCCATCACGGCGCGTGCCATGCGTGGCGAGATCGCCTTCGAGCCTGCCCTGCGTGAGCGCGTGGCGCTGCTGAAGGGTCTGCCGGTCAGCGTGGTTGAAGAGATCATAGAGAAGCACATCACGCTGATGCCGGGCGGGAGGGCACTGATCGCCACGATGAAGGCGAACGGGGCTTACACCGCGCTGGTGTCCGGCGGGTTCACGGTATTCACGTCGAAAATTGGCCGGACACTCGGGTTTGACGAGGACCGCTCGAACATTCTGGAGATCACGGATGACAAACTTGCGGGACTCGTGCGCGATCCGATCCTTGGGAAGGAAGCCAAGCGGGAGCGCCTGATCGAACTGCGGACTGAGCACAGGCTTTTGCCGGAACAGACCATGGCGGTGGGTGACGGTGCCAATGATCTCGCGATGCTGGGCGAGGCGGGGCTGGGCGTCGCTCTGCATGCAAAGCCCGCCGTGGCAGCTGTCGCGCATGTCAGGATCGATCACGGTGACCTGACCGCGCTGCTCTATCTGCAGGGATACGCTGTGGAAGAGTTCACAGTTTGAAGCAATAAAAAACCGCCCGAAGGCGGTTTTTCTGATTTGAAAGCAGGGCTGGCTCAGGCCTGCTGCTGGCCGCAAAGCATCCACGGCTTGCCTGCGCCATCGCGGCGGAAGGTCCAGATCTCGACCGTTTCTTCCGGCTGGCTGGCATTGCCCGCGATGATCTTGCCGGTGGCGCGCTCCATCGTGACGTCGGTCATGGCAAAGCGCATGGCGACAGTCGCGTAGGCGGTACTGTCTTCGTACCAGGACTCTGCCAGATCGCCCTGCAACAGCTGGGGCTGGCCGATGCGGTTGACGAGGCCCTTCTGCTGGTTGTCATGCAGTTCCCTGATGAACTGCGCTGCCACATCAGGCGTGGTCACGCGGCGAATGCCGGCGATATCCTCGTTCGAATAGGCCGCCATCACATCGGTAAGCACGCCCTGGAAGCCCGTGTAGTCATCCGGCCCGATGCCGACAGAATCGACACGCTGCGGCTCGACCGGCTGCTGCGCCGAAGCCATGGCACCTGCTGCTGCAACGCCACCTGCGGCACTTGCCATTTCAGGCACGGGAGCGCGGGCATAACCGGCGGGAGCCGCCACCTGTGGCTGGTTGGCCTGCTGGCGGTTGCGGAAGAAGCCCCAGATCAGGCGTATGGCAAGCACGATCAGCGCGACCTGCAGCAACAGGCCGAGGAAGCCCATGATGCCGCTCATTCCGCCAAAAAGACTTCCGCCGGAAAGCAAGCCGAATAGACCCGCTCCAATCAGGCCCATGGCAAAGCCTTTGGCCATGGTCGACATCATGGACGGCTTGGCGGCCTGGGCTGCCGCTGCTGCGGGCGCAGCCGGGCGACCAGGCGCGGCTGCCGGATTTGTGGGCGCGCCGGTTGAGGTGCGCGGTGCCGTCGGCGTCGAAGGCACTGATGTGTCTGTGCGCGCCCCACGGCTGCCGGAGCTGCCGCCCTTGCCTGGCTTGGCATCGACTGTGGAAATGGCAAAGCCGATGGCGATGACAGACGCGAGAACTGTAAGAGTCTTGCGACCGAAAGAGATAGGCATGGTTCCTCCTGAAAGCTTCATGCGCGATAACATATAGGGCATTTCATGGCGGATTCAAATGCCTGCTCCAACAGCAGCACCGCAACGCTGCATTGCCTGCCTTTCGCTGATCGCCCGTTGGTATCAAACTTGCTGAATTGCAAGGATGCCTCTCGGAGTTCTCGAGAAAACTCTCGGTGGACCCGGAGAAATCCCGCGTGACAAACAAGAAACCGCTGTTAATCTCTTGCCCGGAAGCAATCGCGAATCTGACGGGGCTTCCGTAAAAAAGATCTCAATCAAGGAGGGGTTCCGATGGATCATCTGGCCGACATCAAGAAATATGCCGCAAAACCTGACGAGGCAGCCGTGACAGGCATGTCGAAGACATATGCGCTCGTCATGAGCAAGGCTGATACGAAGTGGGTTGCGGCCAGCGATCCCACCGAGATCGAGCGCGTCGTGAACAACTTCCTGAAGAAGAAGCTGGGGCGCAAGGAAGCCAATGATGTCCTGACCGCGGCATGCAAGGCCGTCGGCGACAAGATGAAGGCCGACCGAAACAAGTCACGCATCGTGTTCTATTACCTGCTCGCCGAGCATTATGGCGCGTTGAAGATGTTCCATCCGAAGAAGAAGTAATCTTCATTGTGAGATTATATTAATAGATAGCTGCGAGCGTCTCAGGCGCTTGCGGCTTTTTCTAGGATTATTTATATATGGCGCAAAACTATTTTAAAACCTGGAATGACAACTCTTTGTTTATTTTCTGTATTTTATTTAGCAATGTCGCTGCATTTTATTTCGCATTCCTTTTGGCATTTGGACGCCCGTTATGGGGACAGTCACTCGTCAGCTATCAAGCCAGTGCAGTCGCTGCGACATTCGCAATGCTTGGAACCGCACATTTGCTTCTCAAACCTGATATCAAACATAGCAGTTTCACATTGCAAAATGCACTTTCCCCAATACGACTTCTGGTGATGGCGCTTTTAGGAGCGATATTCTGTGTGATCTTGAGCAAGGTTGCATTTGCAGGCGTCAGTGCGCTTTTTGGTACAAGTGCGGCACATGTCAGTTTCGATACGGGTTTGCGAGGCCCGCCGTCCTCGACGGATATCCTCGTGCTATTCTGCGCTACAGGAATACTCGTGCCATTGGGTGAAGAATTGTTGTTCCGGCGCTGGCTTTTCGGGCGTCTGGCCGCAATCGGCCGCGTGAGCGTTTTTATGCCGGTTTCAATCGCATTTTTTGGCTTTGTTCATATCGGACAGTCGCCAGTCAAGGTTGTCACGATCATGGCACTTGGGGCTTTGTGCGCCTGGCTGTTCGTGCGGTCACGAAATGTAATTTGGCCCTGGCTGGCGCATGCCGTCAATAACACTGCTGCCTTGTCCCTTGCGTTGGTTGGCTGGTGAGGGAGCCTCGCAGCATTTGTTCTGGACAACGGGCTGATCCGAACGACAGCATCCCTGAATCAGGTTAACGTCATCTCATGCGCCAGTATCACGATCTCATCGCCCGCATCCTTGACCAGGGCGTGGCGAAATCCGACCGTACCGGAACCGGCACGCTCTCTGTGTTCGGCCACCAGATGCGGTTCGACCTGTCGGCGGGCTTTCCGCTGGTGACGACAAAGAAGCTGCATCTGAAGTCGATCATCCACGAATTGATCTGGTTTCTCGCTGGCGACACCAACATCAAATACCTCACGGACAACGGCGTCGGCATCTGGAACGAATGGGCGGATGCGCAGGGCAATCTGGGTCCGGTCTATGGCAAGCAATGGCGCTCATGGGCCAAACCGGACGGCGGCTCCGTCGACCAGATCAGCTGGCTGGTGAACGAACTGAAGCGCAATCCTGATTCGCGCCGCCTCATCATATCGGCGTGGAATCCGGCGGAACTCGACCAGATGGCGCTGGCACCGTGCCATTGCCTGTTCCAGTTCTACGTGGCGGAGGGGCGGCTGTCGTGCCAGCTTTACCAGCGCTCGGCAGATGTGTTTCTGGGAGTGCCCTTCAACATCGCGAGCTATGCGCTGCTGACCCATATGCTGGCGCAGGTTTCAGGGCTGCAGCCCGGCGATTTCGTGCACACGCTGGGCGATGCGCATCTCTATTCCAACCATCTGGAACAGGCCCGGCTGCAGCTCTCGCGCGATCCGAGGCCTCTGCCGACGTTGCGGATGAATCCGGCGGTGAGGTCGGTGTTCGATTTCCGATTTGAGGATTTTGCTATCGAGAACTATGATCCGCATCCGCATATCAAGGCTGCGGTGGCGGTGTGACGCTCAAAACATCCCTGATCTGCGCCGTTGCGCGCAACCGCGTGATCGGGCGCGACAACCAGCTTTTATGGCGGCTGAAGAGCGATCTGCGCCGTTTCCGCGAGCTGACGACAGGCAAGCCCGTGATCATGGGCCGCAAGACGCATGAGTCGATCGGTCGACCATTGCCCAATCGTGATAACATCGTGGTAACGCGGGACAAGGCGTTTGCGGCGGATGGCATTCTTGTTGTGAATTCGCTGGATGAGGCTTTCCGGATAGCTGAGGATTGCGCGAAAAAGCGCGGTATTGATGAGATCATTGTGGCTGGAGGCGGTGACATTTATGATCAAACCATCGGGCGGGCTTCTGTGCTCTATCTGACTGAGGTCGATCTGGAGCCGGAGGGCGACGCCTGGTTTCCGTCCATTGACCGCGCACTCTGGAAAGAAATCAGCCGGAAGACCCATCCAAGAGGCCCGGATGATGAGGCCGCTTTCAGTTTCGTGGACTATGTGCGGCGGTAACGCGCGGTTTTGGCGTTGACCTTTGGGCGCAGACGCACCATTTCGAAGTCACATCAGCTGGATTTACCAAGCTGGCGGCGCGGCCATTGCGGTCAGCCACCGGTTTGCTAAGGACAGAGCAGGATCAACGATTGGCAACAGTCGCAGGACAGAGGAATTTCATGCCCTGGAACAATGAAGGTGGCGGCGGACCGTGGCAGCCCAAGAATCAAGGCCCAAAAGGTCAGGGACCATGGGGACAGGGTCCCGGCGGCGGCGGCGACAACAATGGCGGCGGCGGCAAGCGTCCAGGCGGACAACCGCCAGATCTTGAGGAACTGCTGCGCCGCAGCAAGGACAAGTTCAAGAATGTGCTGCCTCCCGGTGTTGGCGGAACAGGTCTTGGCGGCATCGGCGGCAAGGGTATCGCGGCGCTGGTCATGCTGGCCATCCTGGGCTGGCTGGCGACCGGTCTTTATATCGTGCGCACGAACGAAGTGGCGCTGAAGACCGTCTTTGGTCGTTTCATCGGCAAAACGGGCGAGGGCTGGGACTATAACTGGCCATATCCCATCGGCGGTGTCTATAAAGTGCCGGTGCTGGATCGCAAAAATATCGAGATCGGTCGCGCACCGTCTGATCCGCGCCGGGCAGGCGCAACGTCCGACACGCTGATGCTGACGGCGGATGAAAACATCGTCGATATCGGTTTCAACCTGCAATGGCGCATTTCGGCCCGCAGGCCAGAGGACTATGTCTTCAACCTGCAGAATCCGGAAGGCACGATCAAGGCAGTGGCGGAAAGCGCCATGCGCGAGGTTGTGGGCCGCCGCAATCTGCAGAACGTTCTGCCAAGCCAGGTGAGCGCAGCAACAGTGGTGCCTTCGGCAACGCCGGGAGCCGGGCCGATTGTCCTGGTGCCGCCTGCGGCTGTTGCAGCTTCGGCCAGCGCCCAGTCCGAAATTCAGGACGAGGTATTGAAAACAATGCAGACCGTGCTCGATTCCTACAAGGCTGGTGTCGACATCCTGCTAGTCAACGTGACCCGCATCGCGCCACCGCAAGAGGTGCTGGCGTCGTTCCGCGAGGTGCAGGCCGCCGTGCAGGATCAGGCCCGCATGCGCAATGAAGCCGAAACACACGCCAGCCGTGTGGTGCCGGAAGCTCGCGGCAAGGCCGAAAGCATCATCCAGGAATCGCAGGCCTATCGCGAGCGCACCGTAGCCGAAGCGCAGGGCGCGGCCTCCCGTTTCAGGGCTGTGTATGAAGAGTATCGCAAGGCACCTGATGTGACCCGCGAGCGTATTTTTCTCGAGACGATGGAACGTGTCTTCGGCGGGATGGACAAGATCATCATCGACAACAACAGCACCGGGCAGGGGGCGATCCCCTATCTGCCGCTGAACGAATTGCAGCGTCGTCCGCAACAGCAACAGCCTCAGGGGACCAACCGATGAATCAGGGCAAGGGGTTGTTCGCCCTTATCGGACTGGGCCTGATAGGCTTTTTCATCGTCAATTCGGCCTTCATCGTTCCGCAGACCTCGTCGGCCATCGTGTTCCGGCTGGGTGCTGTTGCGCGCGCTCCAATCATCGAGCCGGGCCTGTATTTCAAGGTTCCCTTCGTGGAGAACGTGGTTTTCATCGAGAACCGGCTGCTGGACAATGATCTGCCGCCGCAGGAAGTGCTGGCTTCGGACCAGAAGAACCTCGTGGTGGATGCCTTCACGCGCTATCGAATCACGGATCCCCTGAAGTTTTACCAGACGCTCAACAATGTCCGGAATGCCAACCTGACGCTGGAACGGATTGTCAATTCGCGTGTCCGTTCCGTGCTGGCCGGTGCCTCCACGACACAGATCATCGACAAGGAGAGGGTCAAGCTGATGGACCGCATCCAGGAGGATGTGAACCGGGAGACACAGGCGCTGGGCATCACGGTTGTCGATGTGCGGCTTTCACGCGTCGAACTGCCTCGTGAAACATCACAGGCCGTGTTCCAGCGCATGAAGACAGACCGTGACCGTGAGGCGGCTGAAATTCGGGCGCAGGGTGCGCAGATTTCGCAGACGATCAAGGCGCGTGCTGACCGCGACGTGCAGGTGATCTTCGGTGAGGCCAACAAGAAGTCGGAAGAGTTCCGCGGTGAAGGCGACGCCACCAAGAACCGCGTGTTCGCAGAGGCCTTCGGGCGCGATCAGGAGTTCTTCCGGTTCTATCGCTCGATGCAGGCCTATGAAACAGGCCTGAAGCAAGGCGACACGCGACTTATCCTCTCGCCGAACTCGGACTTCTTCCGCTACTTCAACGATCCATCCGGCAAAAAGCCGAACTGACCCGAAGGCGGCGCGGCCATGGAAGATTTTCTGGCCGCGCTGGCATTGCTCTTCGTCATCGAAGGTCTGCTGTTTGCGGCCTTTCCCAACGCGACACGACGGGCTATGCTGGAAGCTGCCCATACGTCAGACGGAATGGTGCGGAAGATCGGTATTGTCTGCGCTGTTATCGGCGTTGTCGCGTTGTGGGTGATCAGACGCCTGATGTGATTGGCGGGCCACCTTTGACAAAAGCGTGATCCGTGCGTGAATACGATCTCTTGCAACTGTCGCTCTCCAGCCACATTTGATACCTTGATACATCGCATGTGGGCGACACCACACCAACTGACCAGAGGGGCAAATGCCTTCCAGGATTCCTGCTTCCAGAACCTCCCGTTTCGCGGCCATCGCCAGCGCCTTCATGATCTCGACCGCGCTCGTGGCCACGCCCATGACGCCACTGATCACGCCTGCGATTGCGCGGGGTGCGCCTGAATCGTTCGCGCCGCTCGTCGAGCAGGTGATCGACGCCGTCGTAAACATATCGGCCGCCCAGACCGTCGAGAACCGCTCCGTGCCGCTGCCGCAGGTCCCGCCAGGCGCCCCGTTCGAGGATTTCTTCAATGACTTCTTCAACAAGCGTGGCGAAGGCGGCGAAACCCAGCCGGGCCAGCCCAACCAGCGCCGTGGCGAGAACCAGCCCAATCAGCCAAACCAGCCAAACCAGCCAAACCGCAGAGGCGAGGGCAATCGCGGCGAAGGCAACAATGGCCCG
>JANNEO010000017.1:0-21883 GCA_031378805.1 Hyphomicrobiales bacterium
CGCTCCAGCAGTGCCGCCCGTGCGACAGCCTGACCCAAGGCCAGATGCGGCGGTGCAGCCCGTCACACTTTCCGTGACCGAAATCAGGACGCTGGTCCGCGATCCCTACGCCATCTACGCCCGCCATGTGCTTGACCTGCAGCCACTCGAGCCGCTGGAGGCGGGCGTGGACGGACGGGATCGTGGCACACTCATCCATGGGGTATTGGCCGTCTTTGTCCAGGAAACCGCTCTGCAATGGCCGAAAGAGCCGCTGGCCGAGCTTCTGAAGCTAGGCCGCAAGGGCTTCGAGCCTTATGCCCATATCGAGGCCGTGAACGCTTTCTGGTGGCCGGTATTCGAGAAGATCGCGGCCTGGTTCGTCGGCTGGGAGCAGGACCGCAGAGCGGGCCTGATCGGTACGGCCGTCGAGAAAGACGCCGCGCTGATCCTGCCGCTGGAAGACGGCACGCAGTTCAGGCTGAAAGCCAGGGCGGACCGTATCGATCGCACCAGTGATGGCATGGTGTCGCTCGTCGATTACAAGACCGGCAAGCCTCCCACTGGAGAGCAGGTCGCGGCGGGCCTCGATCCCCAACTGACACTGATGGCCTTCATGGCCGCACAAGGGCTGTTCGAAACCGTGCCGGGCGGCAAGGTCTCGACCATCTCGCATGTGAAACTGGGGGCTGAGTCGGAAGAAATCCTGCCCAAGTTCGAGAAAAAATCGTTCACACCGGACGATATCGAGCGCTTTGCGGCTCTGCATGTCGCGGGCCTCAAGCAGACGCTGGAACGCCTTCGTCGCAAGGAGAGTGGCTTCACCTCGCGTCAGAGAATGGAAAAGCAGGGCGACAGCAGCGACTATGACCATCTCGCACGGACGAGGGAGTGGATGGCCGAGGCAGGGGAATAGCCGAGGATTGGACGCCTGGCTGCGAACGGGCTAGTGCGTGCGGCAAGGAATCATTCCCAGTATTCGTGAAGACCACACAGCGAGCGGCCCATGACCATTCACTATCACAAGGGCGACCTGCCGGACGGCGTTGACTTTGGTGCGGCTGTTGCCATTGATACCGAGACGATGGGCCTGAACCCGCACCGTGACCGCCTGTGTGCGGTGCAACTCTCCTCCGGCGATGGCACTGCACATGTCGTGCAGATCATGCCGGGGCAGAAGAAAGCCCCCAATCTCGTTGCGCTGCTCAAGGACCGCAAGGTGGTGAAGATCTTCCATTTTGCCCGCTTTGACATCGCTGTGCTCCAGCAGAGTTTCGGTGTGATGGCAGGCCCCATCTACTGCACGAAGATCGCTTCGCGTCTCACCCGCACCTTCACAGACCGCCATGGCCTCAAGGATCTGGTGAAGGAATTGACGGGTGCCGAGCTGTCCAAGCAGCAGCAATCATCGGACTGGGGCGCAGACAGGTTTACCGAGGCGCAACTGACCTATGCCGCTTCCGATGTGCTCCACCTGCACGAGCTGCGCCGGAAGCTCGATATCATGCTGGCACGCGAAGGGCGCACCGCCCTTGCGGACGACTGCTTCCGCTTCCTGCCGACACGTGCGAAACTAGATTTGCTTGGCTGGCCGGAAGTGGATATTTTCGCCCACAGCTGAGCTGGTGTCCTCATGGGGCGGTTCGTCAACGAATTTGCCTTAACTTCGCCACGTCGCTCAGGCGGTAAAGAGGCTTTGCAAAGGGGTTCGGGATGTCGCATCCCCGCGCCTACGGGAATGGAATGAAGCTGGTTGCACTCTTGCGGACACGAATTGCGCGGTGGCGTGCTGCCCCGGTCGCAACCGTGCCTGCGATACAGCCTGCTTCAGATGATGGCACTTACACGGTTGCCATGCGGCACAGCAGCCGCGTGCGCCTCATGCGAAAAGCCATCCCGGTGACGTGCATCGCGGCCGTGATCGGCCCTATCGCGTGGGGCATTGTGGCTCCCTTCGCGCGGTCCGTGGCGGATGTGAAAGTCGGACCGATCTCGGTCTCCGGCACCAAGGTCACGATGGAATCGCCCAAGCTTTCAGGCTTCAAGAAGGACAACAAAGCCTATGAGGTGACGGCCCAGCAGGCGATCCAGGATCTCAAGCAGCCCTCCGTCGTGGAGTTGAACAAGCTGACGGCACGCATGGAGCAGGACGACAAGAAATTCGCCCGCCTGACCTCCGACTGGGGCAAGCTGGACCAGACGACGGACCGCCTTGACCTCAAGGGGAATGTCAGGTTGCGCACCGACAGCGGCTATGAAGCCGACATGCTCTCTGCCCGTGTCAGCGTCAAATCAGGCGATGTCATTTCAACCGAGCCCGTTACGGTGCGCTCGCAGACAGGCACCATCAGCGCAGATCGGATCGAGGTCCGCGACAACGGCAAGCACGCAATCTTCGAAGGCCGCGTGCGCTCCGTCTTCACGCCGCTGGACGAGCCGGAGAAAAGCGAGGCCACCGCCCCGGCAGAAATCAGGACAAAGACGCAATGAGCCGCTTTCTGCCGACATTGTTGACCGCTACGGCGATCCTGTTGGGGGGTGCGATGGCCCCGTTTCCTGCTGGCGATGCCTTGGCGCAGGCAGCAAAGAAGCAGGAGAGTGGCAAGCGCGCCGATCCTTTCGGCGGCTTCGGCGGCAATTCCAAGGAGCCGATCCGGATCGACGCCAACAAGCTCGAGGTCTTCGACAAGGAGCAGAAGGCCATCTACAGCGGCGACGTGATTGCCGTGCGCGGCACCACCACGACCCGCTCGACCGTGATGACGATTTTCTACGATAACAAGAAAGCCCAGCATCAGCAGAGCGCAGGTGCGGTGCGAAACGCCAGTGGCGGCAATGCGCCGGCCCAGGATGGTGCGCTGAAACGCATCGAGTTCAAAGGGCCTGTCAGCGTGGTGAATGGCACCCAGACCGCAACGGCCAACGAAATGGTCTACGATGCGATTGCCAAGGTGGTCACGCTCAAAGGCAGCGCGGTCGTGACTGACGGACCCAATGTGCAGCGCGGCGAACTGATGACCTACAACACAGAGGATTCAATCGCCACGATCACCAATCCGGTTCCAGGCGGACGCGTGCAAGGCGTGTTCACGCCGGGCAGCCAGGATGAAGGCAAGCCGAAAAGTCAGCCGAAACGCAACGGCGGCGCACCGGCTACGAATTGATCACAGGGCCTGACGACAGCACGGGTTTGCATGAGCGTGTGCTCCGCGTTAGGGCTTTTTTGCACCTTCTGTCTTTTCCTTCGGCAGACGGCATCTGCAGCAACGGATAACCACGCGTGAATTTCTCTTTCTGGAAGCGCAATCAGGCGGCTCCATCGGCAGCAAGCATCCCGCTAACCGAACCGGATCTGCATGATCTTGCGGGAGTTGTGCCTGCGTCGGACGGTCCCGAGACTGTCGGCGTTGCTCCACACAATGCGCTGATTGCTGCCGATACGCTCTCCGCCCATGGACTGTGCAAGAGCTTCAAGGGGCGACGTGTCGTCAACGGCGTCACGCTCAATGTCCGCAAGGGCGAGGCCGTGGGCCTTCTGGGACCGAATGGTGCGGGCAAGACAACGGCCTTCTACATGATCACAGGCCTGCTGGAGGCGGATGAGGGGGAGGTGACGCTGGAGGGCAACAATATCACTCCGCTCCCGATGTATCGACGGGCGCGCCTGGGCATTGGCTACCTGCCGCAGGAAGCGTCGATTTTCCGGGGACTGACCGTCGAGGACAACATCCGCGCTGTCCTTGAAGTCGTCGAGCCGAATCGCAAGCGTCGGGAAGAGCAACTGGACGAGCTGCTGAACGAGTTCAACATCACCAAGCTGCGCAAGTCTCCGTCGATCGCGCTTTCGGGTGGTGAACGCCGACGGTGCGAGATTGCCCGAGCTCTCGCAGGGCGTCCGAAATTCATGCTGCTGGACGAGCCTTTCGCGGGCATCGATCCCATCGCAGTGGGCGATATCCAGAACCTGGTGCATCACCTCAAGGCGCGGGGTATTGGCGTGCTGATCACCGATCACAACGTGCGCGAGACCCTGACGCTGACCGACCGCGCCTACATCATCCATTCCGGCAAGGTGCTGATGGAAGGCAAGCCGCAGGAGGTGATCGATCACCCGGATGTGCGGCGTCTCTATCTGGGTGAAGATTTCCGGATGTAGGGGGCGTTTCGCTCCGTTTCACGGGGCTTAACCCCTGATTTCTCAGGGTTACGCCGCGTCAGACGATGGGCTTCAATAGGCCCATGCGTATCGTGGGTGTTTTTCTGCTGCTGACACTTGCCGCCTGTGCCCGGCCGGAACGGACGACAAGCCATGCGGACTGGATGCGAGAAGCCACGCGCATCTGGCCAGGCGAGACCAAAGCCCGGGTGATTGCTGCCGCAGAACTCGTGGTCAAGCATTCCGACCCACGAGATATCCAGGTCGAGTACAGTCGGCAGGGGTTCGTCGCCCGGCGGAAGTTCTTCCTCTATGCCGTGCTGGCGACGGCCAGTGGCGAGGATCGATGGACCTTCCATGCCTCCGAGAATGCCGAGGGCGCAAGTGCATCCGTCCGCATCATTCAGCGTGGCACTGCACAGTCCGGGCGCTTCAGCGAGCGTTTCCGGGAAAACCAAGTCTACATCGGAAGCCTGCGGTTGTTCTACGCCCGGATCGATTATCTCCTGGGCAGGCGCGAAGACTGGATACGCTGTTCAGACGCCGTCGAGAAGCTCAAGCTGCCTGCCGAAGCTCCGGGCTTGCAGGCCCTGTGCAGCATCACCCATCAGGGCGCCGATGCGCCACCCCCAGCGAAACCAGGGCCGAAACAGAAGGCCATGACGGAGACGAAGAAGGGTCCACCGGAGCCGCCGCAGATCGCGGGTGGCGAGGATCAGGACTGAGCGCGGTGAAGCCTCAGGCCTGACAGGCATTAAGGGCCTCACCCTGAGCTTGTCGAAGGGCAGAGGACCGTCCGCGCAAGAAAATCCACGATCCTTCGACAGGCTCAGGATGAGGATTTTCAATCACTCGTCCATTTCCGATCAGGACTAAACGCGGTGGAGCCTCAGTGGAGGCTCACCGTCTCCAACTCGTGTTCCCAGGCATTCGCCAGCGCAGCCGCCTTTGAATCCGCCAAGAGAATTGGTGTTCCATCAGCCGAGAGCAGAGCAAACAGCTTCAGGCCGGGTGCCAGGTCGGGAGCCTGCGGGAACGCCTTGCGGATATCCTCGGACAGCATGAGCCGGAGATAGGCAACCTGACCCTCCCCGATCTGCGCGAGTTCCTCTGGCGTGATGTTGGTGAATGGCGCGGGCAGAAGTTCCGTGCGTGGTGAATCTGACTTGTTTCTTCCGGTCATGTCAAAGCCCCTTTCTGGCAGCTCTGTGGGCTTGTCGATGCAAGCAATTCGCGGACCACGTGTCTTCTTCAGGCCGGATTGACCCCCGGCCAGACCATGCTGCGCCCGAAGCCCTTTCCGGATACTTAAGAGACTTTAGGGAGTGTTGACTCACTCCCTAATCCCGCTCGACGATATCAATCCGGCGAATGATGCGTTCTGGTTCTGGACGCACGAGATCGACGGATAGCAGCCCATTCGAAAGATCAGCGCCCAGAACTTCCATGCCCTCCGCCAGCAGGAACACCCGCTGGAACTGGCGCGCGGCGATGCCGCGATGCAGAAAATGCCGCGTTTTGTCGTCAACCTGACGTCCGCGGATGACAAGCTGACCCTCCTCAAGCAGGATTTCCAGCTGATCGCGGGTAAACCCCGCTACAGCCAGCGTGATCCTGAGTCGTTCCGGCGCATTGCCCGAACAGGCCAGACGCTCGATGTTATAGGGGGGATAGCCATCACCGGAGGCTTTCGCAACGCGATCCAGCGCCCGCTCGATCTCGTCGAAGCCAAGCAGATAGGGAGAGTTGAACGTCGGTACGCGGGTCATTACTCACCTCCGAAGCCCATCGGGTCACAAACCCTCAGCGGCGCCTCGAATGAACGGAAGCCTGTATGGACCCTCGGGATGAGCAGCCCTCAGCACTTCGTGCTCCGAATATGGAGGGCAGATCAGGGCTATGCAAGGGAGCACGCCCTGATCGCCCGGGCGAAGGGGCCAGTCATCCACTGCAAGCGACTTTGCGTATGCAGGGTTGAATGTTTTAGACTGCGACCGCACGTGCGCTCGACAGCTCAGAGCTTGCGCGGTAGTGACCGTTCAAGAGTTTGATGTATCTTTTTTCTGCGTATCCTGGATTCTGACTGACCATGAACCTGATGATCCGCAGTGGTGAGCGTGACCCGCGCGAGGCCGCCAACCGGGCATTCCGCCTGCCGGGTGATCATCCACGCGTCATGGGCGGCAAGGTTGGCGTGCTGGTGCTGAACCTGGGCACCCCGGACGGCACAGATTATTGGTCGATGCGCCGCTATCTTTCGGAATTCCTTTCCGACAAGCGCGTGATCGACTGGCCAGCAGCAGTGTGGCAGCCGATTCTCCAGGGGATCATTCTCTCCATTCGCCCCGGTCGCAAGGGCAAGGATTACGACACGATCTGGAACAAGGACAAGAACGAGGGTCCACTGCTGACCATCACGCGCAGCCAGTCCGAGAAGCTGGCGGCCGAGCTTGCATTGTTGTCCGACAAGATCATCGTGGATTTCGCCATGCGCTACGGCAACCCCGCGACTGGCCCGGCCATCGAAAGCCTGCTCAAGCAGGGTTGCGACCGCATTCTGTTGTTGCCGATGTATCCGCAATACTCCGTCGCAACATCAGCGACCGCTGCCGATCAGGCCTTCCGCCAGCTCATGAAGATGGAATGGCAGCCCTCCGTGCGCGTGGCACCACCCTGGCACGATGATCCGGTCTATATCGATGCACTGGCCGAAAGCGTGCGCGAGCACGTGGCGAAGCTCGATTTCGAACCAGAGGTGCTGCTGGCCTCGTTCCACGGAGTGCCCAAGCGTTATCTGATGAAGGGCGATCCCTACCACTGCCAGTGCGTCAAGACCGGTCGCCTGTTGCGCGAAGCGCTGGATTGGCCGAAGGAGAGGTTCGTGCAGACCTTCCAGTCCCGCTTTGGCCCGGAGGAATGGCTGAAACCCTACACCGATGTCACCGTGGAGGAACTCGCCAAGTCAGGCGTCAAGCGCATGGTGATGATCGCGCCCGGCTTTTCGGCGGATTGTCTGGAGACGCTTGAGGAACTCGATGTCGAGAACCGCGAGATTTTCGAGCACAACGGCGGCGAGCATTTCTCGTATATCCCTTGCCTGAACGACAGCGACCTCGGCGTGAAGGTCATGAAGCATGTTGTGATGCGGGAGCTGGGCGGCTGGGTGTAGCGCGTGGCTCTCCTTCTCCCTTGGGAGAAGGTGGCTGCCGCAGGCAGACGGATGAGGGAGAATCCCTGAACATCCGTGGTTCTCCCTCATCCGACCCGCTTCGCGGGCCACCTTCTCCCAGGGGAGAAGGATAACCACACACTACACATCAAGCCGGAACGGCACGCCCTCGAAGCAATCCTCGCCGCGTCCGATGCTTTCGGCTGCCGATGAAAGCTTGCCACTGCGCCCAAGGAGATGATCGGCCACCGCAATCAACCGCAAGTTCGGCGTCGCCGTTGGCGAGCGCTGGCGGATAACATCAGCGACATTCCGTTCACTGCGATCCGGGTTCAGTACGCAGGCCGTTATCATGGCCGCGGCCGTCGAACGGCTGACCCCGGCATAGCAATGGATCACCATGGGCTGCGCCTTGTTCCATGCTTTCACAAAGGTGAGCAGCTTGCGCACATGCTCTTCCGCCGGGATGATATGGCCGTCCAGCGGCTCGATGATGTCGCTCATGGCGATATAGAGATGCCTCTCCTCGGAGATTGACGCAGGCCTTGTCACCGGTGTCTGGGCATTGATCAGTGTCAGCACATGGCTGGCATCGATCTCGGCCACTGTCCGCGGCAGGCGGGCGAGGGAGCAGACTTGCAGGAAGGGCATTGATGCTTCCGATCAGGTTTTTGCGGCCGCGCCAGACAATGATTCAAACCGCTGATTGAAGGCACGTTCCGACTGCTCTGTGGTCCACGGCTCAAGCATGTCAAGGATACGCCGAGGCAGATTTACCGGTCTACCGAAAAACCTCTCGGCCTCCTCCAACGAGAAGCCGGCGAGCCGTGTCGCCTCGTGATAGGCCGCAATGGCATCGGCATCCTTGGTTAGAAGCTTGACTGGCCCCGTGATCTCCGGCGGCAGGCCGAAGCGGATCATCACGGCAGCGAGAACCCGTGCCTCGACACCCTTGTAGGCATCGCCCAGTACCGCCTTGAAGGGCGAGATGATGTCGCCGATCACATATTCCGCCGCATCATGCAGCAGCACGGTGAGCGCGGTCTTCGGCGGCATGTCCAGCAGGTTGTTCTGCGCAATCGCCTCCACCAGCAGTGAATGCTGCGCCACGGAAAAGGGATAGGGCCCTCTGGTTTGACCGTTCCAGCGGGCGACGCGGGCCAGACCATGGGCGATATCCTCGATCTCGATGTCGAAGGGCGAAGGATCAAGCAGGTCGAGGCGGCGTCCTGACAACATG
Organism: Hyphomicrobiales bacterium; assembly: GCA_031378805.1. Lineage (GTDB taxonomy): Bacteria > Pseudomonadota > Alphaproteobacteria > Rhizobiales > Beijerinckiaceae > JADCCX01. The sequence goes on from JANNEO010000017.1 coordinate 8,545, forward strand.
CGCTGCCATGCCCGGGGCGGGGGAGGTTTTCTAACCATGTCAGCGGCCCGGCACCACGACCTTGCGGCCAAGCTCCGCCACTTCGGCATGGCGATAGCAGCCCGTGAGGTGATCATTCACCAGCCCGCAGGCCTGCAGAAAGGCATAGACGATGGTGGGGCCGCAAAAGGTGAAGCCGCGCGCTTTCAGGTCTTTCGAGATCGCCTGGCTCACCCTGGTCTCGGCCTGCACATCCGCGCGGGACCGCAGGTTGTTCTGCACCGGGCATCCGTCGACGAATTTCCAGAGGTAATTGGCGAAGCCCTCTTTCTCCTGGATGTCCAGGAAAACCCGCGCGGACGGCACCACGCCCGCGATCTTGGCGCGGTTGCGCACGATTCCCGCGTCCTGCATCAGCGCCGCCAGCTTTTCAGGCGAATAGCGCACCATCGCCTGCGCATCGAAGCCATCGAAAGCCTTCCGGAAATTCTCGCGCTTCCTCAGGATGGTGATCCAGGACAGCCCAGCCTGAAAACCGTCGAGCACCAGTTTCTCGAAAAGCGCCCGGTCATCGGTTTCAGGCACACCCCAATCGGTGTCGTGATAGCTGACATAAAGCGGATCGACGCCTGGCCACCAGCAGCGGGTCTTGCCATCGGGATGGGTGATCAGGCTGTCGGGAGATGGCATGGATCAGGTTTCCGGGAATCACCGTCCCATCTTAGCGGCTTGCCCAGCGCTTAAGGAAGCGGCCAGTCGGCACTCCACCACGACGGCCTGAGGAGGGTGACCTCAAGCCCGCCCGCCGTGATGGACGTGCCCGCAGCCACGGCTTCCGCAGCACGGTCGAGGCGGATGAGCGCCAGGCCAGTCCCATTGGCCGCCGTTCCGCTCTGGCCCAGCCTCCTGTCGCCCGCCATCACCTCGGAACCACCGGAGGCAACGAATCCGCCGGTGTAGGCCAACAGCACCAGCCTGGTGCGCGCCGTTCCGCGATGCTGCATCCTCGAGACGACCTCCTGGCCCACATAGCAACCCTTCTTGAAGTCGATGCCATGGAGCTGGTCCATGTTGATCTCATGCGGGAAAGCATCGCCCAGGGCGAAATCGAAAGCCACTTCGCCGATGCCCAGTGCGGCCCGATGGGCATGGTAGTCCTCCAGCGCGGCATGGGCTGCCCCTGTCTCGGCAAAGACCTCATCGACCATGTCCTTGCGCAGGATCATGCGGCGACCCAGGGCCTGCAAGCGCGGGTCCGGAAAGACGAGACCCAGGTCATCGGCACGCACAGGGTGTCCCCAGAGTGCAATCACGCCCAGCGTCTCCGACAGGTCCTCGATGCTGACCTTGGCACGCAGCTTGTAGAAACCCAGCCGCCTGGCAAGTTCGGTCGCCGCGACAAGCGGCACGTCGCAATAGTACCCGCCGCCCTCATCAGCCGAAGCCTCGGTGATGAAGAAGTCCGTGATGATCTTGCCTTGCGGTGTCAGAAGGGCGGTGTGGATGGCCTTGCCCTCTGCCACGCCATCCATGCTGTTGGTGATCAGGGTGTCGAGAAAGCCCCTGGCGTCCTCTCCCGCCACCTTGATGACGCCACGGTTGGGCAAACCCACAGCTTTCAGACCATCATTCATGCTGGATTGCTGTCCCTGCTTGAGCTCTCTTGCAGCGTTACGTAAGGCGTGGACGTTCCATCCACAAGCAAGGCATCAGCCATGTCCCAGACATTCGACACGATCCTGAAGGGTGCCACTGTGGTGAACCATGACGGATCAGGCATCCGCGATGTCGGCATCACGGCAGGGCGCATCGCCGCCATTGGCACCTTGAGCATGGCGAGCGCGGGTGAGACGGTGCATTGTGCGGGTCTGCATGTCCTGCCCGGCGTGATCGACAGCCAGGTGCATTTCCGCGAGCCTGGCCTGACGCACAAGGAAGACCTCGAAACCGGCTCCAACGCTGCCGTACTGGGTGGTGTCACTGCGGTTTTCGAGATGCCAAACACCAATCCGCTGACGACAACGCCCGAAGCCCTCGACGGCAAGCTGAAGGCTGCGCATCACCGAATGCATTGCGATTTCGCCTTCTGGGTCGGTGGCACGCATGAGAATGCCAGGGACGTGCCTGAACTGGAGCGCCTTCCCGGCACGCCAGGCATCAAGGTGTTCATGGGTTCGTCCACCGGATCGCTGCTGGTAGAGGATGACGAGGGTGTCCGCGAGATCCTGAAGCGCACGCGTCGGCGGGCTGCCTTCCATTCCGAGGATGAGGCCCGCCTGCGTGAGCGCATGGCCTTGCGTGTGCCGGGCGATCCCTCGTCGCATCCGGTGTGGCGCGATGTGGAGACTGCGCTTCGCTGCACCCGTCGCCTGGTCGCCATTGCGAGAGAGGCCGGTGCGCGCATCCACGTGCTGCATATCTCGACCGCTGACGAGATAGCCTATCTGCAGGCGCACAAGGACGTGGCGACCTGCGAGGCGACTCCCCATCACCTGACGCTGGTGGCGCCCGACTGCTATGAGCGCCTGGGAGCCTATGCGCAAATGAATCCGCCAGTGCGCGATGAAGGCCACCGCCAAGGCATCTGGAGCGGCGTGAACAGCGGTATCATCGATGTTCTGGGGTCCGATCATGCGCCCCACACCCGCGAGGAAAAGGAGCACGCCTACCCCGCCACGCATTCCGGCATGACGGGCGTGCAGACGCTGGTGCCCATCATGCTTGATCATGTGAATGCCGGGCGGCTGACGCTGGAGCGTTTTGTCGATCTCACGAGCGCTGGCCCCAAGCGGCTATTCGGTCTCGCCCGCAAGGGCCGCATCGCTGTGGGCTATGACGCGGACTTCACCATCGTGGACATGAAGCGCCGCGAAACCATCCGCAACAGCTGGATTGCCTCGCGCTGCGGCTGGACGCCCTATGATGGCGTGGCGGTAACGGGATGGCCCGTGGGGACATTTGTCAGAGGTCGCAAGGTGATGTGGGACGGCGCGATAGCCGCTGCCGCGACAGGTGAGGCCGTACGGTTCGAGGAAACGGGATCGCGCTGACAGGGCGGAGTCGCGGGCCAGTTTTTTGTGTCACCGTACGTGTCATTTCGCTTGACTCCAGTCTTTCCACCTTTTCTTGCAAAGGGGGTGATGCCGATCAAAAAAACGTGATCAATATCAGAGAGATAGCCTGTAAGATTGATTGGCTCAAGCGTTTGAGCGGCGTTTGCCGCAAGTATTGAAATTGATTGATTCGATCATTCCGGGTGCGTAATCATCATTGGAGCAACATGAGACGGCCTTACATTCATGATGCATTTCAGCGGCTTAGTTCAACGTCTACGGCCTGTGGAAAACATGCCGGCAAAAGATACCTGGAGGGCCCAATGCAGGGCCTGTTGAAAAGCAGTTGATGGCCTCCGAAGAGCCTGTGTAGAGACATGGGGGTCGCCGCTCGGCGACACAATCACCTGATCGAGCAGGACAAGAGCCGGTTCGTCGCAAGACGCGCTGCGTGGGCGTTTTGCTGTGTTTTTCAGGCGGGCGACAGCGTGCATGATCTGCATCGGGGGATTGAGCAACACTGGGCGCGGGGATTCGACTGGCCGGACAAAGCCTGGAGAATTCAGAACGGTTGGCCGTTGACAGGCCTTCCGGCGCAAACGGGCTTGTGGCAGCGTTCCGCCACGGCCCGCTGATCGTCCCGGCGGCTCTTCCGAGCCGCAGGTCATAAGAATACGACAAGACTGGAACGGGCATGTTTTCGAGAAGCGGCGAACATATCAACAATAGATTTTCATTCGACACGGTCTCCGCTCTTGCTCCCACCATCGACACGCCCATGGTCCCAGCCGGGGATATCGACGGCATCTGGCAACGCCTGAAGGTTCGCCTTCGGGCCGAATTGGGCGAGGACGTCTTCAACAGCTGGTTCCCGCGCATGGAACTGGTTGAGGTGGCTGACGGCATCGTGCATCTCAGTGTGCCGACGAAATTCCTGAAGAGCTGGGTCAACAGCCATTACCGCGACCGCATTCGCCGTCTGTTCGTTGAACAAAATTGCGGCGTCGAGGATGTCGAGCTTGTTGTGCGCGTCACGGGACAGCGCACATTGACCGCACGGATGGCTGCCCGTCCGCAACCCGTCGAACAGCGGCATGAAGACATCCAGCCTGGCGAGAAACCCGCAGCCGGGCAGCCCATGGTGCAGCAGGTGGATGCAGGTGGCTTCGTCGGCTCGCCCCTGGACCGTCGCCTGACGTTCCAGACATTTCTTGTCGGGCAATCGAACGCCTTTGCCCATGCTGCCGCGCAACAGGTCGTGCGTGCGCAGCCGGGCGACAAACCGATCTACAACCCGCTCTACATCCATTCTGCCGTCGGCCTGGGCAAAACCCATCTGTGTCAGGCACTTGCGCAATCCATGGAGGATTCCGGTCGCCGCATCGTCTATCTCACGGCGGAACGCTTCATGTATGGCTTCGTGGCCGCGCTGAAATCGCAAACGGCGATTGCTTTCAAGGAGCGCCTGCGTGCCATCGACGTGCTGGTGATCGACGACGTGCAGTTCCTGACGGGCAAGTCGATCCAGCAGGAATTCTGCCACACGATGAATGCCCTGATCGATGCCGGTCGCCAGGTCATCATCGCGGCGGACCGTCCACCTTGCGATCTGGAAGCGGTGGAGGATCGTATGCGGTCCCGGCTTCAGGCCGGCCTCGTTGTCGAAATGGGTTCTCTCGACGAGGCGCTCAGAGTGAAAATCCTCGAGACGCGGATTGCTGCGGCCCGCACGCATCTGCCGACCTTCGATGTCCGACCGGAAGTTGTAACGTGGCTGGCGCGCCAGTTGACGGCCAATGGCCGCGATCTGGAAGGGGCGGTCAATCGTATGCTGGCCCACGCCACGTTGTCGGGCGCACCGCTTGACTTGCAGACCGCGGAAACCGCGATCAAGGATCTGATCCGTACCCGAGAACCAAGGAAGGTGAAGATCGAGGATATCCAGCGCCTGGTGGCCAGCCATTACAACATCAGCAAGTCCGATATCCTGTCCTCGCGTCGCACCGCCACCGTTGTTCGGCCCCGGCAGATCGCCATGTTCCTCTCCAAGGCCCTGACATTGCGGTCGCTGCCGGAAATCGGGCGCCGTTTCGGCGGACGGGATCACACCACCGTGCTCCATGCCGTGCGCAAGATCGAAAGCCTGAGCGGTCTCGACACGGCGCTCGCCGGCGAGATCGACCTGCTCAAGCGCATGTTGCAGGAATAGCGGCGCAGCCGATTGCGGCAGTGCATCGGTAGCTCGGGAGTGCTGCAAACTGTGGATGACACCCGTCATAACAACGCATGACTGGTGCTGAACCATCGTTCCCCTTGAGTTTTACCGCTGGGCGCGGCAACGTCTACGGCCACAAGTCGGGAAAAGCCGCGCGGATCTGCGGTCCAACCCTTGAGTTTCGAGGCCAGAACATCCCATGAAGGTCACTGTTGAACAATCCGCGCTGGTGAAGTCGCTGGCCCATGTCCATCGCATCGTTGAACGCCGGAACACCATTCCGATCCTGTCCAACGTGCTGTTGAAGGCGGCAGGTGGCAGCTTGCAGTTGAAAGCCACCGATCTCGACATCGAGGTCGTCGAGACACTGTCGGCCGAATGCACCATGGATGGAGCAATCACGGTTCCGGCCCATACGCTCTATGATATTGTCCGGAAACTCCCTGAAGGTGCGCAGGTTGCGATCGAGACGGCCATCGATGCGGGGCAGATCGTGCTGCGCTCAGGGCGGTCACGCTTCACCCTTCAGGCCCTGCCGGAACAGGATTTTCCCGATATGGCGGCGGGTGATCTGTCTCACCGCTTCAAGGTGGCGGCGAAGGAGATGCAGCGCCTCATCGAGAAAACGCAATTTGCGATTTCGACCGAAGAGACGCGATATTACCTGAACGGCATCTACATGCACACGGTGGATACGGATGCCGGCGTCATGTTGCGTGCCGTAGCGACAGATGGCCACCGCCTGGCGCGCTCCGAACTGCCCGCTCCTGCGGGCGCGGCCGGGATGCCCGGCGTCATCGTGCCACGCAAGACAGTGGCTGAAGCGCTCAAGCTTGTTTCCGAACATGACGGCGAAGTCTCGGTGGAGCTATCAACCGCCAAGATCCGGTTTGTCATTGGCAATGTCGTACTGACCTCGAAGCTCATCGATGGCACATTCCCGGACTACACCCGGGTCATTCCTGTCGCCAATGACAAGCGCCTGGTGGTGGAACGGGCTGATTTCACGCGCTCGGTTGACCGCGTGTCGACGATTTCATCGGAGCGCGGGCGGGCTGTGAAACTGTCGCTGGCCGATGGCAAGCTGACGCTGTCGGTCAACAATCCCGATGCTGGCAACGCCGTCGAGGAAATCGAGGTGGACTACGATTCCGGTCCGATCGATGTTGGCTTCAATGCCCGCTACCTGCTCGACATCGCCAACCAGCTCGAAGGCGACACGGCCTTGTTCAAGATGGCCGATCCGTCGTCTCCGACGCTGATCCTCGACCGCGAAGGCTCATCCACGCTCTATGTGCTGATGCCGATGCGGGTGTGACCGGGCAGCCTCGTGGCCGCCGTTCGGCGTCTTGTCCTCACGGATTTCCGCAACTATCCGGTCCTCGATCTCGCTATCGACACGCCGATGGTGGCGATCATTGGCGAGAATGGGGCGGGCAAGACCAACATTCTTGAAGCGCTGTCGCTTTTCATGCCGGGGCGCGGCTTGCGTCGGGCTGACCTCAACGATGTCATTCGCCAAGGTGCTGCGCATGGTTTTGCCGTTGCGCTGGAAATCGACGGAGGTCTTGGTCCAGCCCAGTTGGGCGCAGGGTTCGAGCCAGGTATTGAGGGCGGACGCCGTTGCCGCATCAACCGCGAGGCCGTTGGCTCTGCCACAGCTTTTGCCGACCATTGCCGCATCATCTGGCTGACACCGGACAATGATGGCCTGTTTCGTGGACCGGCAGGGGATCGCCGCCGTTTCCTTGATCGCCTCGTCTTGGCCGTGGACAGCAGCCATGGGGGCCGGGTCAACGCCCTGGAAAAGGCCCTGAGGGGACGCAACCGCCTGCTGGAGGAAACACGTCCAGACAGCCAGTGGCTGGATGCCATCGAGCGCGAGGTGGCAGAAACTGCGGTTGCGGTGGCTGCTGCGCGGCGGGAAACCGTGGATAGGTTGCGTGCGGTCATTGATACCGACCATGATCCAGCCTCTCCTTTCCCTTTCGCTCTCCTGTCGCTGCAAGGCGAACTAGAAACCGCACTTGAGCAAGCCACGGCGCTTGATGTCGAGGAACACTATCGCCGGACGCTGCGGGACAACCGCGTGCGCGACCAGGCGGCAGGGCGCACGTTGATCGGGCCGAACACGTCCGATCTCGCAGTTCGCCATGGTCCGAAGGACATGCCTGCCGACCGCTCATCGACGGGAGAGCAGAAAGCCCTGCTTGTCGGACTCATCCTGGCCCATGCAAGGCTGGTGCAGCAGATGTCGGGGATGGCCCCGCTGGTGTTGCTGGACGAGGTGGGGGCCCATCTCGATTCTCATCGTCGGGAGGCGCTGTACCAGCGCCTGACTGGCCTTGGCGGGCAGGTCTGGATGACGGGCACGGACCACGTGCTCTTCGATGCGATGCCGGAGCGTTCACAGGTCTTGACCATTCGGCATGGCACGCTGGCCAGATAATCTGTTGGCTCGCGTCATCTGGGATTTCATCGCGTTTTAATGTATTTCTGATACTGAGTGTGCAAGACGCAAAGCCGGATTGCGCACGTTTGGGTCGCGTGTGCAGGTTTTGAAATACGGCAAGATTTCGGGGTTTATCCAGCTCCACAGAGGTTTCCATGTCCCCACCTGGCCAGCACAAGCGTTTGGCATCCGAGCAATTGCGCAAATTGCGCGGGTCATTCCTTGGCATCGGCGCGTTTTCTGGCTGCATCAATGTGCTGATGCTGTCCGGTTCGATCTACATGCTGCAAGTCTACGACCGGGTTTTGACCAGCCGCAGCATCCCCACTCTGATTGGCATTTCCCTGATCCTGCTTGTCGCATTTGTGCTGCAAGGCGTGCTTGATACGGTGCGGACTCGCATGTTGGCGCGCACAGGCGCGCAATTCGATGAAGCCTTGTCTCCCACCATCTTCGACATGATGCGCAAATTGCCACTGCGGGGAGCGCGCAGCGATCAGTCCATGCAAGGCGTGCGTGATCTCGATACAGTGCGTGGCTTTCTGGGTGGCATGGGTCCGACCGCATTTTTCGACATGCCGTTCATGCCGATCTTCTTCATTGCCTGCTTCCTCCTGCATCCCTCGCTTGGCGTGCTCGCGCTGGTCGGCGGTGTGGTCATCATCGGCCTCACGCTGTGGACGGAGCGTTTGACCAAGAAAGGCACGCTGGCGCTGGTTTCGGCAGGTTCAGAGCGAATGCTGCTGGCAGAGGCCAGCCGCCGTAACGCTGAAGCTCTTCAGGCCATGGGCATGGGTGCGGTCTTCCAGGAACGATGGAGCAAGGTCAATTCGCGCTTTGTTGCGACTCAACTGTCCGTCTCTGACGCAAGCAACAGCATCGGCTCCGCGGCCAAGATCTTCCGCATGGCCTTTCAATCCGCCGTGTTGGGTTTTGGTGCCTATCTCGTGATCCAGCAGCAGATGACACCAGGTGCCATGATCGCGGCGTCCATCCTGACATCGCGGGCGCTCGCGCCCATCGAGACCGCTGTCGCTCACTGGAAAGGGTTTGTTGCCTCGCGCCAGTCCATTGGGCGTCTCAACGACCTCATGGCTCACGCCGCAGCAGAGCCTGATCGCACCGAATTGCCGGAACCCAAGGGACAGTTTGCAGCGGACGACCTGGCTGTCGGCATTCCAGGACGCCAGACGCCGATCATCGTGGGGGCAAACCTGAAGCTCAACAGCGGCGAAGGGCTGCTTCTTATCGGCCCAAGTGGCAGCGGAAAGTCCACGCTTGTTCGATCCCTGGCCGGTGTCTGGCCCGTGATGCGTGGCAGCGTGCGCCTGGATGGGGCAGCGCTGGACCAATGGGATCCCCAGCAGCTTGGCCGCCATGTCGGCTACATGCCGCAGGATGTCGAATTGTTCGAAGGCACCATTGCCGAGAACATCGCCCGCTTCAATCCGGATGCGAAAGATGACGAAATCGTCGCTGCCGCGAAAGCCGCTGGCGCCCATGACCTGATCTTGAAGTTCTCGGCAGGATACGACACGCGGCTGGGTGAATCCGGCATGACGCTTTCTGGCGGGCAGCGCCAGCGCGTCGGCCTGGCCCGCGCCATGTTCCGCGATCCCTTCCTGCTGATCCTGGATGAGCCGAACTCCAATCTCGATGCCGATGGCGAAACGGCTCTGGTCGAGGCCGTATCAGCCATCCGTGCTCGTGGTGGTGTCGTGATCATCGTTTCGCACAAAACCAGCTTGATGAATGTCATGGATTATGTCGGGCGGGTCCATGATGGACGACTGCAAGTCATTACCCGTGACGAGTATCGCCAGAACCTCATGAAAGCGGCCCAGGCGTCAAAGCCTGCCCCGGCTGCCCAACCGCAGGCGGCTCCGACTCAAAGTGGAATGCATCCCTTCGGCCAACCGGTGGCAAGAGGTGGAAGTGTCCCGCAACAGGTCGCATTGCTGCAGGCAGCGACATCTCCTCAGTTTCCGGTCAGCAAGGCCGGATCGGCCAAGGGTGAATGACCATGAGGACCGAACAGAAATCATCCGCTTATGCGCCCTCCATGCGCCGCACGTTCCTGGCGGGCGTGGCGTCACTGGCCTTGTTCGGTGGCACAGTGGGCCTTTGGGCGGCCATGTCACCGCTCTCGGGTGCAGTCGTGGCGCCTGGACAGTTCGTCGTGGATACCAACGTCAAGAAGATCCAACACCAGACCGGTGGGATAGTGGCCGTCCTGCCGGTGCGTGAAGGCCAGCGGGTGAAGGCTGGAGATCTGGTCCTGCAACTCGACGAGACCCTCACCCGGGCCAATCTGCAAGTGCTCGTCAAGCAACTCGACGAGATCATGGCCCGCCAGTCCCGTCTGGAAGCTGAACGCAACGGCGGCGACATGGTGCTGGCACCCGAGTTGCAAGCCCGCATGGGCTTCGTAGATGTGGCAAAATCCGTGGCGGACGAAATGCGCCTGCTCGAAACACGCCGCTCACAGCGCGAGGGACAAAGACAGCAACTTGGCAAGCGCGTTGAGCAGTTGGGCGAGGAAATCATCGGCATCAATGCCCAGACGACGTCCCGGGACGATCAGATTCGCTTGCTTGCGCTCGAGCTTGATGGCTTGCGCGATCTTTTCAAACGCAATCTGGTGCCGATGACGCGCATCATGCCGCTGGAGCGTGAAGCTGCCAACATGCTGGGTCAGAAAGGGCAGCTGATGGCCCAGAAAGCCCAGACCGAAGGCAAGATTTCGGAAATCCGCGTGCAATTGCTGCAGCTTGATATCGACATGCAGACCGAGACCGGCAAGGAACTGCGCGAACTCCAGGCCAAGACATCCGAACTGATCGAACGCAAGGTTGCCGCCGAAGACCAGCTGAAGCGGGTCGATATCCGCTCTCCGATCGATGGTTACATTCACCAGTTGAATGTGCATACCGTGGGGGGGGTCATCTCGCCGGCGGAGCCAGCCATGCTCATCGTTCCAGAGAACGAGGCCCTTCTGATCGAAGCCCGCGTTCCACCCACTGATATCGATCAATTGCACATTGGCCAGAAGGCGGTGGTCAAGGTGCAGGCCGGCAACCAGCGCACAACGCCGGAACTCACGGGGACGATCTCGCGCATCGCCGCTGACGTCACGCGCGAGCAGCAGACAGGCCAGGTGTACTACCTGGTGCGTGTGTCGCTGCCCGCCTCCGAGGTGGCCAAACTGAGCGAGCTCAAGATCATGTCCGGCATGATGGCGGAGGCCTATATCCAGACGACGGAACGCACCCCGTTCGAATACATGCTGAAGCCGCTGAAGGATCAGTTCAACCGCGCCTTCCGCGAACGCTGATCTCCCGCGCAGACCCGCATTGCAAGTTTCCGCCCGACACCTTAATTCAAGCGGAATGTCGGATGTCCTTTACACTCTCGCCAATCCGCAGCGCTTCAGCCGCTGGGCCGATCGCCTGCTCCCCTGGCTGGCGGGCGCAACTCTCCTGGCCTTGCTGATCGGGCAGTATGGCGCATGGTTCGTTGCCCCGCCGGACTACCAGCAGGGCGAGACAATCCGCATCAAGTACGTGCATGTGCCGACGGCCTGGATGGCGCTGTTTGCCTGGGTCATGATGTCGATCTCTGCACTTGGCACGCTGATCTTCCGGCATCCGCTGGCCGATGTCGCGCAGAAGGCGGCGGCCCCCATCGGTGCGGCCTTCTGCGCGGTCTGCCTGATCACCGGATCGCTGTGGGGCAAGCCGATGTGGGGGACGTGGTGGGTGTGGGACGCGCGCCTCACTTCCATGCTTGTGCTGCTCCTGATGTATTTCGGCGTGATGGCCCTGTGGCGCGCCATCGATGACCAGGGCCTGGCTGCCAGAGCCGTTTCCATCGTCACGCTGGTCGGTGCCATCAACATTCCGATCATCAAGTTCTCGGTGGAATGGTGGAACACGCTGCACCAGCCCGCCTCCGTGCTGCGCCTCGACGGACCGACGATCCATTCGTCCATGCTCTGGCCCCTGCTCGTCATGGGAGTTGGCGCGGGACTGCTGTTTGCGACACTGATGGTGCTGCGGATGCGCACGGAACTGATGGAGCGTCGCTTGCGCCGCCTTGCCCTCAATGCGGTGCAGGACAATCGATGATGGAGCTTGGACGGCATGGCGGCTTCATTCTTGCGAGCTACACCGTCACCCTGGTGATTCTCGGCGGCTTCGTGTGGCACTCCGTCCGCCGTTACATGCAGGCCAAACGCCGGTTCGGCGAGCGGCTGGGGCCAGACAATGGCTGAAGCAACGCCAGCCTCGCGCCGGTCTCTCCTTGTCTTGCTCCCGCTCCTGATTTTTGCCTCGATGGCTGCCCTTTTCCTTGCGGGCCTGTTTGGCGGCAGTGGCAACCGCCTGCCATCCACCATGCTTGGTCGCCCATCGCCGGATGTCACCCTGCCTGCGCTTGTGGGCCTGCATGACGGTGGTGGCATAGCCATTCCTGGTTTTGGTGCCGATGATCTTCGCAAGGGCCGGGTGTCGCTCGTCAATGTCTTCGCGTCGTGGTGTGCGCCGTGCCATGCCGAACATCCCCTGATGATGGATCTGTCCAAGGATAAGCGGTTGCGCATCATGGGCATCAACCACAAGGACACGCCGGAGAATGCCCGACGATTCCTCGAGTCCAAAGGCAATCCCTATGCGGCCATCGGTGTCGATCCGAATGGACGCGCCTCCATAGAGTGGGGTGTCTATGGTGTGCCGGAAACCTTCATTGTGCGAGGCGACGGGAGCATTGCCTTCAAGCTGGTAGGGCCGCTGACGGAGTCCAACCTTTCAGGATTCAAGGCAGAAATCGAGAAGGCGCTGAGATAGGTTAGAGCATGACCATGTCCCAGGAGCGCTTTCGCTGGTCACTCTGGCCTGTCTCGGTGGGGTGGTTGCTGGCGCTCTGGCTGGCCTGGCATGGTGCCAGCGATCTTGGCCTGCTTCTCAAGGGCAAGCCCGTCTTCCGAGGTTTTGTCTTCGGCTGGCTCGACCACCTGCCGACAATGCTTCAGAGCGGCATCGCTGCGGCACAGATCGGCCTGGTCGCGCTGGCGGTGCCCTCGTTCATCGGCTTTCTCAGCCGCCGCACGCTCTTGACCATCGGCGATACGGGCCTGACCTTCGATCGCTGGATCGGCTGGAGGCGGGTGGCGTGGCCTGAGATCGTGGCGCTGGAATTTTCTTTCGGCGATGCGGTTTTCTGTCTGAGGGACAATGGCAAGCTGACCACGCTGCGCTTTCGCCCTTGGACCATCGGGCTTGATTCGGAAGGGTTTCGCGCCTTGGTCGAACGTCACCAGCCGCGCCTCACGCCGGATGAGGATGAAGGTCAGCCCTGGGCGCGCTCGTCCTCGTTCAATCCATAGCGCTGGAGCAGTCCGACCTGCGACAGGGCGAAGACGATGGTCAGCGGCATCACGCCCCAAACCTTGAAGGCCACCCAGAAATCGGTGGAGAACATGCGCCAGACGATCTCGTTGATGGCGGCGAGCAGGAAGAAAAACACGCCCCAGCGGAAGGTCAGCTTCTTCCAGCCCTCCTGTGTCAGCCGGAAAACGCTGTCCAGAACATAAGGCAAGAGCGGCTTGCCCAATGCCAGACCGCCCAGCAACACCGCGCCGAA
>JANNEO010000077.1:0-3995 GCA_031378805.1 Hyphomicrobiales bacterium
CACCTCAGGATGAGGAAGGTTGAGCTTGGCCGCTGCCGAAGCGCTGATGTCAGGCTCCATATTCCTCATTCCGAGGTGCGAGCGCAGCGAGCCTCGAAGGACGCACAACGCTGATTCAATTCCAATGCTGCCATGCGCACACCGACAAAACCTGCGCGTCACTTCCAGCTTACCTCCCAAAGCCTGGGCAGCTCATCGGGATAGGTCTTCATGTCGAGGCCCCTGCCCATGACGTAGAAGGTCACCAGCGAGTAAAGCGGCACGCCCAGCGCGCGCTCCTGGATCAACCCCAGCGCCTTGGCATAGGCCTCCTTTCGGGCCTCGGCCTTGACAGAGGTATCGCCCATTTCCAGCAGGTCACGCACCTCCGGATCGCGGTTCACATCATCGGGCAGGAACTTGAAATAGACCGGCGTCGAGGCCGAGACGTCATTGACGGAGAACGAACCCCAGGTCTGGTGCGACAACGCCACCTTGCCCTGACGGGTTTGCTCGCGCATCGCAGCGTATTGCATGAACCGCAGATTCGCCTTGATGCCGATGGCGCGCAGATAGTTCACCATCGCTTCGCTGTGCGGACGCTCCCGGTAGGCGAAGAGATCGATCTCGAAGCCATTGGCGAAGCCCGCTTCCGCCATAAGCTTCTTCGCCTCGGCGACATCATACTTGAACTTGGGTGCCTGGCTCTCGCTGCAACCGAACTGCCCGGGGAAGCAGATCACGTTGAGCACGCGGCCACCTTCTCCCACGAGCTGCTTCACCATTGTCTCGCGGTCGATGGCCATGGAAATGGCGCGACGCACCCGCACGTCTCTGAGCGGCTGGGCGGGAGAGTTCTCCTGCGTGTTCATGTTGAGGAAGACGATCCGCATCGTCTCGCCGCTCTTTACATCCAGATGCGGCACGGCCTTGAGCTGGTCTGCCTGGTCCGGGGGCACGTTCATGATCAGGTCGAGGCCGCCCGCCAGCATTTCCGCCATCTGCGTCTGGCGATCCGGGATGAAGCGGATCTCGATCTTCTCGATCTTCGGTTGCGGCTTGGGGCTGTCCTTGAAATAATCCTTGTTGCGTTCGAGTCGGAGATACTTGCCAACCGCATGTTCCGTCACACGGTAGGGTCCGGAGCCAACAGCCGCCGTGTTCATGCCTTGCGGGCCCACCTTGGCGTAATACTCGTTGGGATGCATTACGACAGGGCCAGCCAGATATTCGATGGCCGCCGGAAAGGTACGCTTCAGCTTGATGCGGACCTTGTGGGGACCAAGTTTTTCGGCACCATCGATCCAGTCCACGTTGTTTTGTGTCACCACCTTGTTTTCGGCCTTGGAAACGAAGTTCAGGGTGTAGACGACGTCATCGGCATCGAACGGCTCGCCATTGTGGAACTTGATGCCCTGGCGCAGGTCGATATCGAGTGTCTTGTCATCCACCCAGGCCCAGCTGGTTGCCAGTTGCCCCTTGTATTCCCCGCTTGTCGGGTCGCGGTAGATCAGCGTGTCCCACACATGCTGCCCGATGATGACGCCGATGCGGACATTGTTGAAGAACGGATCGATGTTCTCCGGCACCTGGTCATAGGCAAAGCGGATGGCATTGGCGGATTTTTGGGCTGCGGCGCTGGTCACGCCAGCAATCAGTGTCAAGCCCGCCAGTCCGGCGATCCTCAGGAACGAGCGCATGGGAATGTCTCCAGTCGGCAGTGATAATGCCCGAGCAGGGCAGTCTCGGGCGCAGGAGACAGGGCGTCAAGGGGAGATGGATCAGCCGCCGACAAGCGCCAGGTTCTTGCGGGCCATGGCGTTCTGCGGATCCTTGCGCAGGGCCTGCTGGAAATCCGCCCTCGCACGCCGGAAATCCCGACGCAGATAGTAGGAATAGCCCCGGTTGTTCAGCACGGCGGAGGTCGGCCCGCCAAGCCGTATCGCCTCACCATAGGAGCGGTCGGCCAAATCGAAGCGGCCGAGCTGGTCATAGGATGCGGCCAGGCCCAGCAGTGGCTCCAGTCCATGCGGCATCTGCTCAGCAGCGAGCCGAAAGTGTTTCTCGGCCAGGCCGAAATTGGCGTTGCGAAAATGCTCCTTGCCCAGCTTCAGATCCTCGTCTCCAGGCCCAGGGCGGAGGACAGCCACAGGATCGCCCGTGCTGGCCGTGACAGTGGAGCCGTCGCTCTTCAAGGCGGCCGCCATGTCGGTGGTCTGGCACGCCGCAAGTCCGGCGACGAGCACAGCAGACAGAACCCCGGTTTTCCAGCGCATGATCATCGCAAATCCCATCAGAAGCCGGTCGCCTTGACCTTCATGTATGCAGGAAACAGCAAAATGATGAACAAGATGGGAAAGATGAAGATGATCATCGGAATCACCATCTTGGACGGCAGCGCGGTGGCCTTTTCCTCCGCCCGCATCATGCGCTTGTTGCGCATCTCTTCGCTGTAGACCTTGAGCGAATCAACGAGACTCGAACCCAGTTCGGCGGATTGCTGCAACAGGGTTGCGAAGGTGCGGGCCTCCTCGATGCCCAGCCGCTCCGAGAGATTCATCAAGGAATCGTTGACCGTGCGCCCGGCGCGAATCTCGAGGGTTGCGAAATAGAGATTGGCAGCCAGCGACGGATAGGCATCGCCCATTTCCCGGCAGACCCGGTTGATGGCGGCCTCCATGCTGAGGCCTGCCTCGCAACAGACGATCATCAGATCCAGAAAATCGGGAAATCCGCTGCGGTGCTCGTCCTTGCGGCGGCTGATGACGCGGTCCAGCCCGATGGGCGGCAGGAAATAGCCGAGGGCCGCGCCACCCACCAGCTTCATGTAGAGCACGGTGGTGTCATCTTCGGCCAGCAAGCCAATCGTGAAGCCGATAATGCCAAGCAGAAGCATCGCGCCGACCCGGATCGTCAGGAAGATCGCAGGCGCGTTGGTGCCGTAATATCCTGCCTGCACAAGCTGCTTGCGCAAGATCTTGCTGGCCGCCTTGTCGCCTTCTCCAAACAGCCGATCGACCGACAGCGAGAACTGCGCCAGCGTGGTCCTTGCGGGCGGGATATCGGAGGCATGGCCTGATCCTGCGCCCTCGACAGTGAGTCGCACCGTGCGCCGTCGCACATCCATGCGTGCCATTGTCCACTGTCCGCCGACCGCCAGGCCCGCCAGACCAAGCGCGGTTGCCAGCGCGAGGACCAGCGTCAGCGGGTCCGCCAGGACGAAATCGATGATGTCGAAAAGCGTTTCCATGGCTGTTCCCCGTCAGATCTTCATGTTGACGAGCTTGCGCATGATCATCATGCCGATGGCCATCCAGCACAGACTGATGATCACCATGGTCTGCGTCTCGGGCTGCCCCTTGGTCGCATCGAAGAAGGTCGGATCGGCGATCTGCGCCATGAAGTAGATGACCACAGGCAGGCCAGCCAGCACATTGCCGGAAAAGCGGGCTTCAGACGACAGCGCCTTGATCTTGCGGCGCATCTTGAAGCGCTCGCGGATCAGCTTCGACAGCCCTTCGAGAATGGCGGCAAGATTGCCGCCGGTCCCGCTCTGGATCGACACCGAGGTCACGAACAGCGGCAGGTCGTCCTGGCCGATGCGGAAATACAGGTTCCGCATACCGGTTTCCAGATCGGCTCCATAGGTGATCTCGTCGGCAACGATGCCGAACTCCGAACCGATCGGATCGGCCATCTCGCGCGCCACCATGGCAATCGCGATCGGCACCGGATGGCCGGCGCGCAGGCTTCGCACGATGATGTCGAGCGCATCGGGGAATTGCGCGCCGAACCGCTTCTGCCGCCGGCCGCGCTTGAACTTGAGCACCAGGAGCGGCAGCAGCGTGCAACAGAACAAGGCCGCGCCGAACGCTTGCAGCAGGTCTTCGCGCGTCACCATCACCAGGCCGAAGGCGAACAGCGCGAGCACTGTGAGGTAGATCGCAAACTTGCCGATGCCGAGCTTCAGCCCCGATTGCAGGATCAGCCGGTTCAGCGCGACCAGCGGCAGGCGG
>JANNEO010000078.1:0-20858 GCA_031378805.1 Hyphomicrobiales bacterium
TCCTTCATGCGGTCGACGATCTTGAACTGGCCGTCCGGCAGCATCACGCCCACATCGCCTGACTTGAACCAGCCATCCGCCGTCATGGCCTTGGCGGTTTCCTCCGGGAGCTGCCAGTAGCCCGCCATCACCTGCGGTCCCCTGATCCAGATTTCGCCCGGTCCGTCGAGGCCGCGATCCTTGCCGTCGGCATCCACGATCTTGACCTCGGTGGACGGCACGGGGAAACCGATGGTGCCGGAGAATTCCTGCAAGGTGAGCGGATTGACCGTGGCGATGGGTGAGGTTTCGGATAGGCCGTAGCCCTCGATGATCGGCTTGCCGGTCACTTCCTTCCAGCGCTTGGCGACCGGCCCCTGCATTGCCATGCCGCCTGCGACCGCGAATTGCAGCTGCGAAAAATCCACCTTCTCGATGCCAGGCGCGTTGAGCAGCGCGTTGTAGAGCGTGTTGACGCCCGAAATCATCGTGAAGGCCGTGGTCTGCAGCGTCTTGATGAAGCCCGGGATGTCACGCGGGTTGGCGATCAGCAGGCAACTCGCACCAAGGCGCTGCATGTAGATACAGCAGCAGGTCAGCGCGAAAATGTGATAGAGCGGCAGCGCCGTCACCATCACGGGCGCGGCCTTGCCCTGGTCGAGGAATGGCGTGATCCAGCCATCGGCCTGCAGAACATTGGCCATGATGTTGCGGTGCAGGAGCGTGGCCCCCTTAGAGACGCCCGTGGTGCCGCCGGTATACTGCAGGAAGGCAACATCATCGATGCCTACGGTTGCAACTTTCGGCGTCTGTCCAGCATGGGCGGAGAGGATACTCTTGAGCGAACCAGCACCTGGCAGGCTGAAGGGCTTGACCACCTTCTTCACCTTGCGGGCCACGAAATTGACGATGGCGCCCTTGAGGCCGAGCAGGTCACCCGCCGTGGTCAGCATGATCGTCTCGATCGTCTTGAGGTTGGGCTTGGCGTCCTCCACGACATGGGCAAAGTTTTCCAGCACGAACAGCACCTTCGCACCCGAATCGTTGAGCTGATGCTCCAGCTCGCGTGGCGTGTAGAGCGGATTGACGTTGACCACGGTAAGCCCGGCGCGCAGCACCGCGAACATCACAACGGGATAGGCCATCACATTGGGCATCATGATGGCAACGCGGTCACCCTTCTTCAGCCCCTTGGCCTGCAACCAGCAGATCACGGCATTGCTGGCCTTCTCGATCTCGCCGAAGGTCAGCTTCTTGCCGAAACTCTCGAAAGCTGGACGCGTGGCATACCGGCGGGCACTGTCATTCAGCACGTCTGCAATGGTGCCCGCCGACAGTGGATCAATCGTGGCGGGAACGCCCGCAGGATAGGATTTCAGCCACAGGTGGGCAGCAGCACTCATTGTTATCCTCCCAAGACAGCCCGCCTCCCTGGCCGCCGTCATTTTCTTTGTCCTTATGTCGTTGATACGTGAACGATCAAGCGCTTTCAGGAAAAAACAACATGGAACCTTCCTCTGCGCTCGGCAAGGGCGTGTTACGATCTTCCCTCACCGCAGCTTTCGGGTGTGCAGGATCACAAACGGCTTCTAGTCTCCAGGCGAACAGAGCGACAGGAGAAGATCAATGCTGATGAAGATCGCCGAAGAGCCCTTGTCGCCCGCAGCCGACCACGCGTCGGATTATGACCGCGTGCGCAGGGCGCTTGAATATCTCACTGCGCGTTGGCGCACACAGCCCAGCCTCGATGACGTAGCCGCCCATGTCGGCCTCTCGCCCTCGCATTTCCATCACCTGTTCCGGCGCTTTGCGGGCCTCACGCCCAAAGCTTTCGTGCAGGCGATCACGCTTGATCACGCCAAGACCCTTCTCAAGGGCAGTGCCAGCGTGCTCGACACGACCTACGAGGTCGGATTGTCCGGCCCCTCACGCCTGCACGATCTCTTCGTGACGCATGAGGCCATGTCGCCGGGCGAATGGAAGACCGGCGGGGGCGGCCTCACCTTGCGCTTCGGCTTTCACGACTCCCCCTTTGGCGAAGCTTTGGCCGTGATGACGGATCGCGGCCTGGCTGGGCTGGGCTGGGTCGATGACAAGGTGGCGGCAGGCACCGCCGCTGACAGCGGCAAGCCGGCGGGCGGACGTGATGGAGCCATGACGGACATGCTGCGCCGCTGGCCGGGCGGACGCTTCGTAGAGGACCAGGCGCTGGCGGCGCAAACCATCAACCGCATCTTCGATGCCGCGCAATGGCAGCACAACCAGCCGCTCTCCATCGTCATGCTGGGATCGGACTTCGAGGTACGCGTCTGGCAGGCGCTGCTGAAGATTCCCATGGGCCGCGCAACAACCTATGGCGACGTGGCACGGCACATCGGCAAGCCATCTGCAGCACGCGCGGTCGGCGCGGCGGTGGGCCGAAACCCGATCAGCTTCGTGGTGCCCTGCCACCGCGTGCTGGGTAAATCCGGTGCGTTGACGGGCTATCACTGGGGCCTGACGCGCAAGCAGGCTATCCTGGGTTGGGAGGCCGGGCAGGTAAGTGCGGTCTAGGGAGTGTTGACAAACTAAGGCTGGGCCAAAACCCCTTCAAGCCAATCGCGTACAAGCGAAAACCACACCGGATTGGTGTGGTGATCGCCCTGATGCAGGCACAGCGCCACGGGCTTTCCACTGTGGCACCCCTCCTCGAAGACGCACACGAGTTCTCCGCGCTGCTCACGGCGTGATCGACCCGGCTCGCAGCCATTGTTCGCCCGCATCGTGGCGATGGCAATCGGCACGTCACCTTGTTTCCAGCGATCGCGCAGATTGCGCCCGCCCATCGGCATCACCGGATCATTTGTCCCATGGATATGCAGCAACGGCCGCCTGGGGGCACTGCACTCCACCGGCATCGGCTGCCACCACACGCCGGCGATGGGCAGGAAGGCCGCAAAGCGTCCGTCTCCCTTGCAGGCGATTTCCCACACCACGGAGGCACCTTGGCTGAAACCAGAGGCCACGAGGCGGCTGCGATTGATCGGAAAGCGTTGTTCCAGATCATCGAGCATCGCCGCCATGGTGCGAAGTTCATCCCGCTTGCCTTCGCCTGGCGATCCGGGCGTCGACCAGCTGTCGCCAAGCCCTTGGGGAGCCACCAGCATGAAGCCAAGCCCATGCACCGCTGCCACCAGCTCCTTGTAATTGACAATGTCAGTAGCGGTTGCCCGGTGACCATGGATGAACACAAAGGCTCCCAGAGGCTGCTGTCCATCCCAACCGGGCGGGGGATAAACCCGATACTCCGCATTGTCCCCGAAGCGGCAAGGCTCCATGGGGGCGCATGCCAAAGTCGCCTCAGACAGGACAAGCGCGAGCAGAAGCAAAAAAAGCCTTATCACCATGGACCCAATCTGTGGGGTCAGCGTCCAGAAGATCAACTCACAAGCGCGTGCGAACAAATGCCAGTGGATGACGCCAAACACGGCCAGCCTTGTCCGGCGAATCGTGGTTCAATATGAGTAATCTGTTTCTGGAAGCCTTGTCCCGTGATCGCCACATTGTCTGTTTTCTCCGGCCCCATGTTCGCGGGGAAAACCACCTCGCTCATCGGCGCGGTCAACACAGTGGTGGCAGGCAGCGATTGCCCTGTCGTGATCGTCAAGCCAGCCATGGACAATCGCTACGCCGAAAATGCCATCGTCACCCATGACGGCGTGGCGCATGTCGCGGTGCCGGTGGCGTCCGCCCATGATATTTTCGCGGCAGTCAGCGCGGCGTCGCAAAACGGTGCGCCTGTGCATCTCTTCGCTGACGAAGTGCAGTTCATGGACAAGCCTTACTTCGTCGG
This sequence comes from Hyphomicrobiales bacterium, assembly GCA_031378805.1. GTDB lineage: Bacteria > Pseudomonadota > Alphaproteobacteria > Rhizobiales > Beijerinckiaceae > JADCCX01. The sequence continues at coordinate 3,812 of JANNEO010000078.1, forward strand.
CGATTTCCATATCGTGGTGCATTCCCTGCTCCAGGCCGGACATGCAGTCACCTGTGGCGGGCTTGATCTCGACTGGCGCGGCCTCCCTTTCGACGTGACGGCGCGGCTCTTGGCCATGGCTGACCACGTGACGAAACTGACCGCTCGCTGTGCCGTGACGGGTGACCGGGCACAGAAGACCTACAAGCGCGTGGTGGATGACGCGCGTGTTGCGTTGGGGGCGGCAGAGACATACGAGCCACGCTCCAATGCAGCCTGGGAAGGGGTGGAGCGCGGCCCGTCAATACCCACACAAACTCAAGCCACCATGCGACGCCGCTCCGCCACCTCCTGATCCCTTCGGCTAGACTGGATCAACTGGCAGTCACGCGACGCATATTTCAGGCATCCACCTCTCCCTCGTCACTCAAACGTTATTTTACGCAGGTGACAATCAACTTCATGCTCTGTTGATGCTCTGCTTTTGGAGCGGATCAGAAGCCTGGGGAGGCATAAAATGCAAAGAACTGGAATAGTGCTGGCAGCAGCAATTGTCGCAACTGGCAGCATCGGCGCGGCAAGCGCCCAAACCGCTGATCCGCAACCGATTGTCGACACGATGTTCACCCTGGCGGGCAAGCCGAAGAATCGCCCGAGTGGTGCGAAGGGACAGTGCTTTACGGGGAGCTTCGAGCCAGCGGCCGATGCAAAGAATCTTTCGAAAGCGTCCATCTTTGCCAAGACATCGCCGGTTGTGGCGCGCTTTTCCGTGGGTGGCGGCAACGCCAAGGTCGCTGACGGCGCGAGGGGACCAAACCGCGGCTTTTCCTTCCGCATTGACGGTGGCGGCGCGGGACAGACCGAGTTCGTGATGGTCAACGCACCCATCAATTTCGTTAAAACGCCCGCACAGATGCTGGCCTTTCTGCAGGTCCGTCTGCCGGGAGCCGATGGCAAGCCAGATGCCGACAAGATCAAGGCGTTCACCGATGCCAATCCCGAGACGACCCTGCAGGGGAAATATCTCGCAAGCAAACCAATCCCTGGATCATGGGTTGGCGTCAATTATTGGGGCATCCATGCCTACACGCTCACCAATGCAGCCGGTGCCAACCAGATCATCAAGTTCAAGATGGTGCCCACGGGTGGTGAAGTGAACCTCACCGATGACGAGGCCAAGGCGAAACCTGCTGAGTATCTGGTGCAGGACATGACCGAACGCCTTGCAACAGCAAAACCCGCGAGTTTCGACATGATGGCGATCATGGGCCGGGCAGGTGACAAGACCGACAATGCCACGCAATTGTGGGACGGGGAGGACACGCGGCCCATGATCAAGCTTGGCACGCTGAAGATTGCAGCGCTCGAAAAGAACGAAACCTGCGACGAGACAATCTTTGCGCCGACCAACCTGGCTGATGGCATCGCCGGCCCGAAGGATGATCCGCTCTTCGAGATCCGCACCCCGGCTTATGCAGTTTCCATCACCAACCGGAGCAACTGACCGCACAAAATACAAAAGACCCGTCGCGCGAGCGCGATGGGTCTTTTCGTCAAGGAAACAACTTGAGAAACTGGTAGCAGGAGGCGGATTTGAACCGCCGACCTCCGGGTTATGAATCCGGCGCTCTCACCAACTGAGCTACCCTGCCGCAGAAAAATAGGGCGCTTTCACACCCCTTTTTCAACTCTCCGCGATATGGGGGAAAGACCGCTTCCTGTCAAGAAAGCGGGCTTTTCACATCAGGTTGCCGTGCCGGTCGCAAGAGGTGGGCGAGGCGCGCCGGGCGCTCCGCGTCCACCGCGCGGTGGGAACTTCGGCTTGAGCTTCGGCGCGGCAATCAGGCCCTCACGAATCATCTGCTTACGCGCTGCCTTGCGGTTGCGGCGAATGGCTTCAGCCTTCTCGCGCGCCCTCTTTTCAGACGGCTTCTCGTAGGCTTTGCGCTGGCGCAATTCCCGGAAGATGCCTTCGCGTTGCATCTTTTTCTTCAAGACCCGCATGGCCTGTTCGATATTGTTGTCGCGCACGAGCACTTGCATGAGCTCTGATCTCCTGAATGGGTTGTGTGCAAGCCGTCAAGCGGACGGCGTCTCATCGGATTTCATGCGCCAGAGCGCAAAGCCATCGGCCTTGAGGGCGGCCTCGGCGGCAGCCCTTGACAGTCCATGGGGAAGACTGCGTCCCGGTGGAATGCTGCCAATCAGCGTCCAGGGAGCAAACTTGTTTGGAAGCGCCTCGCCGTCATCGGTTGAGGCGAAGGCACTGAGTGTCGACTGCTTGCCGGAGCGAAACACGAAAATCATCATGCCGATGGGACGGGGCGATCCGCCTGCGCGATTGGACCAGCGCATCTCAGCGGCGCCTGACGAAAGGTCGATTCGTCGCACCGGGTGGCGGGCCTGAATCGCCCTTGTGGCGGAAAACAAGCCGACCCTTGTCGAGGTCATAGGGGGTTACTTCAACGGTCACGCGATCTCCAACCAGCGTCTTGATACGATTCTTGCGCATCTTTCCAGCGGTGTAGGCAACAAGCAGGTGGCCATTGTCGAGTTCAACGCGATACCGCGCATCGGGCAGGACTTCCTGCACGCGTCCCTCGAATGTCAGGATATCTTCCTTGGCCAAATCGACACGCCTCTTTCGGGGAAATTCAAACTAACAGGGTTTGTCTGCAAAGTCATGAGACTTGCAGCTTCCGAACGGAGACATCTGCCTCCATGTAGAAAAAATGCCAAAACCCGGACGAAACATTTGTTTCGCCCGGATCAGGCAAAGCACTATCCACAGCCGCCGGTACATTCATGGTCGGCCGGGAGAAAGCGCATGTCAGGCCGGGGTCATCACGAAACGCGAAAGACCGCCAGGCCGGATTGGATATCAGTCGCCAACCTTGAGGTTGTCGGCTGAGGACTTGCCGGAGCGGCGATCTGCGACGATCTCGTAAGAGATCTTCTGACCGTCGTTCAGACCGCGCAGGCCTGCACGCTCTACGGCGCTGATGTGCACGAAGACGTCGGGTCCACCGGCATCCGGCTGGATGAAGCCGAAGCCCTTGGTGCTATTGAACCACTTCACGGTTCCAGTTTGCATAGTGAGTAACCTTCAGATGTTGAATTAGTAAAAACCTGCGCTTGCACGCAACCACTCGAACGTATCGATGTTTTGAGAGGAGATTGTAGGCCTTGGCGGCGCATAAGCGAACGCGGAAGGCGAAGTCAGTCGACCGAAACCCGATATCGCCGTATAGACCGCGTCCCGCTTAAATGCAACGAAAATCTCCGAAGCCTCAATCAATCCAGCAATTGCGGTCAATTGACTGGCAATCGCGCTATTGGACCACTGTGGTAGCACGGCAGATCAGACCGCTTTCTTCAACCGCAGCATCTTGAAGTAGAGGCCCGGTTTGACTTCGATCAGGTCTATGTCGCCACGCCTGTTCGCCCAGGCAGCAACGCGCGAGACTTTGAACGACGACGACCACCCCACGCGTTTCATCAAAGGCGCGATGGCACCCTCGAACGCCGCTTGCAGGCCATCCTCCGCACCAAAGCGGCTGATGATGGCAATTTCGCCACCAGGCTTCAGAACCCTCGCTACCTCATCCAGCGCCTTTTCGGGATCCGGCACGAGCGTGATGACGAAAGGCACCGACACGACATCGAAACTCGCATCAGGAAAGCCCAGGTTGCAGGCATCCATGGCGGTCACGCCTTTGACATGGGCAAGGCGGAGCTCGCGCACTTTGTCTTGCGCCTTGCGCAGCATCGGTACGGAAAGATCGGACGCGATCACCTCGGTGTCGGGCCGATAATAGCGCAGCACCAGGCCAGTGCCCGCACCGATTTCCAGAATGGATTTCCCCGCAGCAGACGCTGCCTCTGCCACCCGCCGATGCGAACCCGCGAGCAGCCAGGAATAGAGATAGTCGTAGAACTTCGCCCAGGTCTCGTAGACGCGCTCTTGTTCCTTCAGGTCATACTGGATGGCCATGCGGCAGAAATCCTCTGTTGGTCAGGCTGCGGCCATCGACGCCATGATGGGTTGCGGCGTCCGTTCGATCGTGCCGCCGCCGAGCACGCGGGCATCAGGGCCGTCGTGGTCATAGAGCACGCAGGCCTGTCCTGGTGCCACGCCCTCTACCGCCGACAGCAGCTCGACGACGATCTGCTCGCCATGGCGACGCAACACGCCCGAACGCGGGGCACGGGTCGATCGCACTCGCGCCGCAATGTCTATGCCTGCTTCGGGAAGCTGATCGAGCGTGCCATCGCCGATCCAGTTGACATCGCGCAGAACGACCCGGCCCACGCTCAGCGCAGCCCGCGGTCCCACGATGATGCGCTTCTGGCCAGCATCGATGCGCACGACATAGAGCGGCTCGCCCGCCGCGATGCCCAAACCCTTGCGCTGTCCAATGGTGTAGCCGATCACGCCATCGTGGCGACCCAGCACGCTGCCATCGAGATGCACGATCTGCCCTGGCTCGGCCGCACCGGGCCTCAGCTTCTCGACCAGTTCCTGGTAGCGTCCCGCTGGCACGAAGCAGATGTCCTGGCTGTCGGCCTTGTCCGCGATCTCGAGGCCGAACCGGTGGGCCAGCGCCCGTGTCTCCGCCTTGCTCTTGAGGTGGCCAAGCGGAAAGCGCAGCAGATTCAGCTGCTGCTGCGTCGTTGCATACAGAAAATAGCTCTGGTCCCTGTCGGCATCGGCAGCACGCATGAGGGTGCGGTTGCCATCCCCGCCCCTGCGGCTCTGCACATAGTGACCTGTCGCAAGCACGTCTGCGCCCAGCTCCTGCGCCGTCGTCAGCAGATCACGGAACTTGACCCTGCGGTTGCATTCCACGCAGGGAATCGGCGTCTCGCCCGCGACATAACTGTCCACAAACCGGTCGATGACCTCTTGGCGGAACCGCGTTTCGTAATCGAGCACGTAATGTGGCACGCCAATCCGATCAGCCACGGTCTTGGCATCGTAGATGTCCTGGCCTGCGCAGCACGCACCCTTGCGATGGATCGCCGCACCGTGGTCGTAGAGTTGCAACGTCACACCGACCACATCATAGCCCTGCTCTTTGAGCAGTGCGGCGACAACGGACGAATCGACCCCGCCCGACATGGCAACCACCACACGGGTATCCTCGGGCCTTTTCGCAATATCGAGCGCGTTCATCATGATCGTTGCTCAATAGCGGGTTTCAAGAGAGGGCGGAAGAGGCGGTCGTCGTGGGCAGAATTTGCCGCCCACGGCAGCGGTTGCCGGGGGCTGGCACACGATATGCGAATTAAATTATTGATTTTAAATGGATTTATACTTGGCCTCCTTCCTGCAAGCAACTGACGACCGCTTGGAGTAGCCGCGTATCATGCCAACCTCTGCCCTTACGACCGACCTGCTGCCGATGGGTGCCACCCGCACGCCTTCTTTCACGCGCAAGGCCGGTCCGCAGTCCGAGACGGGCGATTTCGGTCGCACCCTGGAAAACTCTCGCCTGAGCACGCAAGCGCGCGACAGCGAAGGACAGACGAGGCCGCAACACCGGGAGCAGACCGCCGCTGATCGGCCCGACCACACGGAGCGGCAGGTGCAAGCCGCCAGGTCCGCCTCTGATCGTCGCGAAAATCCGCCCGGCCTGCGAAAGCCAGAGCGCCCAGCCCGCCCGGAGCCCTCTGATCGGCCATCACCTGACAAAATCCCGGATGAACGTGCTGCCATCGAAGACAGCGCCAAAACAGGCACCACGACAGCTGCCAAGGAAGCTGCCAAGAGAGCGTCCAAGACAAGTGACTTGACGCCTGCTGACTATCGGGACGTTTGCGACAAGACAGCAAGCGATGGAGCAGAACTCCCCTCCAACGGCGTCAAGGCGGTACAGGACGCTCTCAAACCCGAATTGATCGTGGAAGCAAAGAGCGCGTCCGAAGCCACAACCACAATTGCGGCAGGCCTTGAAGCGACCATGGCCCAGGAAAGCCTGCCAACGCCCGAGTTGAATACACTTGGCGCTTCCGCTGAGGCATCCGCAGCCTCACCTGAGCTGACGCCTGCCGGTCTGAATCCTGCCGGTCCGAATCCTGCAAGTCTTGCTCCTGCCGGTTTTGCTCCTGCTGTTGTGGTTGGTGCCGCCGTGAATGCAGCCAGCCCGGCAGTTGCCATGGCGGCGAGCGCCGTGTTGTCCGCCGACCAACCGCAAAGCAGTGTTTCCGCGACAACGGACAGCGCGGCAAGCAAGTCTGCTGACAAGGACGACATGACGCCCGCCAGTGAGAGCGAAACGAAGCCCGCGAAGAACACGGCCAAGACGAATGCGCCTTCAGAACTGACGACCGCAAATCTCGCTTCGAAGGAAACATCAGCGACAGCCGCAAAGGCCAACGAGCCACAGACATTGCCACAAGCCGCTGGCCAGATTGCCCCTCAGGTTGCGGATACTGCGCCTCCTGCCAAGGCCGCCGACCCTGCCCAGGCGATGGCGCGGGGCGATGCGCCCGTGCCGCTCCAGGCCGTTGCCGTGGAAATCGGAATGCGAGCCATGCGCGGCTCCAAGGAATTCTCGATCCGTCTTGATCCCGAAGACCTGGGGCGTATCGACATCAAGCTGGAGATTTCCGAAGCCGGGCAAGTGCAGGCCAAGCTGATGGTGGAGCGCGTGGAAACGCTGCAGCTTCTCCAGCGCGACGCCAAGACTCTTGAGCGGGCCTTTGACCAGGCCGGCCTCAAGACCAGCCCTGACGGGTTGCAATTCTCACTGCGCGATCCCGGCCAGCAAGGGCGGCAGAACGCCCAGCAAGACCAAACGCTAAAGGGACAACCCTTCGGTCCGAAAGACACGAATACCGGGACAATCGACGAGATTTCCCCACGGACCATCCACTATCGCACCACCGCCTCCGGCGGTCTCGACATCCGTATATGAGGAGCCAACCATGAGCACCGGTGTATCCAGCCTTGTGAATGTCGCCAGCAACTCCTCTGCCCTGAAAACGGCATCACGCACGAGCACCGCATCAAGTGGCGTCTTGTCGACGGTCGAGAAAGACCGCAAGACGATCGCTCAGAACTTCGATCAGTTCCTGTCGCTGTTGACGACGCAGCTCAAGAACCAGAGTCCGCTTGATCCTCTGGATGCCAACCAGTTCACCCAGCAACTCGTGCAATTCTCAAGCGTCGAGCAGCAGTTGAAGACAAACGATCTCCTGACCAAGATGGCGCAGGGCGTCGGCGGAAGTGCTGCGTCGGGCGGCAAGCTGAACGCCGCAACCGCGGCATCGCTCATTGGCACACGCGTATCGGTTGACGCCTCGAAGACCGGCGTGACGACGCTGGGCAAGGACAGCTACGAGGCGAAGTGGCCTGTCACGCTGACCTCGAATTATGGAAATTACCAGGTGAGCATCACGGATGCCAACGGGGCGGAAGTCTACCGTGCGCCATGGTCCCCCGCCGGAACGGGCGAGCAAACCTTCAAATGGACCGGCACGGTCACCAATCCCGGCGCCACCTTCGATCCAAAGGGGCAATATACGATCCAGGTCTCGGGCGAACTCAATGGCAGCAACGGCCAGACCAGAAGCTTGATGAAGACCGAGACCAGCGGCACGGTCTCATCGGTCGATCTGTCCGGCAATGAAGAGATGGTGCAATTCGGCGACTACACGGTTCCGCTGAGCCGTATCAAGAAAGTTTCGCGCCCGACGGTCTGAAGACAATTGCGGCGCAAGAGCTTGTGCGGCCTCTAGCGCCATTGCAGCCTACTGCCGCAAACCCTTTGCCAGCGCGTTCTGGAGCAGGCTGAGTTGCTGCGCCACGGGGTTGTTGTCGACCACGTCTTCTCCCGCCTTGTCATCGGCGCGCAGCAATTCATCCAGCTTGATGATCCGTGCCTGCATCCGGATCGAGTGCTGGATCAGTTCATTGAGCTTGGCGGGAAGCAACGCGAGCATTTCGGACGCACTGGCTGTCTCTGATGGCTGCAAGCGCACCTTGCGGTGTTCCGTCTCGGCTTCCTTGCGGGTCAATTCGCCTTCATTCACCGCCCGCTGGAGCAACAGCCAGGACGTGATCTGCATCAGACGCGTCGTCAACCGCATACTTTCGCTGGCATAGGCCAGGGCGGCACCGCGCTGCAATTCGCGTGAATCCTTGCGTCCCTCACCATCGAGATAGGATGCCGTGCCCTCGACGAGCGCCATGCCTTCCGAGAAAAGGGCCTTGAAACCCTCGGACGCCACCATCTTTTCAGCGAAGGAAATGGCGAAAGGCTTGCTTTCGACGCTGTGGACCGCCTGCTCGTTCATGGTACGCAACCCCTGTTAACACCTGTTAAACATCAACTAACGAGAGATTAACAGAGATACCCCTGCCATGCCCGCTTTACCGATGCTTAACCTTAATGCGCCAGCCGGAACCGTCGCCGAAGCCCCTGTCGTTTTCCCGTCTTTCGCTCTCCCCGACGAAGGGAGCACTTGATCTCTGGCCAGACAGTTGCATAAGCAACAATCATGAGTTGACAGCGCTGGAGGCGTGATGATGGTTCATACCATCACATGTGCGCTTGGATGACAGGGAGGGCGGCCCGTCAGGTCGCCAATTGGATTTGGTAGCACGCGTAAACGTGGGCGGAGATACATTCGGCAAGCTTCTGGCCGAGAATGCCCGCATTCGCGGCTCTCGTCCTGCGATGCGGTTCAAGGATAACGGCATCTGGGCCAGCTGGACCTGGACAGAAGTCAACGCAGAAGCACGCGGCCTCGCCGCTGGCTTGCAGGCACTTGGCCTCAAGCGCGGCGACAAGATCGCCATCGTTGGCGGCAACCGCCCCAAGCTCTACTGGTCGATGATGGCGGCGCAAATCCTAGGCGCAATCCCTGTGCCGGTCTATGCCGACGCCATCGCCGACGAGCTCGCCTACGTGCTGGACAATGCCGAGGTCACGTTTGCGGCCGTCCAGGACCAGGAGCAGGTCGACAAGATCATATCGATCGCAGATCGTGTGCCGCGCCTGCAGACCATCGTCTATGATTTTGACCGCGGGCTGGAAGACTACGACCACTCCAAGCTGCATCATATCGATGCGATCATCGCCACGGGAAAATCCGCCTTGGGGGAACCGGCGGCGGCAGCGGCGCTTGATGCCGAGATCGCGGCGGGCAAGGGCGATGACGTGTCGATCATCCTTTACACCTCGGGCACCACTGGGCGCTCCAAAGGCGTCATGCTGTCAGCCTCTGGCTGCATCAATGCCGCCATCGATACAGTGACCTTCGACAAGCTCAACGACACGGACTCGGTGCTGGCTTATTTGCCGCTGGCCTGGGTGGGTGATCACTACCTCAATTATGCGCAAGCCCTGGTCGCGGGTTTCTGCGTGGCTTGCCCGGAAAGCGCCGAGACGGCGCAGGCTGACCTGAAGGAAATCGGCCCTTCCTTCTACTTCGCACCTCCCCGTGTCTTCGAGAACCTGCTGACGCGGGTCATGATTCGCATGGAGGATGCGGGTCGCCTGAAGCGGGGGATGTTCCATCATTTCATCGGCGTGGCGAAGAAGTGGGGCGAAAAGATCCTCAACCGTGAGAGCGTCCCACTGAGCGCTCGCCTCTCCTACGGGCTGGGCAACCTGTTGGTCTATGGGCCGCTCAAGAATGCATTGGGCTTCTCCAATGTCCGGGTGGCCTACACCGCTGGAGAAGCCATCGGTCCGGAGCTGTTCTCGTTCTATCGCTCGCTCGGCCTCAACTTGAAGCAGCTTTACGGGCAGACCGAAGCGTTTCTTTATGTGACGGCGCAGCCCGATGGGCAGATTCGTGCTGACACCGTTGGTCCAGCGACGCCCAATGTCGAGATCAAGATCGACGCTGAGACGGGGGAAGTGCTCTACAAAAGCCCTGGGCAGTTCATCGGGTACTACAAGGAGCCGGAAAAGACCGCCGAAACCATGACGGCAGATGGCTACGTGAAGACGGGTGACGCCGGCTTCTTCGATGCGACGGGGCATCTGCGCATCATCGACCGCGCCAAGGACGTGGGCAAACTCCGTGATGGAGCCTTGTTCGCGCCCAAATACATCGAAAACAAGCTGAAATTCTATCCCAACATCAAGGAGGTCGTTGCCTTCGGACAGGATCAGGATTTCGCAACTGTCTTCATCAACATCGATCCCATTGCTGTCGGCAACTGGGCCGAGCGCAACAACGTCTCCTACGGTGGCTACCTCGAATTGGCGGGCCTCAGCCAAGTCTATGACATCGTTGCCGCTCATGTGGACGAATCCAACCGGACTCTGGCTGCCGAACCGATGATGGCGGGTGGTCAGGTCAAGCGCTTCCTCATCCTGCACAAGGAGCTGGATGCCGATGACGGTGAACTCACGCGCACGCAGAAAGTGCGCCGCAGCTTCATCGCCGAGCGCTACCAGCCGCTTGTCGATGCGCTCTACAGCGGCAAGATCGAGCAGCACATCGCCACGGAAGTCACCTTCGAGGATGGCCGCAAAGGCACGATCTCGGCTACAATCGCTATCCGCGACGTCAAGACCTATCCGGCTATCGTCGTGGCGAATGCGTCTGGTGCCATGGGGAAAGCGGCATGAGCGAAGCATTGCTGTCGGTCGAGAATGTGTCCCTGCGCTTCGGTGGCGTGCGCGCCATTTCGGACGTGTCGTTCGATGTGGTGAAGGGCGAGATCCGTGCCATCATCGGCCCCAATGGTGCGGGCAAGACCTCGATGCTGAACTGCATCAACGGCTTCTATCATCCACAGGAAGGCGCGATCACCTTCAAGGGCGTGAAGCGCCTGCGGGTGAAGCCGCATGAGGCGGCGGTCGGTGGCATTGCACGGACCTTCCAGAATGTCGCGCTGTTCAAGGGCATGACCACGCTCGACAACATCATGGTGGGCCGCACGCTGAAGATGAACTCCAACTTCTTCTGGCATCTGTTCCGCAAGGGACCGGCCATGAACGAGGAAATCGCGCATCGTCGCAAGGTGGAGGAGATCATCGATTTCCTCGAGATCGAGCACATCCGCAAGACGCCGGTAGGCAAGCTGCCGTACGGCTTGCAAAAGCGCGTGGAACTGGGCCGCGCGCTGGCAATGGAGCCCGACCTGCTGCTGCTCGACGAGCCGATGGCGGGCATGAACCTCGAGGAGAAGGAGGACATGTGCCGCTTCATCCTCGATGTGAACAAGACCTACGGCACCACCATCGCCCTGATCGAGCATGACATGGGCGTGGTCATGGACCTCTCAGACCGCGTCGTCGTGCTCGAATACGGGCGCAAGATCGCCGACGGCACACCGGACGCGGTGAAAGCCGACCAGAACGTCATCGACGCCTATCTCGGCGTGGCGCATTGAGGGGGATGGTCATGCCAAACTCCCACATTCCTCATCCTGAGGTGCAAGCCGAAGGCGAGCCTCGAAGGACGCACAACGCTCGTGTGATACCCTGCTCGGGCACACTTGGATCAACGTTATGCGTCCTTCGAGGCTCGCTGCGCTCACACCTCAGGATGAGAAATGTCGTGAACTCGACCATTACCAGGAGGCCCGATGTCCACCGCTGAAGCCACCTCCGCCGCCTCTCCCCTCCCCGCCTGGGTGTTACCCGTCGTCAAGACGCTTGGCATCATGGCGGCCATCGCCGCGCTCATCGTGGCACTGGTATCCTCCGGCATCGCGCCCAAGGGCTCGTGGGCGAACAAAATCCTTGCTGCTCCCTTTGTGGAAATGTGGGAACTCCCCGACCTGCTGGTGCAGACTTTGTGGGAGGGCACTGTTGCAGGCATTCTCTATGCACTGATCGCACTGGGTTTCGTGCTGATCTTCAAGGCTTCAGGCGTGTTCAATTTTGCTCAAGGAATCATGGTGGTTTTCGCGGGCCTGACACTGGTCGGCCTTTACCAATTCTTTGCCCGCAACGGCTTTTCCGGCACGCCCGCCGCTTTCGTGTCGCTTGTTCTGACCCTTGGCGTGATGGCGCTGCTGGCCGTTGCCATCGAACGCATTGTGCTGCGACCGCTTGTCAACCAGCCTGACATCATCCTGTTCATGGCAACCTTCGGTTTGACCTACTTCCTCATCGGCTTTGGCGAGACGATTTTCGGCGGTAGTCCGAAGCAGATGATCACCGAACAGCTCTTGCTGCCAAAGGGAGCCATCGATCTTGCGATCCTGGGCGGTCGCGTCACGCTGCAGAAGATCGATATCGCCGCAGCCGTCATCGCAGTGATCATGATCATCACGCTTGCCGTGTTCTTCCAGAAAACCCGCATCGGTCGCGCTCTCCGCGCGGTTGCTGACAGCCACAAGGCAGCGCTCTCCGTCGGCATCTCGCTCAACCAGATCTGGATCATCGTGTGGTTTGCGGCAGGCGTTGTGGCGCTCGTGACCGGCATCATGTGGGGGGCGCGCTCTGATGTGTCCTTCGCCTTGGAGACCGTTGCGCTCAAGGCGCTGCCGGTGCTGATCCTTGGCGGCTTCACCTCGGGTCCCGGTGCCATCATCGGCGGCCTGATCATCGGCATCGGCGAAAAGATCGGTGAATTCTACTGGGGGCCGCTTTTGGGCGGCGCCATCGAGAGCTGGCTTGCCTATGTGATCGCGCTGGGCTTCCTCGTCTTCCGGCCGCAAGGGCTGTTCGGCGACAAGATCATCGAGAGGATTTAAGCGCGTGTTTTATCGTGAAGCCGGCCAGTTCAAGACCGACTACGCCTCCGACATGGCGGTGTTTCCCATCCTGCAGGACAGGATCGGCATTGCCTTGATCCTGCTGATTGCTTTCGCGGGCGTGCCGCTTTTAGCCAATGACTTCATCATCAACTCTGTGATGGTTCCATTTCTTGTCTTTGCGCTCGCGGCCATCGGACTCAACATCCTGACGGGCTATACTGGCCTGATCTCGCTGGGAACGGGCGCATTCATGGGCGTGGGTGCCTACGCCTGCTACAAAATGACGACGATCTTTCCCGGCCTCAACATTGTCATCTGCATCCTGCTGTCGGGTTTTTTCGCTGCCGCCATCGGCGCGTTGTTCGGCCTGCCCTCACTCCGGATCAAGGGCTTCTATCTCGCGGTGGCGACGCTTGCGGCGCAGTTCTTCCTGCAATGGTGCTTCGTGCGCATTCCCTGGCTTTACAACTACAACGTCTCGGGTGCCATCGAAGTGCCGCAGCGTGAGCTGTTCGGCATCATCGTGACAGGCCCACGCGCCGCGCCCGAGGTCAAATACCTGCTGCTGCTCTCCATCGTCGTGTTCCTCACCTGGATTGCCTCCAACATCGTGCATGGCCGCTTCGGACGCATGTGGATGGCGGTGCGCGACATGGACATCGCGGCGGAACTGATGGGCATCAAGATGCTGCCCACGAAACTCCTCGCCTTCGCGGTGTCGTCCTATTATTGCGGCGTCGCCGGAGCCTGCATGATGTTCCTGTGGTACGGTGGCGGCGAGGCCAACGACGCGTTCTCCATCAACCAGAGCTTCAATGTTCTGTTCATGGTGATCATCGGCGGCCTTGGCTCGCTCATTGGCTCATTCTTTGGCGCAGCCTTCATATCCGGTCTGCCCACACTCTTGAAATTCGGCGTTCCCGCCCTTGGTATTCCTCTGGCGGGCGACACGGCAGAACACATCACCCGCATGATGGTGGGTGGATTGATCATCTTCTTCCTGATTGTCGAGCCCCATGGCCTCGCCAGGCTCTGGCAAATCACGAAGCAGAAACTGAGAACATGGCCTTTCCCCTATTGAGAGAACGGCAATGTGACGAAGGAAGGGCTTGCGGGACGTGAATTCGCAGGCATGATGGACTTTCACCGGGCATGGCGAAAAACAGCGCCGACTGCCCACGTGCGATTGAGGGAGGATGCTCAGATGACAAAGACCAACTGGATGATGGGTGCGGCGTTCGGGGCCGTGATGGCCGGAGCGATGACCGTTCCCGCTGCAGCCCAGGATTCGATCTACATGCCGCTGTTGACCTATCGCACCGGCGGCTTCGCCGGATCGGGCATTCCGATTGCCGACGGTATGCGCGACTACCTCGAGATGATCAACCAGCGTGACGGTGGCATCAACGGAGTCAAGCTGGTGATCGACGAGTGCGAGACCGGCTACGACACCAAAAAGGGCGTGGAGTGCTACGAGGCCGTGAAGGCCAAGAACCCCGTGATCATCAACCCCTACTCCACAGGCATCACCCTGCAGCTGATCCCGCGCGCCGCAGTGGACAAAGTCGTTGTGCTGTCGATGGCATACGGACTTTCACCCTCGGCCGACGGCTCCAACTTCCCCTGGATCTTCAATCCGCCGCTGACCTACTGGGATGGCGCTTCGGTGATGGTCCAGCACATGGCGAATGCCGAAGGTGGCCTCGACAAGCTGAAGGGCAAGAAGCTCGGCCTGATCCATCTCGATGCCCCATTCGGCAAGGAGCCGATCCCGGTGCTAGAGAACCTTGCGAAGAAATACGGCTTCGAGGTGCAGCTCTATCCCATCGCTGCCGCCGACATGCAGAACCAGGGCGCGACCTGGCTGAACATCCGCCGCAACCGCCCGGACTACCTCTACAACCAGGGCTGGGGCGCAATGAACCCCACCGCCGTGAAGGAGGCCATCAAGAACGGCTTCCCGATCAACAAGCTGGTTGGCGTCTGGTGGGCTGGCGGTGACGACGATGCCCGCGCCGGTGGCGCCGAGGCAAAGGGCTACAAGGCTCTCAGCTTCACCCAGTCTGGCGCGAACTTTCCCGCACTGCAGGACATCCTGACCCATGTCCATGCCAAGGGTCTGTCAAAGGTCTCGGGCAAGGAGCGGATTGGCGAAGCCATCTACAATCGTGGTGTCTACAACTCGATGCTGATGGTGGAAGCCATCCGCAACGCCCAGAAGATCACCGGCAAGAAAGTGGTGAACGGCGAGGATGTGCGGCGGGGCATGGAAGCGCTGAACATCACCGAGGCCCGCCTCAAGGAAATGGGCATGGAAGGCTTTGCCTCCCCCGTGACCCTCTCCTGCGGCGACCACAGCGGGCACAACAAGGTCTTCGTCTCCGAGTGGGACGGAACCAAATATGTGAAGGCGTCGGAGTGGCTGTCGCCGCTCAAGGACGAGGTTCGCCCGCTGATCGAATCGTCTTCCAAGGACTATGCCGAGAAGAACGCAGGTTGGCCGAAGCGCACGGAAGCGTGTGACAAGGCGTCGTAAGGCTTACACTCTCCTTCCCCCCATGTGGGGGGAAGGTGGCCTGCGAAGTAGGTCGGATGAGGGGTATCGCGAAGCGAGCCCTTCAACGGCAGTGCGTGCTGCAACCTTCCAGGGCTTGCTTCGCAATACCCCTCATCGGTCATGCGTTCCGCATGACACCTTCTCCCGCAAGGGGAGAAGGAGGAGCACCTGAATGTCCGCTGCCCTCGCAATAGACCCCGTCCGCCCCATCCTCGCCGTCAACAACATCGAGGTGATCTATGATCACGTCATCCTCGTGTTGAAGGGCGTGTCCGTGGTCGTGCCGCGCGGCGGCATCGTGGCGATTCTGGGGGCCAATGGCGCGGGCAAGACCACCACATTGAAGGCCATTTCCAACCTGCTCAAGGCCGAGCGCGGCGCGGTCACCAAGGGGTCGATCGAATTCGAGGGCGAGCGCGTCGACACCTATTCGCCCAACGAACTCGTCAAGCGCGGCTGCATCCAGGTGATGGAGGGCCGCCATTGCTTCGGCCACCTCAACATCGAGGAAAACCTGCTGACCGGAGCCTTCACCAGGCGCGACGGCAATGCCGCAATCAAGCGCGATATGGAGAAGGTATACGATTATTTCCCCCGCCTGCGCCAGCGCAAGACCTCGATGGCGGGATACACGTCGGGCGGCGAACAGCAGATGTGCGCCATCGGCCGCGCCCTCATGAGCGCTCCCAAGATGATCCTTCTGGACGAACCCTCCATGGGCCTTGCGCCGCAGGTCGTGGAGGAAATCTTCGAGATCGTGAAGGATCTCAACGCCAAGGAAGGCGTGTCGTTCCTCATCGCCGAGCAGAACACCAATATGGCGCTGAAATACGCCACCTACGGCTACATCATGGAGACGGGCCGCATCGTGATGGACGGAGAGGCGAAGAATCTGCGCGAAAATGAGGATGTGAAGGAATTCTACCTCGGCGTGGCAGAGGGCACGAAAAAGAGCTTCCGCGATGTGAAACACTACAAGCGGCGCAAGCGCTGGCTTGCGTAGCTTCAGGTGCGTTGCTTGGGCATTGTGCGTCCTTCGAGGCTCCGCTTCGCTCCGCACCTCAGGATGAAATGCCTTGAGGACTGCAATATGCAAGGCTTCTCATCCTGAGGTGCGGAGCGAAGCGGAGCCTCGAAGGACGTACCACGCCCATGCAGACTTTTTCGAATTGCAACGACGAGTGAATGATGTCCGCCCCCATCCTCGACGCCTGGTATGCCGCCATGCGCAGCGGCAACCTCGAATCCCTCCGCGATGTCGCCACACCCGATATCCGCATCTGGTGGAACGGCCCGACAGACCTTGTGCCCTGGGCGGGCGAGCACACCGGAATTGATGCGGCCATCGCCTTCTTCCGCAGGGTGACAGGCCCTCTGGAGGTGCTGCGCACGACAATCCTCGAGCGCCTCGAAACGCCGGACGCCATCGTCGTCATCCTCGATGCACATTGGCGCGTGAAGGCCAACAGTATCGAAATCAAGGCGAAGGCCGTGAACGTGTTCCGGTTCAGAGATGGCAAGGTCTCGGGATATGAGGTTTACCCTGACAGCGCGGCGTTTGTGCGGGCTTTGGTCAATCCGGCGCAGGCTTGAAATCATCGTATCCCTGTTGTACGCTAACATGTACAAAAGGATATCACCATGGGCCACGTCTCCCTCTCCGATTTCCGCGCCAACATCGCCAGCCATCTCGACCGGCTGGAGCAGGACCGCGACCATCTCGTGGTGTCGCGTCAGGGCCATGAAGACATGGTCGTGATTCCGCTCAAGGACTGGGAGGCGATGGACGAGACGCTTTATTTGCTCAGCACCAAAGCCAACCGCGACATGCTGGTCCG
>JANNEO010000112.1:0-28087 GCA_031378805.1 Hyphomicrobiales bacterium
GCGCTGCGCCCGATCATCACGGCAGCAGCACCGGATTGGCCAAGCGCTTCCCGCGCGTCGTCCAGCCCCTGGATGTCGCCATTGACGACAACCGGAAGCCGCGTGGCTGCAACGGTTGCGCGCACCAGTCCCCAGCGGGCAGTGCCCTTGTAGAACTGGCAGCGGGTGCGCCCATGCACGGTGATCATCCGGATGCCCAGGGCTTCGGCACGCCGCGCCAGTTCCGGCGCATTGAGGCTGGACTCGTCCCAACCCAGCCGCATCTTCAGCGTCACCGGGCGTTTGGTGGCCGCCACCGTGGCCGCGATCAGCGTGCAGGCGTGATCGAGGTCGCGCATCAGCGCCGAACCCGACCAGCCATTCGTCACCCGCTTGGCCGGGCAGCCCATATTGATGTCGATGATATCGGCACCGGCCTCTTCCGCCACCTTGGCACCTTGCGCCATCCAGTGCGCTTCACAACCCGCAAGCTGCACGACATGCGTGCCGATGCCGGCGCCCTCGGCCCGCAGCATGGCTTCGGCGGACCCTTGAGCCAATGCGTCGGACGCCACCATCTCCGACACCACGAGTGACGCGCCAAAACGATCCGCAGCCCGGCGAAACCCGGCGTCGGTGACGCCCGACATCGGCGCGAGCACGGCACCCCTGACGTCATCCAGGTACTGTGCCGCAGGAGTATTAGCCTGAGCTGTAATCATATTGCCTATTTTTTATGCATTCTTTCGGGTTGCCCAAAAACTAACCTGAATTGTGCGCTGCGGCAAGTCTTGAAGGATACCAAGTCAGTCGGCATACCGAGGGGCTGGATCGATACAGCGGAGTGGCTTACGAGACTCCTATGTTTCCGGCCGAACACACAGCGCTCGCCATCCGCACGCTTGATCACCTGCGCAACACGAAGCGCCGCTGTGTCACGGCGGAGAGCTGCACCGGCGGGCTGGTCGCAGCACTGCTGACCTCCATCCCGGGATCATCCGATGTGCTGGAACGCGGCTTCGTGACCTATTCGAACGACGCGAAGATCGAATTGCTGGGCGTTCCAGCTGGAACGATCGAACGCCATGGCGCGGTCAGCGCGCAAACGGCCCAAGCCATGGCGATCGGTGCGCTGGCCCACTCCCGCGCCGAAGTAGCGGTCTCGATCACCGGTGTGGCTGGCCCAGGCGGCGGATCAGCGGAGAAGCCTGTCGGCCTGGTGTTTCTTGCGCTCGCCACCAGGACGGGATGTGACGTCATCGAAATGCGTTTCGGTCCCCTGTCGCGGGATGAGATCAGGGCGCGTTCCGTGGTGAAGGCGCTCGAATTGATGCTGGGCGTTTAAACGCCGTAGACAGCGTCCGCCCGCTTCTCAAAGGCTTCCACCATCCGGCGCACGACCGTATCGAACACGGCCCCCGCCAGCATCTGGAAGGTGCGCGAGCGAAAGGCATAGTCGATGTCGAATGTGACGGAACTGCCCTCTGGCGCTGCCTCGAAGGTCCAGCGGTTCTCCAGATGGCTGAACGGACCATCGACATACTCGACCAGGATCTTCAGTGCGGGCCTGTCGAGCGCCACGCGGGTCGTGAAGCTCTCGCGGATCATCTTGTAGCCGATCGACATATCCGCCAGCAGCACTTCGGAGCCATTCACGCCAGTGGTGCGGCGTCGGACCATGAGCGTGCTGCACATCGGCACGAATTCCGGATAGCGCTCGATATCCGCCACCAGATCGAACATCTGCTCGGGCGAATGGCGCAGCGTGCGGGTGGTGACATAGCGCGGCATCGTTATCCGAACACGCCCACGCCGATCAGGTAGCGGTGCAGGCCACCGACCATCACACCATAGGCGATCAGCCCGCCAAGGATCGCGGCTGCATCCTGCCCGGGATTGGGCACGAAGGCTGCCGTTTCGTCCACGGGTCGCCGCCGCATACTGATGAAGGCGACGACGGCATAGGCCAGGAAGGCGCCGAACAGCAACACGGAGCCAAGGTCACCATTGGACAAGAGATGCGCCAGCGCCCACGTCTTCACGGCGAGGATCATTGGGTGTTTCAGCCGCGCCTTCACGAACCCCTTGGCATAGGCCGAGAACAGAAGCGGCAGCACCGGCAGCATGACCAGCACCGAAAGATGCCGCGTCCACACCGGCGGATCCCACAGCGGGATCATGCCGTTCGAGCGATAGATGGCGTAACCCCAGACGATCAGGCTGAAGCCGAGCAACGAAACGATATTGTAGATTGCCCGGTACCCCAGCGCCCCAGCCTTGCCGATCAGCCCGGCACGCGCCGCGCGGTTCATGGTGAACGCGTGCATACCGAGAAACAGGATCAGGCCGACCACGAGGAGTGTCATGACGATGAAGGACTTTCCGCAGGAATATCCGGTGCCTTAGCAACGCCGGGCCGTCGTGTCACGGTTTCTTCAAACCCTCACTGCGTCTTGGGCACGCCAGCCAGAAAATCCCTGAGAGGATCGGCGTAAAGTCGCGCCATGCCGCCCGTCGTGCCATGACCAGCCGTATCAGGGCTGCCGGGGATCACGAGAAGCTTGCCATTTTTCACCTGCTTCATCGCTTCGACCATCAGGCCGGTGGCGACAGGATTGCGCTCGTCATCGGCAGAGTTGATCGCCAGCAGATGCGCCTTGATTGCACCCAGCTTCGGGGCGGGGTTGTAGTCGGCAGAAGACGCCCACTGGTAGATGAAGTCGTTGGCGTCAGTGGGCGCGGGTGCTGCGAGGCGGGCCGTCACCAGCTTGTCCGCAGCTTCCCGCGTGGGAGCCTGCTTCTGATAAGCCAGATCACCGCCGTTGGTGCCGGTCGCATAGAAAACATTGGCGATGCGAACGGACTTCGGCTGCACCGTGTAGTTGCCGTCCTGGTAGTCGGGATCGGCCTTGATCGTCTCGATCATCAGGCGGCGCATCATCCAGTTGCGCGAGGACATTTCAGTCGGCTGCGAGGCCATGGGGACCAGTGCGTCCATCAGCTCAGGATAACGCACGCCCCAGACCCATGTGTGCATCCCACCCATGGAATTGCCCATCACAAGCCGCAGCCGCTTGATGCCAAGCCCTTCCGTGACAAGCCGGTGCTGCGCATCGACCATGTCATCATAATTGTATTTCGGAAACTTCGCCTTCAGCCCGTTGGAGGGTTTGGCCGTGCCGCCTGCGCCCAGAGCATCCGGGATGATGATGAAATGCTTCGTCGCATCCAGCGGCTGTCCCGGACCATACATCTGCCCCCCAAACCCTGGCGTCAGCATGTTGGCGGAGGAACCCGCCGTGCCGTGCAGGATCAGCACCGGCGGATTGGCGGGATCACCGATAGTCTTGTAGGCGATCTTCAGTTCGGGCAGCGTTTCACCCGTCGAGAACTTGAAGTCCTTGGCGATGAAGGTGCCGTCCTTCGGTGTGGGAAAGTTTGGCACCTGCTGGGCGAAGGCCGCTGTTGCAACCATGCTCAGCCCCACCGCAAAAGTCGTTATTCTGGATATGGACATGATCCCCTCCCAAGGATGGCTCCGTCTTGATGCGAAGCGATAACAGAGAGAGTATTCGCTTGGCGATGGATCGCAAGGCTCGTGTAGCGCCTTACACCTGCTCGTCCAGAAACGCCTCGATGTCATCGATATCGGCCGAGAACAGATAGTCCTTGTCGCCCAGCACGATTGTCATCGTCTTGCCATCGCGCAGCATGTAGCCGCCATGGGCCAGCACCTGCTTGTCCGGCTTCTGCGCCGTCATGAAATGCAGGCCAAGGCGCGCGCAGATGCGCTTGACGCGGCGCTCGCGGGAGGGGGTGGCGGCTTTGCGGCTCATGGGGGCTTGCGATCACTCCAGGCGGATTGTTCGCCACGTCATAGATCACCTGCCGTGAGTTGCAATTCCCGAAGATTCAGACTAGTCAGACAACCAGTCTGAATGATGGAGCAAAGCATGAAGGCCTGGCCGGTGCAGGATGCCAAGGCGCGTTTCAGTGAATTGCTGGAGACATGCCTGAAAGACGGACCGCAGCTCGTGACGAAGCGCGGCGCGGATGCGGCTGTGCTGGTGCCTGTCGGCGAATGGACGCGTCTCAAGAGATCAGCCCAGCCAACGCTCAAGGAATTGCTGCTCGCCGCCTCTCCGGCAGGTGACCTGGCCATTCCGCCGCGCGGCAAGCTGCGCCGCCGCTCGCCTGCCCTGCTCTGATCCATGTATCTGCTTGACACGAACGTCGTCTCCGAACTGCGACGCGCCAGACCGCATGGCGCCGTGCTGGCATGGCTGGCATCAGTGGATGACGCCGATCTCCACCTCTCGGCGGTGACCATCGGCGAAATTCAGGCCGGTATCGAGATCACACGGGAGCAGGATGCGGCCAAGGCCGACGAGATCGAGGCATGGCTGGAGCAGGTGGCAGGGACGTTCAATGTGCTGGCGGTGGATGCGCGGACGTTCCGGGCCTGGGCACGGATGATGCACGGGCGGTCGGATGACCTGGTCGAGGATGCCATGATCGCGGCGACGGCAGATGTGCACAATCTGACGGTTGTGACGCGGAATGTGCGGGATTTCGAGGTGTTGGGGGTGAGGGTGCTGGACCCGTTTGATTATGCGGGGAATTCTTCGAGGTAGAGCTCGACGGCTTCGCGCAGAGCGCTCAGCGCACTTTCAACCGTCTCGCCCTCGGTGGTCGTGCCGGTTTCGGGGTTGAGGGCGATGTAGCCGCCCTCGTCGGAGGGTGTGAGGACCGCCGTCATTTGCATTGCTGGATGAGCCATGGGGAAAAGGTAGCAGGTTGGGGCGGGGGGCTCAAGGTTGGCTATGCCTGCTCGATTGAGGCACCGGGTTTGCAAATTCTATTGTGATGCTACTTGCGCGCTTCCCAATGCGGCAAGCATGTTGTCAATAAATGCGCAAATTTGCAATGCTTGCTCGCGCGAAACGTTATCGAGGAACTTGTGATGACTCGGGTTGCGAAAGGCCGCGATGAGTCCTTTGAAGAGCGCTGCGTAGCCTTCCTGTTCGTTCGCATGGCTCGAAAAAACGATCATCGACTTTGATGGCTCTGGATTGATCGCTTTGTTGATAAGCGGGCCACCTGTCATCTCACCGATTGAGGGGACCATTTTTCGAACACGCTCTTCAAGAACTTGCGTTGCTTGGTTTATCACACGGTCAAAATGACCGACAGCTGAAAGGAGATCGCCACATCTAGATTTAAGTTCAATATCCCGAATTGAATTATATATACTACCAACTTCAATTATTTTATTTGCTGATTGATGAACCATTTCAAGATATTTAATCAGTTGGTTGATTTTTGAAAGAAATGGAAGATCGTTTATTTCGTATCCTGTTGGTGCGCCGCCTGTACGAAAAACATCAGAGCCTAAATCAAAACCTTCAAAAATATCATCCAATCCTTTTCGCAGTTGCTCTAATATATTTTATAGTCATTCGCAAAGGAAAGCGGCAAAAAAGAATTATCTCGATTGGCTGTGTCTTTTATTCCACATAAGCGTGCGTAGCAGCCTTCAATTATTCGTCTTGTCATCCCCTCACTCCCACTCAATCGTCCCCGGTGGCTTGCTGGTCACATCATACACCACACGGTTCACCCCCTTCACCTCGTTGATGATCCGCGTGGCGCATCGGCCGAGGAACGCCATGTCATAGGGATAGAAATCCGCCGTCATGCCATCCACTGAGGTCACGGCCCTCAGCCCCAGCACGTGGTCATACGTCCGCCCGTCGCCCATCACGCCCACGGTGCGCACCGGCAGCAGCACGGCGAAGGCCTGCCAGATCGTGTCGTAGAGGCCCGCCTTGCGGATTTCGTCGAGATAGATCGCGTCGGCCTTGCGCAGGATGTCGCATTTTTCCTGTGTCACTTCACCGGGGATGCGGATGGCGAGGCCGGGGCCGGGGAACGGATGGCGCCCCACGAAGGCGGCGGGCAGGCCAAGCTCGCGGCCCAGCGCCCGCACCTCGTCCTTGAACAGCTCGCGCAAAGGCTCCACCAGCTTCATCTTCATGCGCGCGGGCAGTCCACCCACATTGTGGTGCGACTTGATGGTCACCGACGGACCGCCTGAGAAGCTGACGCTCTCGATCACGTCGGGGTAAAGCGTGCCCTGCGCCAGGAACTCCGCCGATCCTTTTCCATCACTTGCGATCTTCTTCGCTTCTGCCTCGAACACATCGATGAACAGCCGGCCGATGGTCTTGCGCTTGGTCTCGGGGTCCGAAACACCAGCCAATGCGCCGAGGAAGGTTTCGCTGGCATCCACCGCCACGAGCGGGATGTTGTAATGCCCGCGAAACAGGCTCACGACCTCGTCGGTCTCGCCCTGCCGCATCAGGCCATGGTCGACATAGACGCATGTGAGCTGTTCACCCACGGCCTCGTGGATCAGCACGGCTGAGACAGCTGAATCCACGCCGCCGGACAGGCCGCAGATCACCCGGCCCTTGCCGACCTGTGCGCGGATTTTCTGGATCATTTCGGCGCGATAGGCCGTCATAGACCAGTCTGGCGTGATGCCCGCGATCTTGGTGACGAAGTTGGCGATCAGCTTGCCGCCGTCGGGCGTATGCACCACCTCAGGATGGAACATCGTGGTGTAGATTTTTCGCGCTTCGTCCGAGGCGATGGCGAAGGGCGCATTCTCGGAGGTCGCCTTGACGGTAAAGCCCTTGGGCAATGCCGTTACGCGGTCGCCGTGGCTCATCCACACGGGATAGCTCTGGCCCACCTCCCACACGCCGTCGAACAGCGCGGACTTTTCCGTGATGGTCACATCCGCACGGCCGAACTCCGCCGCATGGCCACCTTCCACCACGCCGCCCAACTGCACGGCGGTGGTCTGCTGGCCGTAGCAGATCGCCATCATCGGCAGGCCGGAATCGAACACCACCTGCGGGGCGCGCGGACTGCCTGTCTTGGTCACGGAGGCAGGACCACCGGACAGGATGACGGCCTTGGGTTGCAACGCGTGAAAGGCCGTCTCTGCCGACTGGAACGGGTGAATCTCGCAGTAAACGCCAGTCTCGCGGATGCGCCGGGCGATCAGCTGCGTGACCTGGGAACCGAAATCGATGATGAGGACGGATTGGTGCTGGGGAGTGCTCATGGCAGCCGTTTAGTGCGGATGGCGGGAGTGGGCAATGGTGGTTTGCAATGCGTATGTGCGTCCTTCGAGGCTACGCTTCGCTCCGCACCCCAGGATGAGGGATGTGGGGCCTTGCACAAAACTCCTCTTCCTGAGGCGCGAGCGATAGCGAGCCTCGAAGGAGACACAAGGCTGATGCAATTTCCCGCGCGGTGGCATAAAAAGCATCGATCCTTCAAGCAAAAGCACCAATCCATGTTCGATCCTTCCTCTGCCCCTTACCCCCGCGACCTTGCTGGCTATGGTCGCACGACGCCGGACCCGAAATGGCCCGGCAAAGCGCGGATCGCCGTGCAGTTCGTGATCAATTATGAGGAGGGCGGCGAAAACTGCCTGCTGCATGGCGACAAGGCATCGGAAGCCTTTCTGTCCGAGATCGTGGGAGCGGCAGCCTGGCCCGGCCAGCGACACATGAACATGGAATCGATCTACGAATACGGTGCCCGTCAGGGCTTCTGGCGTCTCTGGCGAATGTTCACGGAACGCAAGCTGCCGGTAACAGTGTTCGGTGTCGCCACCGCCATGCAGCGCTCGCCCGAACAGGTGGCCGCCATGAGGGAAGCGAAGTGGGAGATCGCCACCCACGGGCTGAAATGGATCGACTACAAGGACTTCACCTACGCCGAGGAGAAAGCCCATATCCTCGAAGCCATCCGCCTGCACACCGAGGTGACAGGCACGCGCCCGCTGGGCTTCTATCAGGGCCGCTGTTCCGATCACACGCTGAAGATCGTGCTTGAAGAAGGCGGTTTCGTCTATTCCGCGGACAGCTATGCCGATGATCTGCCCTACTGGATCATGGGGCCGAAAGGGCCGCACATGGTGGTGCCTTACACGCTGGATGCCAACGACATGCGGTTTGCCACACCGCAGGGCTTCAACGCGGGAGACCAGTTCTACACCTACCTCAAGGACAGTTTTGACATGCTCTATGCCGAGGGCAAGCAGGGTCAGGCCAAGATGCTGTCGATTGGCCTGCATTGTCGGCTGGTTGGCCGTCCGGGCCGCGCCAAGGCGCTCGCCAGGTTTCTGGATTATGTGCAGAAACATGACCGCGTCTGGGTCGCAACGCGGCTTGATATCGCGCGGCACTGGCAGAAGGCGCATCCGGCCAAGGCCTGAGGGGTGACAGAAATGCTTCCTCTTGCGCTCACCATGGGCGAACCTGCTGGCATTGGTGGCGAACTCACGCTCCAGGCATGGCAAGAGCTTCATGCGCACGGTCCGGCCTTCGTTGCGCTGGACGACCCTGTGCGGCTCGATGCCATCGCATCCAGCCTGCGGTGGCGCATCCCCATCCATCCCGTCAGGGACATATCGGAAGGTGCGTCGGTGTTTCATCAGGCCCTGCCAGTGCTGCCGATGCATTTGGCGGCACCGGCCATCGCGGGCAGGCCCGATCCTCTCCACGCGGCAACAGTGATCGCGTCGATCGAGCGGGCGGTGGCACTCGTCAAGGGCGGAGAAGCCTGCGGCATCGTGACCAACCCCATCCAGAAATCGAACATGACCGCAGCGGGATTCGGCTTTCCTGGCCATACGGAATTCCTGGAGTACCTGGCGGGGGACGGCTCGCGTGCGCAGATGATGCTGGCGGGTCGGGGGCTGCGCGTGGTGCTGGTGACCATTCACGAGCCGTTGCTGGCAGCGGTTTCACGCCTGACGACGGAGATGATCGTCGAGTCGGGCCGTCGTGCGGCGGCGGCACTTCGACGCGATCTGGGCATCCGCAACCCGCGCATCGCGGTGGCTGGCCTCAATCCCCATGCCGGGGAAGATGGCACCATCGGCACAGAGGATGAGCGCATCGTCAGGCCGGCTGTGAAGACATTGCAACGGGATGGCATCCGCGCCTTCGGGCCGCTCTCGCCAGACACCATGTTCACCAGCCGCGCGCGCCGAACTTACGATGTTGCGCTGTGCCTCTATCATGATCAGGGGCTGATCCCGCTGAAGACGCTCGACATGATGGGTGGGGTGAACGTGACGCTCGGCCTGCCCTTCGTGCGCACATCGCCCGACCACGGGACGGCGCTGGATATTGCTGGTAAGGGCTTGGCGAAGGCCACCAGCCTGATCGCCGCAATCCGCATGGCAGCAAAGCTGGTGGAACATCGGAAGCGCACGACATCCTGAGTTTGTCGAAAGTTGACGTTGAGGAGAGAGAGAGATGAACCACCTGCGCCTTGGCATCAACGTCGATCACGTCGGCACCGTCCGCAATGCCCGGGGTGGAACTCACCCGGATCCGGTATTGGCAGCGCTGGCCGCCATCGAGGCGGGCGGCGATGGCATCACCGTGCATCTGCGCGAGGATCGTCGCCACATCATCGACAGCGATCTCTCCCGGCTGAAGAAGCTCCTGAAGGCCCCCATCAATCTCGAGATGGCAGCCACCAAGGAAATGCTCGCCATCGCGCTGAATCTGAAGCCGCACGCCATCTGCCTCGTGCCCGAGAAGCGCACGGAGGTCACCACCGAAGGCGGCCTCGATGTTGCCTCTCAGATAAAGAAGCTCAGGCCCTATGTTGCCCAGCTGACCGCCAAGGGCTTGCGCGTCTCGATGTTCGTCGATGCGGATATCCGGCAGCTCGAAGCGTCGAAAGCCGTTGGAGCGGCAGTGGTGGAATTGCACACGGGGCCCTATGCCCATGCCAAGGGTGCGGCCCGCAAGTCCGAGCTGAAACGATTGCAACAGGCCGCAAGGGCAGCGGTGGCGCTTGGTCTGGAATGCCATGCCGGGCATGGCCTGACCTATGACAATGTCGGGCCAATCGCCGCCATTCCAGACATCATGGAGCTGAACATCGGCCATTTCCTGATGGGAGAGTCGCTGTTCATCGGCCTGCCCGCGAGCATCCGCGAAATGCGCCGCCGGATGGACCTGGCGAGGAAGCCGGGATGACCGCATTCTCACCTCATCCAAGGGGTTCCAATCCAAGACTTCCGGGCATCGATGTGCTGCGCGGTCTCGCCGTCATCGCCATGATTGCCTATCATGCCGCCTGGGATCTCAAGTTCTTCGGGCTGATCGAGACCGATATCATCCGCCATCCTTTCTGGTCCAACTTCGCCCGCACCATCGCAGGCTCGTTCCTGCTGTTGTCTGGTATCAGCCTCGTGCTGTTGACGCGCAATGGATTTGATCGGTCCCGCTTCCTGAAGCGGCTCGCGCTTATCGGAGGAGCCGCGGTCCTGGTGACGGCAGCCACTGTCCTGACCACACCCAACGCCTTCATCTTCTTCGGCATCTTGCACAGTATCGCCTTGTCCAGCGTGCTGGCACTGCCGTTTCTGCGCTTGCCGGTTCCGGTCACGGCAAGCGTCGCTCTCATGGTTTTCAGCCTGCCTTTCATGTTTACAAACGCCATGTTTGACCAACCCTTGCTGCAATGGATTGGCCTTGGCACACGTGTCCCCGTGACCAACGACTACGTGCCGCTGTTTCCCTGGCTGGCGCTTGCCTTGGCTGGCGTGGTGATCGGCAAGGGCATCGCTGCCGCACCACCGGCCTGGCTGTCTGCCGAGCCAAAAGGCGCGAATGCCTTCATCGCCCGGTCGGGGCGCGCCAGCCTGCCGATCTACCTGCTGCACCAGCCCGTGCTGATGGCGCTGATCGGCGCGGTATCGCTGGCGATGCCTGCGTCTGGGCCAGACAAGGTGACGGTCGAATTCAGGCAGGCTTGCCAGCAAAGCTGCCTCAAGGCAGGCGAAACAGCGGGCGTCTGCACCACCTATTGCACCTGCTCGGAGGCCGATATCCGCAAGGCAGAACTGTGGACGCCGCTGCTGCGCAACAATCTGACGGCACGCCAACAACAGCAGGTGACGGCGATCACCGAGCAGTGTCAGGCGAAGGCGCAATAGCAGCAGTGCTTCAGCCGAGAATTGCGCTCCAGCACTTCCATGCCTATGACACGCCCATGAAATTTCTCGATCAAGCAAAAATCTTCGTCCAGTCCGGCGCGGGCGGCAATGGCTGCATCTCGTTTCGCCGTGAGAAGTTCATCGAATACGGTGGCCCCGACGGCGGCGATGGCGGAAGGGGTGGCGATGTCTGGGCAGTGTGCGTCAACGGGCTGAACACGCTGATCGATTTTCGCTACCAGCAGCACATCAAGGCCAAGATCGGCGGCCAGGGCGCGGGTCGCCAGCGCGCAGGCGGCAAGGGCGACGACGCCATCGTGAAGGTACCGGTGGGCACGCAGATTTTCGACGAAGATGGCGAGACGCTGCTGGCCGACATGACAGAGGAAGGCCAGAAGGTCCGGCTGGCGAAAGGCGGCAATGGCGGTTTCGGCAACCTCTACTTTGTATCCTCCACCAACCGTGCGCCGCGCCGCGCCAACCCTGGTCAGCCGGCCGAACAGCGCACGCTCTGGCTGCGTCTGAAGCTCATTGCCGATGCGGGGCTTGTTGGCCTGCCGAATGCCGGCAAGTCGACATTTCTTGCCTCAACCACGGCGGCAAAGCCCAAGATTGCGAATTACCCCTTCACGACCCTGCATCCCGGCCTGGGCGTGGTGCGGCTGGCGGATCGGGAATTCGTGCTTGCCGACATTCCCGGCCTGATCGAAGGGGCGCATGAGGGCACGGGACTGGGAGACCGGTTTCTCGGCCATGTCGAGCGCTGCCGCGTCCTGCTGCATCTCGTGGATGGCACGGGCGAGGACGCAGGCCAGGATTACAAGATCGTCCGCAAGGAAATCGAGGCCTATGGCGGCGGCCTGGCAGAAAAGCCCGAGATCGTGGCACTGTCCAAGGTCGATGCGCTCGACCCTGACACCCGCAAGAAGCAAATGCAGCGGCTGAAGAAAGCCTGCGGCCAGGCACCGCTGGCCTTGTCAGCCGTGGCCCGCCAGGGCGTGCCTGAAGCGCTCGCTGCCCTGATCAAGATCATCGACGAAGCGCGAGAGAGCGACGAAGCGCTGGTTCCGACCAAGGGCATTTCGCTGCTCGGCGGGAAGCGCAAGCCAGCGGACGATGAAGACGAGGACGGCGACAACTGGGAGTATGCACCTTAGGGTGTGAACTGGGCAGAATCGACTTTGGCGCTTGAAGCTGCTAGCATGATAGCATGAATACCAAGCAACCGCGAAAGCAGCTGAACATCCGCAGCAACGACGCCTATGAGCGGGCGCACAGGCTGGCGCGGCAGCGCAATACCAGCGTGACATTGGTGATTGAGTTGGCGCTGCGACGCTACGAGGCGGGAACCGGCAGGGCTGAAACAGAACTTTCTCCTGAGGAGATTGCCAAAAATGGTCGTATCCTGGCTGATATGAAGCGCGACCTGTGGGGCGGAAAAGGACCACCACCAGGTGCAACATCCGATCATTCGTGGATGTATGACGAGAACGGCCTGCCGAAATGATTGCGCTGGATACGTCTGCCCTCGTCGCTATTGCCCTTGATGAGGATGACGTGCTGAAATTTGACCACGTTCTGAAGAGTCGGAAATGCATCATTGGTGCTCCGACACTGCTGGAAACATTCATGGTTCTGTCCGGAAAAAACGGATTCCAGCCAGACATTTTCTGGCGGGACATGGATCGCTTGGACAATATCACAACGATACCGTTTGACAGCCATTGTCTGACCGCCGCACGCACCGCCTTCACCCGCTTCGGCAAGGGCAGCAATGCACAATCCGCATTGAATTTTGGCGACTGCATGGCTTATGCCGTTGCTAAGGTCCATGGCGTGCCCCTGCTGTTCAAGGGCAGCGATTTCCTGGCGACCGACATCGAACCAGCGATTGCCTCGTGAACCCTTCCCTCGACTCCTTCAAGCGCATTGTCGTCAAGGTCGGCTCGTCGCTACTCGTTGATCCAGTCAACGGGCCCAAGGCGGAATGGCTGGCAGCCCTCGCTGATGATCTTGCGGGACTGCACAAGCGTGGCGTTGATGTCCTCGTGGTGTCCTCCGGAGCCATCGCGCTCGGGCGCACGGTGCTGAAATATCCCAAGGGCGCCCTCACGCTCGATCGGTCCCAGGCCGCCGCTGCCGTGGGGCAGATCGCGCTGGCGCGTGTCTGGTCGGAGGCGCTGGGACGGCACGCGATCACGGCGGGACAGGTGCTGATCACACCGCAAGACACCGAGGAGCGCCGCCGCTATCTCAATGCGCGGGCCACACTCGATGAACTTCTGGCCCAACGCGCCATCCCCGTCATCAACGAGAATGACACGGTGGCGACGGTCGAGATTCGCTATGGGGACAATGACCGGCTTGCTGCGCGCGTTGCCACCATGGCGGGGGCTGACCTGCTCATCCTGTTGTCGGATATCGACGGACTCTATACGGCACCCCCTCAGAAGGATCCGACGGCCACGCTCATCCCTGTCGTGCCACGCATCACGGCGGACATCGAGGCAATGGCGGGCGGCGCGGCGTCAGAATTATCGCGCGGTGGCATGACCACCAAGATCGAGGCGGCAAAGATCGCGGTCTCCGGCGGTGCGACGATGATCATCGCCAACGGCAAGCGATTGAACCCGGTGCAGGCCGTTGCGGAGGGTGCGAACTGCACCTGGTTCCTGACAGCGTCCGATCCCGTCAGTGCCCGCAAGCGCTGGATCGGTGGCAGCCTCGATGTGCATGGTGCAGTCCTGGTGGATGGCGGTGCCGTGAAGGCGCTGCATCAGGGCAAGAGCCTTCTGCCCGCCGGAGTGCGCCAGGTCGAGGGCAGCTTCGAGCGCGGCGATGCCATTTTGGTGCGCGGTCCCGATGGCGGCGAGGTCGGGCGCGGACTTGCAGGCTATGATGCCGTCGAGGCCCGTGCGATTGTGGGTGCCAGCACACGCGACATCGAAAAGATTCTGGGCTATTCAGGCCGCTCGGCCATGATCCACCGGGACGATCTGGTGCTGATCGGCGAGGCAGGCGAAACATGAACCGGCAAGTGAAGGCATCGGATTTCATTGGCGACGGCGCGAGGCTCGCGGCCGACATGCTGGCGCTTGGCCAAAAAGCCAGGGCCGCTGCGCGCGTGCTGGCTCTTGCCAGTGCCGACCAGAAGAACACGGCCTTGCGGGAGGCGGCGAAGGCGCTGCGCTCAAACATGGCCGACATCATTGCGGCGAATGCCATTGATGTGGCCGAAGCACGCCGTGGCGGCATGTCTGCGGCTTTTGTGGATCGCCTCGTGCTCGACGACAATCGCATTGGCGCCATTGCGGCAGGCCTTGACGATATCGCAGCACTCGCCGATCCCGTCGGTCGGATCTTGGAACGCTGGCAGCGCCCGAACGGGATGTGGATCGAGCGGGTAGCGACGCCTCTGGGCGTCATCGGCGTAATCTTCGAGAGCCGCCCCAATGTGACGGCCGACGCTGGTGCGCTGTGCCTCAAAGCGGGCAATGCGGCGGTGCTGCGCGGCGGCTCGGACAGCTATCATTCCTCCGCCGCGATCCACGCCTGTCTTGTCGAAGGTCTCAAGGCGGCTGGTCTGCCGGAGGATTGTATCCAGCGCGTGCCAACGAAGGACCGCGCTGCCGTGGGCGAGATGCTGAAGGGGCTTGGCGGCACGCTCGATGTCATCGTGCCGCGCGGCGGAAAATCACTCGTGGCCCGTGTGCAGGCGGACGCCCGCGTGCCGGTCTTCGCCCATCTCGATGGCATCGTGCATGTTTACATTCACGCTGCGGCGGACCTCGACAAGGCCAAGGCGCTCGTGCTGAACTCCAAGATGCGGCGTACCGGCGTCTGCGGATCAGCGGAAACGCTGCTGTTCGACAAGGCTGTCGTGGCCACGCACCTCAAGCCCATCGTCGAGATGCTGATGGCTGCAGGCTGCGAGGTGCGCGGTGACGAAACCGTGCGCAGCGCAACCCAGGGCGTCGTGACCGCAACACCCGAGGATTTCGGCCACGAATTTCTGGACAGCATCATCGCAGCCAAGGTGGTGGACGGACTGGACGCGGCCATCGATCACATCGAGCGCTTTGGCTCGCACCACACCGACATGATCATCACCGAGGATCAGACCGCCGCGGAGCGCTTTCTGGCGGAAGTCGACAGTGCCATTACGGTCCACAACGCCTCGACGCAATTTGCCGATGGTGGCGAATTCGGCTTCGGCGCCGAGATCGGCATTGCCACGGGGCGAATGCACGCGCGCGGTCCGGTGGGTGTCGATCAGTTGTGCGCGTTCAAATACCGCATCAGGGGAACAGGGCAAGTGAGGGCGTGATGGGGGCTTGCACAAACGTCGTGCGTGCTTCGAGACGCCCTTCGGGCTCCTCAGCATGAGGAATCTCGGGTATTGCATCCCTCAACATCCCTCATGCTGAGGAGCGGCAAAGCCGCGTCTCGAAGCACGCACAAGCGCTGATGCAGCCCAAGCTCCCCCGCCACGCTCCCGGCCTGCGCATCGGACTGTTCGGCGGTTCGTTCAACCCGCCTCATGCGGGCCATCGGCTGGTCACGCTGATCGCCTTGCGCCGCCTCGGGCTGGACCGCGTGTGGTGGATCGTCACGCCGGGCAACCCACTGAAGGACACTCAGGGGCTGCCGCCGCTGGATGACCGGATGGCGGCCTGTCGCGCCCTCATGCCCGAAACGATAATGGACATGACCGGATTCGAGGCCAATATCGGCACGCGCTACACGCTGGATACGCTGCGCTATCTGCGCCGACGTTGCCCCGGTGTCCGTTTCGTCTGGATCATGGGGGCGGACAACCTGATCCAGTTCCACCACTGGCAGGGCTGGCGCGAGATTGCCCGGCTGATGCCGATTGCCGTGGTGGATCGCCCCGGCGCAACCTTGAAGGCAACGGCAAGCCGGGCGGCTACAGGCTTGGGCAGGTATCGCGTGGGCGAACGCGCCTTGTTGCCTGGCCCACAAGGCGGCTTGCCGCGCTGGACCTTCATTCATGGGCCACGCTCGGCTCTCTCCTCGACAAACCTGCGAAAAATGCGCTGATCCTGCGGGAATGCGCCACAGTTTGGCGGCGGCTATCAGCACATATATCCTTTGCAAACCTACGTATCGCCGCCCTCGCCTGGCGGTGCTAACACTACGCGTTAGAACGCCCGAAAGGCAAAGCCGATGTCCAGGACTCCCCTGCTTGACCGGGTTCACGTCCCCTCCGATACGCGCGGGCTGAGCATTGAGCAGCTGAAGCAACTGGCGGATGAGCTGAGGCAGGAAACCATCAGCGCCGTCTCGGTCACGGGCGGGCATCTGGGAGCCGGCCTTGGCGTGGTTGAGCTGACGGTCGCGCTGCATCATGTGTTCAACACGCCGGATGACAAGCTCGTCTGGGATGTCGGCCACCAGTGCTATCCCCACAAGATTCTCACGGGTCGGCGAAACCACATTCGCACATTGCGCCAGCCCGGCGGCCTCTCGGGCTTCACCAAGCGGGCCGAGAGTGAATATGATCCGTTTGGAGCAGCGCACGCCTCCACCTCGATCTCGGCCGCGGCAGGCTTTGCGGCGGCGCGGGATCTGAAAGGCGAAAAACGCAACGTGATCGCCGTGATCGGCGATGGCTCGCTGACCGGCGGCATGGCCTATGAGGCCATGAACAATGCCGGCGCGTCCAACAGCCGCCTCATCGTCATCCTCAACGACAACGAGATGTCGATTTCTCCGCCGGTTGGTGCGTTATCGAACTACCTCACGCGCCTGTTCACCGGCAAGACCTTCATGTCCTTGCGTGATGTGGGCAAGCGTGTCTCGAAGAAATTCGGCAAGACCATCGATGATGCCGTGACGCGGGCTGTCGAGCACACCCGCGGCTACATCACCAACGGCACACTCTTCGAAGAATTGGGTTTCATCCATATCGGTCCGGTCGATGGTCACAATCTCGATTATCTCGTGCCGATCCTCGAAAACGTGAAGGCGATCCAGGATGGTCCGGTGCTGATCCATGTGATCACCCAGAAGGGCAAGGGCTACAAGCCCGCCGAGATCGCGCCCGACAACTATCATGGTGTGGCGCGGTTCGATATCGAGACCGGCCAGCAGGTGAAGCCTGCTGCCAATGCGCCGAATTACACCAAGATTTTCGCCAACAGCCTGATCAAGGAAGCCCGCAAGGACGACCGGATCGTCGGTGTCACGGCGGCCATGCCGACAGGAACCGGCATGGACGCGTTCGGCAAGGAATTCCCCCACCGGATGTTCGATGTCGGCATTGCCGAGCAGCACGCCGTCACGTTCGCGGCGGGCATGGCGGCGGATGGCATCAAGCCTTTCGTGGCGATCTACTCGACCTTTCTGCAGCGCGGTTATGACCAGATCGTGCATGATGTGGCCTTGCAGAAACTCCCCGTGCGTTTCGCGCTCGACCGGGCAGGCCATGTCGGGCCGGATGGGCCGACCCATTGCGGCGCTTTCGATATCGCCTATCTCTGCTGCCTGCCCAACATGGTGGTGATGGCACCCGCGGATGAAGGCGAACTCGTCCATATGGTGGCGACCGCTGCGGCCTATGATGATGG
The DNA here is from genome assembly GCA_031378805.1 of Hyphomicrobiales bacterium. Taxonomy (GTDB): domain Bacteria; phylum Pseudomonadota; class Alphaproteobacteria; order Rhizobiales; family Beijerinckiaceae; genus JADCCX01. The sequence continues at coordinate 17,611 of JANNEO010000112.1, forward strand.
CCCGATTGCCTTCCGCTTCCCCAGGGCCGATGGCGTGGGTGTGGATATTCCGGATGAAGGCGAGGTGCTGGAGATCGGCAAGGGCCGCATTGTTCGCCGGGGAAGCCGGGATACGGGCAACCGGATCGCCCTCCTGTCCTACGGTACGCGCCTGCAGGAATGCCTGCGGGCGGCGGATGAACTGGAGTCTCGCGGTCTGTCGACCAGCGTCGCGGACGCGCGTTTTGCCAAGCCGCTGGACCTCGACCTTTTGCGTGCGCTCGCCACGCAGCACGATGTGTTGATCACGGCGGAAGAAGGCTCAGCCGGCGGCTTTGGTGCCCAGGTGTTGCACGCGCTGGCCGCCATGGGCCTGCTCGACAACGGCCTGAAGGTGCGCACATTGACACTGCCTGATCGTTTCCAGGATCACGGAAGCGTGGATGCACTCTACCGCGATGCAGGTCTCGACGCCGATGGCATCGTCACCACCGTCGTGGGCATACCGGGCGTGGTGAACGTGAAGGCCAGGCCGCTCTAAGGGGCAATGGGAAGTTCTCCCAAGACCCTTGGGCAAGCAAGACCCGTGTGCAAGCAAGACCCTTGCGCAAACCTCATCCAAAGCTTGCAACCTCATCCTGAGCTTGTCGAAGGATGAAGCCAACCTTAGGTGCCGTCAGCCAACCTTGGCGGGAAGCTGAATGCCCTTCTCGGCCAGATGGCTCTGCAATTCGCCCGACTGGAACATCTCGCGCACGATGTCGCAACCGCCAACGAACTCGCCCTTGACATAAAGCTGCGGGATCGTCGGCCAGTTGGTGTAGGCCTTGATGCCATCGCGCAGTTCGGCATTCTCCAGCACGTTGTGCCCTTTGTAGGTCAGGCCGAGAAAGTCGAGCATCTGCACGACCTGGCCCGAAAAGCCGCACATCGGGAATTGTGGCGTCCCCTTCATGAACAGCACGACGTCATTGGACTTCAGTTCGCTGTCGATCCAGGTGTTGATATCGGCCATGGGAGTCTCCGTGGAGGCGACAGAATAGAATTGCCGCCGGATTGCATATTCCTGCACCAGATGGTGCGGTTTGTCGATTGGCACAAGCCCCATCGACGGGAATGACAGCAGCCGCCAATCAATGCTAACAAGCCGTCCATGCGTTATATCTCGACTCGCGGCGAAGCTCCCGCGCTCTCTTTCTGTGATGCCATCCTGGCTGGGCTTGCCCGCGACGGCGGACTCTATCTCCCGGAGTCATGGCCAAGATTGTCCGAAGCCACCATGGCCTCCTTCGCCGGACGCCCCTTCCATGAGGTGGCGGTCGAGGTACTGAAGCCATTCGTTGCAGGTGAAATCGCGGAAACGGACCTCCTCGCCATGGCCAGGGACGCCTATGCGGGCTTCAGTCACCCCGCTGTGACGCCGTTGCAGCAGATCGGGCGCAACACCTTCGTTTTGGAGCTGTTCCACGGCCCGACGCTCGCCTTCAAGGACGTAGCGATGCAGATGCTGGCCCGCCTGATGGACCATATCCTGACCACGCGCGGCCAACATGCGACCATCGTGGGAGCGACGTCAGGCGATACGGGTGGCGCGGCGGTCGAGGCCTTTCGGGGTTCGAAGCGCGTCGATGTCATCATCCTCTACCCAGACGGGCGCGTGTCGGATGTCCAGCGCCGCATGATGACCACGCCGAGGGAGCAAAATGTCCATGCGCTTGCCATCGACGGCACATTCGACGACTGCCAGGCGCTGGTGAAGGCGATGTTCAACCACCATGCCTTCCGCGACCGGGTGAAGCTGTCAGGCGTCAACTCGATCAATTGGGGCCGCATCATCGCGCAGGTCACCTATTATTTTGTCGCGGCGGCAGCGTTGGGCGCGCCCGGCAGGCCGGTGTCCTTTGCGGTGCCAACCGGAAATTTCGGCGATATTTTCGCTGGCCACGTGGCGCGAATGATGGGCTTGCCCATCGAGAAGCTTGTCATTGCCACCAACAGCAACGACATCCTGGCCCGGACCCTGGAGACCGGCAGCTACGAGATGAAGCAGGTTATAGCCACGACCTCGCCCTCCATGGACATCCAGATTTCATCCAACTTCGAGCGCTGGCTGTTTGAGGCCAGCGGCCGTGATAGCACCGTGATCCGCAACCAGATGGCGGCTCTCGCACAGGGGCGGCGGTTCGACCTGTCCGAGCGACAGTTCAAGGCACTTGCCGCTGAATTTAGGGCGCAACGTGGCAGCGAGGATGAGATCGCGGCGGCCATCCGCAAGGTGCTTGCCCAGAGCGGCTACCTTATGGAGACGCACACGGCCTGTGCCGAGATCGCTTGCCAGCCCGGAAGCACGCATCCGGCTGTACCGCAAATTATCCTCGCCACAGCGCATCCCGCCAAGTTTCCCGATGCCATGGAGCAGATTACGGGCCAGCGGCCAAGCCTGCCACAGCGCCTCGCCACTTTGCTGACCGATCCCGAACGCACGACATTGCTGCCCAACGACCTGGCAGCCGTCGAGCGTTTCGTCGAGGCCAATGCCCGCGCCATCCAGGGTGTCGCAGCGTGAAACAAAACACCATGACACCAGAAATCACCACATTGTCGTCTGGCCTGCGCGTGGTGACGCTTGCCATGCCCCATGTCGAGACGGCATCGCTCGCCATCGTCACGGGCGCGGGCTCACGCGATGAACGGGCGGGCGAGCACGGCCTGGCCCATTTCCTGGAGCACATGGCCTTCAAGGGCACGCGGCGGCGCTCGGCCAGGGGCATCGCCGAGGAAATCGAGGCGGTCGGGGGCGACATCAATGCCGCGACCAGCACAGAGACCACGGCCTACACCGCCCGCCTATTGGGCACGGATGTTCCCCTCGGGCTCGATGTCCTGTCGGATATCCTGACAGACAGCCTGTTCGACACAAAAGAGATCAAGCGGGAGAAGGGCGTGGTCCTGCAGGAGATCGCCGCAGTCGAGGATACGCCCGACGATCTCGTCTTCGATATGCTTTCAGAAACAGCTTTCGGTAGCCAGCAGATCGGGCTGCCGATCCTTGGCACGCCAAAAACCGTGCGTGCGCTGGATGCTGACCTGCTGCGGGGGTTCCTGGCACGGGAATATGCAGCCGACCGCATGGTCGTGGCAGCGGCTGGCGCTGTCCGACACGATCAGGTCGTGCAGGAGGCGGAAGCGCGTCTGTCGCGTTTTGTCAGGAGTTCGGAGCAATCCCGACCGACAGCACGCTATGTGGGTGGGGAGCGGCGCATCAACCGCAAGCTGGAGCAAGCCCATGTCCTGCTTGGACTTGCTGGCCCCTCCCACTACGACGCGGATTTCTATCCGGCGCAGGTCTTCGTGAACATCATGGGCGGCGGCATGTCATCCCGGCTGTTCCAAGAGGTGCGGGAGAAGCGGGGCTTTGCCTATTCCGTCTACTCCTTCCTCTGGGGCTATTCGGATGCGGGCCTGTTCGGTGTGTATTTTGGCGCGGGCGAAAAAACCGTCGGCGATGCCATGAACGTGACACTGGATTGCCTGATGCAGGGGCTTGACGACATCAGCGAGAGTGAAGTGGCACGCGCACGCGCCCAGCTGAAGGTCTCGCTGCTTATGGCGCTGGAAAGCTCCAGCGCGCGCGCCGATCAGATGGCGCGACATCTGATCGCCTACGGGCGGTTGATTCCCCCGGCTGAAACCATTGCGAAGGTGGATGCCATCACGGTCGAGGATGTGCGGGCCGTTGGCCGCAGGATTCTGGCCAGTGCCCCCACCTTGACCACCATTGGGCCGACCAAGACTCTTCCCACGCTGGACAGAATCACGGGTCGCATCGGCCGGCCTGTGGCCGCCTGAAGCGAAGCGGGCAGGACATGCTCCTCTTCGGCAAACGCGCGCTGGACCGCCCGGACCTGATCATAACAGGGGAGCGGCTGTTGCTCCGCCCCCCTCACAAGCAAGACTACAAGGCCTGGGCTGCATTGCGAGAGGATAGCCGGGCCTTTCTGCAACCCTGGGAGCCGACATGGCCCAAGGATGACCTGACACTCGCGGCGTATCGACGCCGTGTCAGTCGCTACAGCGCCGAGATCGAGAGGGACGCGTCCTATCCCTTCTTCCTCTTCGCTACGAACAGGTTGGATTCGAACGGGCAGGATTCGCGCGGGCAAGATTCGCGCGGGCAGGATTCGAGCAGTCAGGAACTGCTGGGTGGCCTGAACCTCACCAATGTTCGGCGTGGTGCCGCCTCGATGGCGTCGCTGGGTTACTGGATGGGCGAGCGCCATGCCCGGCAGGGCCTCATGACGGAGGCCGTTCAGATGGTCCTTCCTTTCGCAGCCAGAACTCTGGGGCTGCGCAGGATAGAGGCGGCGTGTGTGCCCGAAAACAAGGTTTCCGTCAGGCTTCTTGAAAAGACCGCCTTTGTCCAGGAGGGCTACGCACGCCAGTATCTGGCGATCAACGGGGAATGGCGCGATCATCTCCTATACGCTCACCTTATGGGGCCATCTGCTAACGATCTTGATTGAAGGAGAACAGTTGCCTGAAAACTGCTTGACCCAGCAAGCCGGACTGACTTGCTCGCCATGATGGAGTTGCCCACCAAGTTGGACTTGCCCGCCATTATGGACTTGCCCGCCATGATAGGCTTGCCCGCCATGATGCCAGAGGCTACCAGTCCATCAACAGGCGGCCGGGCCGCGCGGGATTCTTGATTGTCACAACGTTTCATCCTCCTGCTGGCGTTCCTGACAGCATGGCTCGGGGCTTTGATGCCTCAAGCCATGGCGCTTGATGCCGTACGCGTGAGGCCAGATCAGCCTGCCATCAACCTGCTTCCTGCCATCGAGCGCTATCAATCGCAGGGCGACCGCATCACGATTTCCACCGCGCCAGGGGCGGATGGCATCGTGCGGCGCATCGAGGTCCGAGCAGGTGATATCGGTACCCGACCTGATTGGATCGCCTTCGCACTCTCCAACGACAGCGACGAGCAGATCGACCGGCTGCTGGTCGCCCCACATTACCGCTTCGTCGGCTCCGGCGTGCTCTGGCCCGATCTCGGCAGCGCCCGCATCCGGGCCATCACTGCAAGCCAGGGGCTGCGTCCGGAACGGGAGGAAACAACCGGTGTCGACGCCTTCCTGATCACGCTCGACCCCGGCACCACCGTGACCTTCGTGGCGGAACTCGCAGTCAATTCCCTGCCACAACTGACGTTGTGGGAGCCGGATGCCTATACCGAACGGGTCAACAGTTTGACATTGTACCGAGGCGTGGTGCTGGGCATCGCGGCCCTGCTGGCGCTGTTCCTGTCCATCGTCTTCGTGGTCAAGGGCGCGGTGATCTTTCCAGCGGCCGCCGCGCTGGCCTGGGCGGTGCTTGCCTATCTGGGCATCGATTTCGGCTTCATGGGCAAGCTGTTCGGCATCACCACGGAAACCGAGCGGGTGCTGCGCGCGGCGACCGAGGCCGTTCTTGCAGCCACGCTGGTGATCTTCCTTTTCGCCTATCTCAACCTCAACCGCTGGCATGTCCGCTATATCCATTTCACCTCGCTGTGGGTGCTGTTCATCGCGGCACTGGTTGGCATGGCGCTCTTCAATGCGCCCGTGGCCTCCGGCGTGGCGCGCATGGCCATTGGCGTCGCGGCCGCCATCGGGCTTGTGCTGATCGCCTATCTCGCCACCCTTGGGTATGACCGGGCCATCATGCTGGTGCCGACATGGGTGCTGCTCCTGGCCTGGGTGGGTGCTGCCGCCATCGCCGTTTATGGCAGGCTGGCGAATGACATCACGGCTCCGGCATTGCTGGGCGGCATGGTGCTGATCGTGATGCTGATTGGGTTCACCGTGGTGCAGCACGCCTTCGCGGGCGGTGCCCTTGCGCAAGGGTTGGTCTCCGATTCCGAGCGGAAGTCTCTCGCGCTGACGGGATCAGGCGACATCGTCTTCGATTGGGACGTGCAGTCGGACCGCATCTATCTCAGCCCGGAGCTGGAACAGCAGTTGCACCTGAAGCGGGGTTCCTTTGATGGTCGCCCCGGGCCGTGGATGGACGCGATGCACCCGCTTGATCGGGATCGCTACCGGGCCAATCTCGATGCTGTTCTCGACCAGCGGCGTGGGCGCATCTCGCTCGATTTCCGCCTGCGTTCGGCGGAAGGCGAGTTTCTCTGGTACGGACTGAAGGCGCGGCCTGTGGTGGGTGATGACAGCGAAGTGGTGCGTGTGGTGGGCACATTGTCCGACATCACCGGCATCAAGACATCGGAGGAGCGACTGCTGCATGACGCCGTTCATGACAATCTGACGGGGTTGCCCAACCGGGAGCTGTTCCTCGACAGGCTGGAGGCGGCGCTGGTCTTTTCGCGTACGGACGATGCGATGCGTCCGACGGTGCTGATGCTCAATCTCGATCGCTTCAAGCAGGTCAACGAAAGCGTCGGCTTTGCGGTGGGCGATTCGATCCTGCTCAACATCGCGCGGCGGCTGGGCCGCCTGCTGCGCCCCCAGGACACGCTGGCACGGCTGAATGGCGACAATTTCTCGATCATTCTCCTGTCCGAGCGCGAGCCCGAGCGCATCACTGCCTTCGCCGACCTGGTCCGCCGCGCGGTGACGGCACCCATGACCTTCGCCGAGCGCGAAATCATCGTGACGGCGTCGGTGGGCATTGCGCTGTTTGACAGACAGGGCGACACCAGGCGCGACGATGTGCTGAAGAATGCCGAGCTGGCACTCGCCCATGCGCGTCGACTGGGTGGAGACCGGATCGAGGTCTTCCGCCCTTCCATGCGCACCTTGAAGCCAGACCGTTTGGCGCTGGAAAGCGACCTGCGCCGGGCCCTGGAGCGCAATGAGATGAAGGTCTATTTCCAGCCGATCGTCAGGCTGGAAGACCGCACCATCGCCGGCTTCGAGGCCCTTTTGCGCTGGGACCACCCCAGGCTGGGACGAATTTCCCCCAAGGAATTCATCGCCATCGCGGAAGAGACCGGCATGATCGTCGACCTTGGGGTGTTCGTTCTGGAACGGACAGCACGCGAACTGGGCGTGTGGCAGCAGGCGCTGGATGTCGAGCCGCCGCTCTTTGCCAGCGTGAATGTCTCCAGCCGCCAGGTTCTAAGGCACGATCTCCTGCATGACCTCAAGGCCGTGCTGAGCCGTGCTCCTGTCAAGCGTGGCACGCTGAAGCTGGAACTCACCGAAAGCCTGGTCATGGAAAATCCGGAATATGCGGCCCAGATGCTGCAGAAGATGAAAGATCTTGGCGCTGGGCTGTCGCTCGATGATTTCGGCACGGGCTACTCATCGCTGGCATACCTGCAACGCTTCCCCTTCGACACGATCAAGATCGACCAATCCTTCGTGCGTCCCTCCAACAAGGGATCGCGCCCGGTGATCCTGCGCTCGATCATTACGATGGCGCATGACCTGGGGATGCAGATCGTGGCGGAAGGCGCGGAAACGGAGTCGGACGCTATAGAGCTCTATCAGCTTGGCTGCGAATACGGACAGGGCTATGCTTTTGGCGAACCCATGAATGCGATGGAGGCGAGACGGCTTGTCGGAGCGCCCCACAGCCAAACCGCATGAGTCGAGAGACTGCCGCATGAGTTCAGAAACTGCCGCCTAGAATCTGACAACTTTCACCTTGAAGCCGAGAAAAGACGAGGAAACATCACCGTGCCAAAGGGATATGTCATCGCCCGCGCCGTCGTCACCAACGCCACCCAATGGGCGGTTTACGCAGCGGAGGCCTCCAAGGCGATCGTGCAATATGGCGGCAAGCCACTGGTCCGTGGTGGCCAGATGACGGTTGGCGAAGGCGAGGGCCGTGCCCGCAACGTTGTGCTGGAATTCGAAAGCTTCGACAAGGCCAAGGCCTATGTGTTCTCGACCGAATACGGCGCGGCCCGCAAGCTGCGCGAGGGCGCGGGTTACATCGATATCGTGGCTGTGGAGGGGGCGTGATGGCGAAGGGATACTGGATCGCCCGGGTCGATGTCGACGACAGCGAGGCCTATGATCGCTACCGGGCCTTGAACGCCAAGGCCTTCGCCAAATTCGGCGGACGCTTTGTCGTGCGTGGTCCGGCTGGCAAGGTGGCCAAGGGCACGCCGCGCAAGCACAACGTGGTGGTCGCGTTCGACAGCTACGCAACCGCGGTTGCCTGCTACGAGTCTCCTGATTATCAGGCTGCCCTCGAACATCTGAAGGATGTCGGGCCGGTCGATCTGGTGATTGTGGACGGCTACGAGGGTCCGCAGCCATCCTGAGGATGACTGCGACGGGGAAAACGGCAATGTCCGATATGCGCCTTGTTGTCGTGGGAGCCGCAGGCCGCATGGGCCAGGCACTGGTGCGTGCGGTGCTCAGCACGCCTGGCATCGTCATGGCCGGAGCCATCGAACGCGAGGGCTCACCCACGCTGGGGCAGGACGCAGGCCTGCTGGCTGGTGCGGGCAGCAGTGGAATCCTGATCACCGACGATCCACTTGCCGCCTTCGCCAAGGCCGATGGCGTTCTGGATTTCACGATCCCAGCCGCCTCTGTCGCCTTCGCGGCCCTGGCGGCGCAGGCACGCATTGTCCACGTCGTCGGTACCACCGGTTTCAACGCGGCTGATTTCGCCAAGCTCAGGGCCGCTTCGCGCCACGCCGTCATCGTCCAGTCCGGGAACTTCGGCCTTGGCATCAATGTGCTGGCACAATTGGTGAAACAGGCGGCCAAGGCCCTTGATCTCGACTACGACATCGAGATTGTCGAGATGCACCACCGGATGAAAATCGACGCGCCGTCCGGCACCGCCCTGCTGCTGGGCGAAGCTGCGGCCATCGGGCGGGGCATCACGCTCAAGGACCACACCGCGAAGAGCCGCGACGGACACCACGGCGCACGCACCGCTGGCGACATCGGCTTCGCCAGCCTGCGCGGCGGCAGCGTCGCGGGCGAGCACAGCGTGATCTTTGCGGGGCCAGGAGAGCGCATCACGCTCAGTCATTCCGCCGAAAGCCGCGACAATTTCGCCAATGGAGCGGTGAAGGCGGCGCTCTGGGGCCGCGGACGCAAGCCTGGCTATTTCTCGATGACGGACGTGCTTGGTCTGGGGGAGTGATGATTCCCCATGCAGGCCGCCTCAAGCAGGGCATCTGGCTGCTGGCGGCCCTGCTGCTGGGTGGTCTGATCATGCTACGGCTGCTCGATGCTGACCGGACCCTGCTGAAGATCCTTGCCATTGCTTCGGCACTGCTTGTCCTGCTCCTGCTGATCACCTACAGGGCCTTTGCGGGCGTGGCCGATGCCGCACGCAACGGTGCGCTCGAAGGAGCGGCCCCCGCCGAGGACGAGGACGAGACATGACGCATCTTCTGGTACTGTGCCGCCATGGCCAGAGCGAATGGAACCTCAAGAACCTGTTCACAGGCTGGAAGGATCCTGATCTCACTGCGCTTGGCGTGGAAGAAGCCAAGGCTGCCGGCAGCCGACTGAAGGCCAGCGGCATCGGCTTCGATGTCGCCTTCACCTCGGACCTGGTCCGGGCACAAAAGACCTGCCAGCTCATGCTTGACTCACTCGGGCAGCCCAGCCTGACGACCATCCGCGACCAGGCGCTGAACGAACGAGACTACGGCGAGCTTTCCGGCCTCAACAAGGATGATGCCCGCAAGAAATGGGGCGAGAGCCAAGTGCATGTCTGGCGGCGCTCCTATGACATTCCGCCACCGGGCGGTGAGAGCCTCAAGGACACGGCGGCCCGCGTGCTGCCCTATTATGTGCATGACATCCTGCCGGCGGTCCTTTCGGGCAAGCGGACGCTGGTGGCCGCGCATGGCAATTCGCTGCGCGCGCTGATCATGGCGATGGAGGGCCTGACGGGTGAGGAGATCATTGCCCGCGAACTGGCGACAGGCGTGCCGATCGTCTATCGGCTCAACGCGGATTCAACGATCCACTCGAAAGAGGAACTGGCATAGGCGCTGTTCGTGCTTCGAGAAGCGGCTTTGCCGCTCCTCAACATGACGATCTTCTTGCCTTGCACAATGCCTTTCACCCTGAGAAGGCACTCTCGCGCCGTCTCGAAGGACGCACAACGCCGATGCAAACAGAGCCATGACCTTGCTAGGCCAAGAGCCTCCTCTTGCCCTTGCGCCCGGCCTGATCCTCTACCGTGGCTGGTTTGACCGGCAGGCGCAGGTAGCGCTGGTTGCCACCTTGCGGGACGTTCTGAGGCAGGCTCCCCTGTTCACGCCTGTCATGCCGCGAACCGGCACGCCCTTCTCCGTACGCATGAGCAATTGTGGACCTCTGGGCTGGGTCTCGGATGCGGAGGGTTACCGCTACCAACGGCTGCATCCCCACACGGCCAGACCTTGGCCTCCCATGCCTTCCACTCTCCTTGCCACTTGGGATGCACTGGCCGACTTCCCCCACCCGCCCGAGGCGTGCCTGGTGAACTGGTACGAGGGCAAGGCCAGGATGGGCCTGCACCAGGATCGGGA
>JANNEO010000145.1:0-17784 GCA_031378805.1 Hyphomicrobiales bacterium
CGATGTGCTGGACGAGTTGAACGTGGAGAAGGGCGACAAGCTCTTCATCACGCGCTCGCCCGAGGGCTATCGCTTCACCCGCAACGATCCGGAATTCGAACGCCGCATGGGGCTGGCCCGCGAGATCATGCGGCGGCGGCACAATGTGCTGCGCGAACTCGCAAAATAGCGGGTGCTACCATGACAGAGTACCGCTGGCTGGACCGCGAGATCAATCTTGCAATCCATGAGGAGCAACTGGCGCAGCATGGCGGCGGCGTCGGCATCCGCGACGAGGGCCTGATCGATTCAGCCCTCGGGCGGCCGCAGAACTTCGCAGCGTACAATCCCGACGCCGATCTGTGCGATCTGGCAGCGGCCTACGCCTATGGCATCGCCAAGAATCATCCGTTCATCGACGGCAACAAGCGCACGGCCTATGTGGCGATGGAATTGTTCCTGATCGAGCATGGCATGATGCTGGTGGCGGAAGACGGCGACGCCGTGGTGACGTTTCTCGGGCTGGCTGCGGGTGAAGTGAGTGAGGCGCAGTTGGCAACCTGGATCAGGGGGAATGTGGAGGATGTTAGCGAGTGAATTCACACTCCCCTTGCGGGTGAGGGTTGCAGGCGAAGCCTGACGGGTGAGGGAGTGGTTAAATTTGCCCTCCGGTTCGACCCCTCATCCGCCTGCAATCCGGCAGGCACCTTCTCCCGCAAGGGGAGAAGGAAGTGGCATCACCCCATCGCCTCCAGCTCGATGATCATCCCCTCGATCATGCTCAATCCGATCTGCCAGAACGCGGGATCCTTCGCATCCAGTCCGAACGGCTTCAGCAACTCGCCATAAGGCTTCGCGCCGCCCGCTTTCAACAGATCAAAGTAGTGCTCCACGAAGCCCGGATGCGCCTTCTCATAGACGCCGTAGAGCGAGTTCACGAGGCAATCGCCGAAGGCATAGGCATACACATAGAACGGCGAGTGGATGAAATGCGGGATATAGGCCCAGAAGGTCTCGTAGCCCGGATGGAACTTGATGGCGGGGCCGAGGCTTTCGCCCTGCACGCTCATCCACAATTCACCCAGCTGCTCGGACGTCAGTTCGCCTTCTTTGCGCGCTTCATGCACCTTGCGCTCGAAGGAGTAGAACGCGATCTGCCGCACCACAGTGTTGATCATGTCCTCGACCTTGGAGGCCAGCATCGCCTTCTTCTGCTTCGGGTCTGTGATGGCCGCCAGCAGCTTGCGGAAGGTCAGCATCTCGCCAAAGACGGAGGCGGTTTCAGCCAAAGTCAGCGGTGTCGGCGCCATCAGCGCGCCCTGCGGCGCGGCCAGCACCTGATGCACGCCATGGCCCAGCTCATGGGCAAGCGTCATCACGTCACGCGGTTTGCCCTGGTAGTTGAGCAGCACATAGGGATGCGCGGAGGGCACCGTGGGATGAGCGAAGGCACCGGGTGATTTGCCCGGCCGGGTCGGCGCATCAATCCAGCCTTCATCGAAAAAGCGCCGGGCGATGCCCGCCATGTCGGGCGAGAACCCGGCATAGGCCGTCAGCACCATGTCCTTGGCTTCAGCCCATGGGATGGTGCGCTGCTCCACCTTGGGCAGCGGCGCATTGCGGTCCCAGTGGTTCAACTGCTCCACGCCGAACCATTTCGCCTTGAGCTTGTAATAACGGTGCGACAGGCGCGGATAGGCGGCACGCACGGCGGAAACCATGGCCTCCACCACCTCTGGCTCGACCCGGTTGGACAGGTGGCGACTTTCCGAGATGTCCTTGAACCCACGCCAGCGATCGGAGATTTCCTTGTCTTTGGCGAGCACGTTGGTGATGAGCGTGAACAGCCGGATGTTGTCGCCAAAAGTCTTCGCCAGCGCTTCCGCACCCTTGCGGCGCTTCTGGCCATCCGTGTCTTGCAACAGGTTCAACGTGGGTTCGAGCGGGATCAGTTCACCATCAACCTCGAAGCGGAGCGACGCGATGGTTTCATCGAACAGCCGGTTCCAGGCACCGCGCCCCACCACGGACTTTTCGTGAAACAGCTGCTCCAGCCTGTCATCCAGCTGAAAGGGCTTTTCCTTGCGGATGTCCTCGATCCAGGGTGCATAATGCGAGAGCGGCGCGACGCGCATCGCCTTGTCGAGCAGCACGTCGTCGATGCGGTTCAGTTCCAGCGTGAAGAACAGCAAGTCAGATGACGACGTGGTGATTTTCTCCTGCGCATCGCCATAGAACTTGCCCCGCGCGGGGTCGGTCGTGTCCCCGGCATAGACCAGGCCGGCATAGGACATGATTCGCCCCATCAGATCTTCAAGCGCCTCGAAACGCTGGATCGCGCCGTGCAATGTCTTGGCGGGCTCCTTGCCACGCAGGATGCCTTCGAGCTTGCCGCGATACTGGGCCGCGAATGTCGCAGCTTCGCTGGCGGAGCGGGCGAGGTCAGTGGCGAATTCCTTCGAATCCATGGCTGGATAAAGATGTTCCAACCGCCATTCCGGCATCAGACCGAGTTCTGCGTCCTTCGTTGCCGTTGCCTGTTTTGCCATGACCGCCTCCCGCATTGCCCACTGGACATAGGCAAGGTGGTGCTTCTTGTCATCCCGTGACTGTGCAAAGTCGGATTTTCCTCATCAATGAGGCACCCAGCATAACGACGCCTCGAAGGATGCAATCCCCCCTTCACAATTTTGTCGCGGCACGCTTAGATAGAAACATCGCACGGATTCGTCTGTGGGGTGTATGGATACTGTGTGGTTCGGTCCTATCCGGCACGTGTTCAAGTCCGGAACGGCCCTCCCTGACAGCAGGAGGCTTATCAGGTTTGACGATCCATGTTGCGCCGCCTGTGTTGCGGGAATCTTCGCCGGATGGATGTCCGGCCCTCGTTCTCAATGCCGATTACCGGCCCTTGAGCTATTATCCCTTGTCGCTATGGAGTTGGCAGGACACGCTGAAAGCCGTGTTCCTGGACCGCGTCAACATCGTCTCGGAATATGAAACCGTGGTGCGCAGCCCCACAGCGGAGTTCCGCCTGCCCTCGGTGGTCTCACTCAAGACCTATGTGCAACCCTCGCGGCACCCGGCCTTCACGCGCTTCAACGTGTTCCTGCGCGACAAATTCTCCTGCCAGTATTGTGGCGACAAGGACGAACTGACCTTCGATCACGTGGTTCCCCGCTCCAAGGGCGGCCTCACCTCATGGGAGAATGTCGTGGCGGCGTGTTCGTGCTGCAATCTGACCAAGGGCGACAAGATGCCTGCCGTGGCCAAGATGTATCCGCGCCAGAAGCCGTTTTCACCGACGGTGAATGATCTCCATCGCAACGGCAGGCTGTTTCCGCCCAACTACCTGCACAACAGCTGGATGGATTATCTGTATTGGGATACCGAACTGGAGACATAGCGCGGCCCCCGCCAGCCGCGGATAGCGATCATTGCCATCACGAATGACACCATCGCGTTCCATCCCGCCAGCGACAGGCCCAGGATGCGAAACGGTGCTTCCGTGCAGCTCACGAGCCTGGTGTTGTTCATGGCAGTGAGCAGATCTCCGACATTTTGCGGGCCAAGGCCGATCTTGCCGCCGCAATCCGCCGGGCCTTGCCACCAGCCCCATTCGACACCGGCGTGATGGACGCCCAGCGCCACACTGACCATGAAGATCGCGGCCAGCATGGCAAAGGCAGGGCGTGCTGATAGCCGCAGCCTCATTGGCCCGGCGATGACCCAGGCGAACGCCGCCAGCGGCACACCGAAATAATAGGGCCAGCGTTGCAGCATGCACAGCTTGCAGGGGATGTAGCCCAGGCCATACTCGCTGAACCACGCCCCACTGATTGTGGCGGCGGACATGACAAGCAGCACAGTCGCCCGCCTGTCCGGCGACGACGCCGCGTAGTCAAACAGCATTTTCAGCGAAGGGAATCTCACAAGCCTGTTCTCCACCCCGATTGAAAGTGTATCGCCTGCATCAAAGTTGTGCGTCCTTCGAGGCTCCGCTTCGCTGCGCACCTCAGGATGAGGAACGTCGGGTTCTGCAAATCCCAACGAGCCTCATCCTCAGGTGCGAGCGAAGCGAGCCTCGAAGGACGCACAACGCCCATGCCAGCATCATGGCTCCATTGGATCAAAGCAGCCACTTGATTGCAAAAAACCCGCCAACAATGGACACAAGCAACACCGCCACAATCAAACTGCCATGCCTGTCCATCAAGGCTTTGATGGGGCCGCCGAAATGCGTGAGCAGTGCCGCCACGCCAAAAAACCGCGCGCCCCTGGTGATGATGGACAGCACCACGAACCAGAACAGGTCATAGCCTGCGATGCCGCTGGCGATGGTCACGAACTTGTAGGGGATGGGCGTGAGGCCCTTGATGAGGATCAGAAGCGCACCGTATTCTCGGTAGAGCGCCAGCAGGCTGTCGATCTTGTCCTTGCCGCCGTAAAGCGCAATCAGCCACTGGCCGATCGTATCCCAGAAATACACGCCGATGGCATAACCCGCGAGGCCGCCGATGACGGACGTGATCGTGCATATCAGCGCGTAATGGTAAGCCCGGTCTGGCTTGGCCAGCACCATGGGTGCCAGCACCACGTCAGGTGGGATAGGAAAGAACGAGCTTTCCGCAAACGACACAGCCCCCAGCGCATAGGGTGCGGAGGGGCGGGCAGCGAGGGACAGAGTCCAGTCGTAAAGGCGCTTGAACATGGTGCCGACATAAGCTGCTTCGGTTAAATTTTCCATGTTTCAGTTGCGTTTTGCGGGTGGGCAGGGGAAGAGGCGACGTTCCCTTCCTTCTCCCTTGGGAGAAGGTGGTCAGCGAAGCTGATCGGATGAGGGAGAAACACGACGATCAGGGATTTTCCCTCATCCGTCATGCGTTCCGCATGACACCTTCCCCCACGGGGGAAGGACAAGGACTAGGTATGCCCGAAACCTTCACCATCACAGCCGAGACCGCAGGCGAGCGCCTCGACAAGACGCTGGCCAAACTCGCGCCTGATCTGTCGCGCACGCGCATCCAGGCCATCGCCGAGGATGGTCATATCAGCGTCAACGGCAAGCCCGAGGACACTATGTCGCGCAAGCTGGCGGCTGGCGATGTCATCGGGCTCATCCGCCCTGAAGCGGTGGACCCGATCCCGCGCGGCGAGGCGATCCCGCTGACTGTGGTGCATGAGGATGACGACCTGATCGTCATCGACAAACCAGCGGGCCTCGTCGTGCATCCCGCCGGAGGCCATGAGACGGGAACGCTCGTCAACGCGCTGATCGCCCATTGCGGCGAGAGTCTGTCGGGAATCGGCGGCGTCAAGCGGCCTGGCATCGTCCACCGGCTGGACAAGGACACATCCGGGCTTCTGGTGGTGGCGAAGAACGACCGCACGCATCAGGCGCTGTCAGCCCAGTTCGCCGACCATGGCCGCACCGGGCCGCTTGAGCGGGCCTACATAGCGCTGGTCTGGGGCAGACCCAACCGCCACAACGGCGAAATCCGCACGCAGATCGACCGCAGCCCCGTGGCCCGCGAGAAAATGGCCGTGGCCCCGGAAGGCAAGGGCCGCACGGCCATCACGCACTTTGAAGTGGACGAAACCTTCGAGGGCATCGACGGCCGCCCGCTGGTGAGCCGCGTGACCTGCCGCCTGGAAACAGGCCGCACCCACCAGATCCGCGTCCACATGACCTCCATCGGCCATCCCCTGCTGGGCGATGATCTCTACGGCGGCGGCTTCAAGACCAAGGCGAACCATTTGCGGCCCGAGGCGCAGGCCGCGCTGAAGGCGCTAGGGCGGCAGGCGCTGCACGCGGCAGTGCTCGGGTTCGAGCATCCCGGCACTGGAGAGGTGATGCGGTTCGAGAGTGCGTTGCCGGGGGATATGCGGGCGTTGCTGGGGGTGCTGGGAGACGGGTAAAGAGGGGTGGGTGGCACCCGATTTTTGCAATGGTAGAACTGCATTTGGTGCCGTGGGTTAGTTTTGATGCACAATTCTTGATTTATGCATCGCTTAGCTTGGCCGTTCCCCCTCCGTTGCGATGCCGCGAGTAAGGAGTATGCTTGAGGCCATGACAAACAAATTGGTCTTCTGGACATTGGACTGGGTTCCTGCGGGCGATGCTCCACGCGGCTTTGTACGCGACTTGCGCCTGCGATGGGCTGCGGAGGAAGCTGGCTTGTCCTACGAGGTGCGCACCGTGCCCTTCGAAAGTCGGGAGACCAATCATCTCGACAGCCAGCCTTTAGGACAGGTGCCCTACCTGACCGATGGCGACGTCAGAATGTTCGAGAGCGGTGCGTGTTTGCTACATCTGGCTCGCCGCAGCGAAGCATTGATGCCACGCGATACGGTTGGCGAAGCGGAAACGCTACAGTGGGTGATTGCCGCTCTCAACTCGATTGAGATTGTCACTATCCCGTGGTGGTTCCTGACCATTACGGGTCAGGCCGATAACGCCTTCGTTGGCTGGATGAACCAACGGCTTGGCCACATGGAAAGAGTGCTAAGTAAGCGTCAGTGGCTAGCAGCGAATCGCTTTACAGTCGCTGACCTGCTGATGGCGGATGTGTTGCGCGTTGGCCTTGTTCGCGCCTACGGCTCGCGTCCAGCCACCGAGGCATACATCAAGCGCGTCATCGACCGTCCCGCTTTCCGCAAAGCCCATGCCGACCAGATGGCGCACTTTGCAGCCGCTGACAAAACTCGAACGAAACTTAAGTGATTGGCTGGGCAACTGACCCAATTCGGGTGGTCGAGGTTGGTGAAAAATTCTTGAGATTTGCACCACCTCCACGCCGCTTTCCAAGCCTTTGCGGCAAGAGACCTGCCTATCAATATCAGAAATAATTTGATAACTGTTATTGGTCGATACTGTTTTCCCGTACCGGAGATCACCACCATGCCGATCAGCGCCGAACTGGGCAACCAGCTGGAAAGCTACGTCACGAGCCTTGTGAAAACAGGCCGCTACCACTCGAAAAGCGAAGTCCTGCGGGAAGGCGTCCGCCTGATTCAGGAGCGGGAAACGCGCCTTGTCGCGCTCGATACGGCGATTGCCCGCGGGATCGCTGATGCGGATGCGGGGCGGGTCAAGCCTGCTTCTGCCGTGTTTGACCGGCTTGAAGCCAAATACCGCGCCATGGCAGAAGCCAAAACCGGATGATCGTCGTTATCACGACGGAAGCCGAGGCTGACCTTGAGCGGATCGGCGATCATATCGCCCTGAACAATCCCTTCCGTGCGCTGTCATATGTTCAGGAACTGCGGCAAAGCTGCGAACGCCTCGCCGACATGCCGGAGGGATTTCCGATGGTGCCGCGCTACGAGGCCCGCGGCGTGCGGCGGCGTGTGCATGGCAATTATCTGATTTTCTACAATATCGGCATCAGCACGGTTGATGTCATCCATATCCTGCATGGAGCCATGGACTACGAGCGGGTGCTGGTCCCTGAGGATTGACTTGAATTCTGATACCACCCGCGGTATCAATTTGGATATCGCAAATCGACAAACTGATCACTGCTATGCGCCGCAATCCTGCGGGAGTCTGGAGCATCGGCGACATTCAGCGGCTGGCTGAGCAGATGGGCTGGACATGTCTGCCGCCATCAGGTGGCGGTTCGCACTGGAAGATATCGGCGCCGGACAGCGATATGATTCTGACGGTTCCGGCAAAGCGCCCGATCAAGACGATTTATATCCGCCGGTTGATCATGATGGTGGATGAGGTTGCAAACAATGGCAAAGCAGATTGACTACGCCATCATGGTGGAGCCGCTGAAAGCGGAAGATGGCGGCGGCTGGATGGCCAGTGTCCCTGCGCTTCCGGGCTGCATGGGCGACGGCGAGACCCGCGAAGAGGCTTTGGCCGACGCGATGAAGGCCATCGAGGAATGGAAGGATGCGGCGCGTCAGCTTGGCCGCGATATCCCCGGTCCTGCTGCGCTGGGCCAATGGCGGCAAAGGGTTCCGCGTTCACTGCATGACAAGTTGAAGCGTCTGGCGGAAACGGAAGGTGTCAGCCTCAACCAGCTTGTTACCAGCATTCTGGCCGAATCCGTTGGCAAACGGGCTGTGTGACGGGGTTCAGGTCAGATACTGCAACCCCCCTCACCCCATCGTGAACATTGCCATCTTTCCGCCACACAGGATTTGAAATATAACCATCGTTATCGGTTGGCTTGATGCAGCCGTTCATCGATCTGCCTCAGTCGAGGGGATCAAGGAGGATACCATGGCTTTTGCCACGATGCCTGCTCTTGCAGGCGATATGGGTTTGACCCGTTATCTCACGGAGATTCGCAAGTTTCCGCTTCTGGAGCCCCAGAAGGAATACATGCTGGCGAAACGCTTCCGCGAACATGATGATTCCAAGGCGGCTCACCAGCTCGTGACCTCGCATTTGCGCCTCGTGGCGAAGATCGCAATGGGGTATCGCGGCTATGGTTTGCCGATTGGCGAAGTGATGTCCGAAGGCAACGTTGGCCTGATGCAGGCGGTCAAGCGCTTCGAGCCGGATCGCGGCTTCCGCCTTGCGACCTATGCGATGTGGTGGATCAAAGCGTCGATCCAGGAATACATCCTGCGCTCGTGGAGCCTGGTGAAGATGGGCACCACTGCGAACCAGAAGAAGCTGTTCTTCAATCTGCGCAAGGCCAAGAGCCAGATCCAGGCTTTGGGCGAAGGTGATTTGCGCCCCGATCAGGTGGCGGTCATTGCCACCAAGCTGGGTGTGCAGGAGCAGGAAGTGATTGAGATGAACCGTCGTCTGGGCGGTGACAGCTCACTGAACGCGCCCTTGAGCGCCGATGGTGACAGTGGCGACTGGCAGGATTTCCTGGTGGATGATGCTGTGACCCAGGAATCCCTGGTCGCCGACGGTGAGGAGAAGGACAACCGCTCGCTGGCGTTGTCACGTGCCATGGCGACGCTCAATCTTCGTGAGCGCCGCATCATCGAGGCGCGCAAGCTGGTGGATGATCCCATCACGCTGGAAGAGCTTTCGACCGAGTTCAACGTCTCGCGCGAGCGTGTGCGCCAGATCGAGGTCAGAGCGTTCGAGAAGCTGCAGGAAGCGGTGGTGAAGAATCTGGCCGTGATCGAGGCACGGCCAGCCGACAGACTGCAGCTCGCGGCGGCATAAGCTGCATACTGCTTCTCCCTTTGGAGAAGCAGTCAGGCTGCAGCAAAGTCTGCAGATAGCATAAATTTGTCTGCACTGCCTGACTGATGAGGGAGAAGCCTGAGGATCGGCGCGTCTCCCTCATTCGATCGCTTCCGGCGGCCACCTTCTTCCGTGGGAGAAGGCACTACAGAACCAATTGCAAACCTGCCCTTTTGCGATTATAGCCTCCACATTCCCGATTAGTCAGAGCCTTTTGCTCCGCGCCGACGGGTCGGCGGACAAAGAAGCTTTGACTCGGACACATGCGCAGGAGACGAGACCATGACCACGCTGCTGATGCCGAAGGCGACCGCTGTCTGGCTTGTCGAGAACACAGGCTTGACCTTCGAGCAGATCGCCCATTTCTGCACGCTTCATCCCCTCGAGGTGAAGGCCATTGCGGATGGCGAGGCGGCGACCGGCATCAAGGGGTTCGACCCGATCATGCACGGCCAGCTCACCCGCGAGGAATTGGACAAGGCTCAGGCTGACCCGGAGCATCACTTGAAGCTCGCGGTGTCGAAGGTGCGCCTGCCGGAGCCGCCCAAGCGCAAGGGGCCGCGCTACACGCCGCTGTCGCGCCGCCAGGACCGGCCCAACGCCATTCTCTGGCTGTTGCGCAGCCACCCCGAGGTGAAGGACGCGGCCATCATGCGGCTCGTCGGCACCACCAAGAGCACCATTGCGTCCATCAAGGAGCGTACTCACTGGCAGTCGTCCACGCTGTCGCCGCTTGACCCCGTGACGCTCGGCCTGTGCTCGCAGATGGACCTCGATTTTGAGGTGAACCGCGCCTCCAAGGACAAGCCGGAAGCGCCGGTCGATACCGGTCCGACCTTGCTCAGGGCCGAGGACACAACGGGCGAGAAGGCGGACAAGGACGGCGATCTGGATGTCAGCGCCGTCTTCGCCAAGCTGAAGCAGCTGAAAGCCGCCGACGAGGAGTAACTGCCTTCTTGCTTCTCCCCTCGGGAGAAGCTGCCCGCTCTTTGGCGGGCTGATGAGGGCGAACCACGGCGGTCAGGGATTCTCCCTCATCCGTCATGCGATGCAGACAAATTTATGCAGTCTGCATAAATTTGCTGCGGCATGACACCTTCTCCCAAAGGGAGAAGGGAAAAACACTTCACGCATTGTCCGATCGTATCGCCCCGATCACAGCATCGGTCACCTGTCGCGTTGTGGCTTTGCCGCCCAGATCAGGCGTGTGCAACGCCGCATCCCCCGTCACGCGCTCGATGGCCCGCATGAGACGCTGCGCTGCGGCTGGCTCACCCAGATGCTCCAGCATCATCATGGCGGACCAGAAGGTGCCTACCGGGTTGGCGATGCCTTTGCCCATGATGTCGAAGGCAGAACCGTGGATCGGCTCGAACATCGACGGGAACTTGCGCTCCGGGTTGAGATTGGCCGTTGGCGCGATGCCAAGAGAACCGGCCAGCGCCGCCGCGAGATCGGACAGGATATCGGCATGGAGGTTGGTGGCAACGATGGTGTCCAGCGTGTGCGGTTTCAGTGTCATGCGCATGGTCATGGCATCGACGAGCATCTTGTCCGTCGTCACGTCCGGGAACTCGGTAGCGACCTCGGCGGCAATCTCGTCCCACATCACCATGGCGTGACGCTGGGCGTTGGACTTGGTGACCACGGTCAGCAGCTTGCGCGGGCGGCTTTGCGCCAGCTTGAAGGCGAAGCGCATGATGCGGGTGACGCCGACGCGAGTCATCATCGACACATCCGTTGCCGCCTCTTCCGGGTGGCCCTGATGCACGCGGCCACCCACGCCGGAGTATTCGCCCTCCGAATTCTCACGCACGATCACCCAGTCCAGCTCCGGGCCTGAGACATGGCGCAGGGGCGATGTGATGCCCGGCAGGATGCGGGTGGGGCGCACATTGGCATATTGGTCGAATGGCTGCGCAATGGCGAGGCGCAGGCCCCAGAGCGTGATATGATCGGGTATGTCGGGATGACCTGCCGATCCGAACAGGATGGCGTCGTGATTGCGGATCAGGTCGCGGCCGTTCTCTGGCATCATGCGACCATGTTTCAGGTAATAGTCACCACCCCAATCGAAGTGATCGAAGGTGAGCGCGAACCCCGCTTCGCGGTTCGCCAGAGCCTCCAGCACCTCGACGCCTGCTGAAATGACCTCCTGTCCGATGCCATCGCCGGGGATGGCTGCGATGCGATAGGTCTTCATGGCGGTGGTCGCTCTCTTGATCATTGCATTTACGCTTTCGGTATCGCCAGCAATGAGGCAGGATGTCAAAGACTGACGGAAAGAGCGGTGCAAAAAAGACCGCCGAGCACCCCTTCCGGGAGGAAACCCATGCGGTTGTTTTCAAAAATCTTGCACCTGGTGTTTGGCCTAATGGCCGCCTTCGTGACGGGCGGGCCAGCCACAGCACAGGCTTACCCCAATCGCCTGATCACCATGGTCGTGCCCTTCGCCGCCGGCGGACCGACCGATGTGATCGCTCGCATCATGGCGGATCACATGGGCCGCACACTGGGCCAGAACATCGTGGTCGAAAACGTTGCGGGAGCTGGCGGCACAACCGGCTCTCTGCGCGTGGCGCGTTCTGCGCCGGATGGCTACACCATCTTGATGGGTAACATGGGTACGCATTCTGCCTCGGTCGGGCTCTATCCGCAGCTGGCCTATGACCCTCGCGCGGACTTTGCACCCGTCATCAACGCGGCAGGAACGCCCATGTTGATTGCGGCGCACAAGGATTTTCCAGCCAATACGCTGCAGGAACTGATCGCTCTCGTGAAGACCGATCCCACGAAGTACAACTATGGCCATGGCGGCATCGGTTCGACCTCGCACCTCACCTGCATCTTCTTCCATCACCTCATCGGTGCGCCGGTGCAGCAGGTGCCGTTCCGTGGCTCCGGCCCTGCCATGCAGGCATTGCAGGGCAAGCAACTGGACTATGTCTGCGACCAGACCGTCGGTATCGTGCCGCAGCTGTCCAACCTGAAAACCTATGTTGTGGCGACGCCACAGCGCATCGACGCGGCGAAGGATGTGCCGACCAGTGCCGAAGCAGGGTTGCCCGCCTTCCAGGCAGTGGGCTGGAACGCCATCTTTGCGCCCAAGGACACGCCGAAGGAGATCGTCGAGAGGCTGAATGCCGCTGGGCGTGCTGCACTGGCCGATGCAGGCGTTCGCAAGCGCCTGCTGGACCTCGGTTGCGACATTGCGGGCGACAGCGGCCAGACATCAGAGGCTCTTGCCGCGCATGTCCGTGCCGAAATCGACAAATGGGTGCCGGTGATCAAGGCAGCGGGCGTCACGGCAAACTGACCGGATTGCCCGTCAGGCGCGGCGCAGCACAGGCTCGCCATGTGGCGTTTCCCGTGCCGCGAAATCCCATTGGTCGCGCAACACGCCCAACATGCCGAGGCTCGTGACGCCCTTGGCCACGACAACCTTTTCGAGTGCGTTCAACCAATGGCGATAATAGGTCCGGCCGCTGTCGGGGTCGCCAATCGCTTGCGCCCGCCGGATTTCTCCCGACAGCACTTCGGCCCACTCGCCCCAGGTGAACAGTCCGCGCTCGTGCAACAGCACGGCCATGGCGAAGGCTTGCGCCTCCCATGGCGCCGTGAAAGCAGCTGTACCGCCATCCAGCCCGTCGAGACGCAGTTCCGGCATGTCGGACGGCAGAGCGCAGCGGCTCATGCCAAAGCCCTTGTCATGTAGGGCTCCCAGCAATCCACCATCACTTCGGATGCCTGGTCCGCACCCGCGCCCCACAACTCATTGGCCAGGAACCGGATGGAGTAGCACCAGACCGGACTTTCACCCTTCCCGTGCGCATTGGTGTCGGGCAGCACGAAGGATCCGTTGTTGGCAACCACCTCGCCAACACGCCCGCGAATATAGCGCGGCAGCCGCGTGTGCGTGCCGACGTGATCGTTCAGCATACGAACACGGTCACCGGGCTGGAATGCCGCCGGGCTGATGCAGGGGCGATCACAGGGTGAACCAGCGGCCAGCAGGGCAGGGGTGGCTGCTGCTTTCAAAACCCGCTTCACAGGGAGTGCGGGTTGCAGCATCCGCCCCGTGACAAGCTCGGCCTCGCTCACCAATTCATGGGTGACAAGCAGCCGCTCCAGTGCGCGCAGCCAGATCTCGTAGTAGCCAACCGTGAGATAGATCGCAGGCGGAAGGGTTTCTCGGGCGTGCCGTGAGGTATCGATAGTCCAGGCTCCGCAGGCACCCATGGCGAGTGTGAGCGCCAGGGCCTTCTTTTCCCACTGCGCGTGAAACAGCGGTTCGTCCAGTTCTGGATGCACAGGACCATGTCCCATCTGGCCGCCGAGATCCTGCGGCCCATTCATGATGTTGTCCCTGGTGCCAAAGCCAGACCGGTGCCAATCATCGCGTCCCGGGTGACAAGGGCGGCAAGGGCCTCCTCGGACAGATCATCGCTGCCGGCAGGCCGCTGCGGGATGACAAGATATCGCAGTTCGGCAGTTGAATCCCAGACGCGGATCGTCTGATCCGCAGGCAGTTTGAGACCAAAATCCGCCAGTACGCCGCGCGGATCGATGACCGCTTTCGCCCTGTAGGGCGCAGACTTGTACCATACCGGCGGCAGGCCCAGCACGCTCCATGGGTAACAGGAGCACAACGTGCAGACCACAAGGTTGTGCATGTCGGGCCTGTTCTCGACGATGCGCATGTGTTCACCTTGGCGCCCGGAAAATCCCAGTTCTGCAATGGCCGCAGTGGCGTCCTGGCGCAGCCGGGTGAGATAGTCAGGATCGCTCCAGGCCTTGGCGACCACGCGAGCGCCATTCCTGGGGCCAACCCGATGCTCATAGGTCTCGATGATCACATCGAGCGCCGCCGGATCGATATAGCCCTTTTCGGTCAGGATGGTCTCCAGCGCCTTGACGCGAAGTTCCATGTCGTTCCACGGGCCGTCAGGGCCGTGTGAGTGGTTGTGCGAGCCTGATCCCATTGGGCAGATTTAGGCCAGCCGGGCAGGGTGGCGCAAGGCCGGACTAAATGACCACCACGCCCTTGTGTTTCGCCTTTTCCGGCGGCTCCACATGGATGGTGATCACTGCGCTATCAACCTCCTTGCGGATCGCGGCTTCGACCCGGTCGCAAATCGTGTGGGACTCGCCCACCGTCATGCTGGATGGCACCACGAGGTGAAACTCTATGAACGTCGCGCTGCCTGCCGCCCTTGTTCTCAGGTCATGCGCCTCGATGGCACCATCACCACCCTCGGCGATGGCGGCGCGGATGCTGGTCATCACCTTGGGCGTCACGGCCTCGTCCATCAGGCCACCGACTGATTCCTTGATCAGCCGCGTGCCCGACCACAGGATATTGAGGGCAACAAGGCAGGCCAGCAGGGGATCAAGCCAGGGAAGTCCAGTCAGGTATGCCGCCGACAGTCCGGCCATGACGCCCAGCGACGAGACCACATCGGTTTGCAGGTGCCTGCCATCCGCAAGCAAGGCAGGCGAGCGGCGCTTGCGGCCCTCTCGCATGAGCAGGACGCACCACAGACCATTGATGAGCGCCGCCAGCGCGTTCACCGCCATGCCAAGCCACGGTGTCTGGATGGCGCTGGCGGTTGTGTAGGCCCTGTAGGACGCCGTAAAGATAGCGAAGGCGGCAGCCAGGATCAGCGCACCTTCAAGCACGGCGGCGAAATATTCCGCCTTGTGATGTCCGTAAGGATGCTCCTTGTCAGGCGGCATCTGGGCCAGATGCACGGCGTAGAGCGCCGCGGTGGCCGCCACCACGTTGACGATGCTCTCGATGGCATCGGAGTAAAGCGCAACCGACCCGGTGAGCCACCAGGCGAGCAGCTTGAGCAGGAAGACCACCACGCCGATGGCGATGCTCCCTGCCGCGATCTTGGTGAGCGACGACATGCCCTCGGACTATCAGGCTGCTGCGTCCGCCGCTACCGCTTCTCGCGCAGCGCTGTCACCTCGGCACGCAGAGATCTGAGCTCGACCAGGATGGGATCTTGCACGCCCTTCGCTGCCTTGATTTCTTCGTTCACGTCATCGAGCGCTGTTACAACGACACCAATGAACAGGTTCAGCACCATGAATGCCGACAGGACCATGAATGTCATGACAAAGAACCAGGCGAAGGTATTTCCCTTTTCGATCAGTGGTTTGACTATGCCATTTGACCAGTCGTCGAAAGTCATCGACTGGAACAATGTGTAGGCAGACGTTCCAAGGTCGCCAAAAAGTTCGGGGTTTGTGTCACCGTAGAGCTTTGCCCCCATGACGGCAAAAACGTAGTAGACGATCGACAGCAGCATTGCGATCGAACCCATCCCGGGCATCGCGCCGATAAGCCCTGCCACAACGCGGCGCAGCGACGGCACGACAGTCAGCAGTCGCAGAACTCTGAGAATGCGCAGGGCTCGCAGGACGGAGAGTGAGCCCGTGGCGGGAAGCAGTGCTATGACAACCACGGCAAAATCGAACAAGCTCCAGGGATCCCTAAAGAACGCCAGCCTGTGAACGACAATCCGCGCGAGAAGTTCCACTACGAATATCGCCAGCAGGATATGGTCAATCCACCACAGAAGGCCTCCGATTTCGGCCATTGCCGTCTTTGATGTCTCAAGCCCCAACGTAATGGCGTTGAGAATGATCAGTGTGATGATCACGCGCTCCGTGCGCGGGTGCGTGACAATTCTTCTCAAGGTTTCCACTGGCGAAGTTTCCTTGGGTGGCGGCAGGAGCCGTAATGAGCTCACGTTGTTGTGCTCAAACCGTTGACGTCGGCAAGACGGCATTTGGCTTGTCCAATGGAAATCTTGTTCCCCACGCTTCCGTCCGCACCCTTTACGGGCTAAAGCGGGCGCAGTTTGAAGGTTGGCGCTCCTGTCAGCCCCCACGGGATCGTTTCATCTCGCCCATGCGTGCCTACCTCGATTTTGAAAAACCCGTCGCCGAACTCGAAGCCAGGATCGAAGAGCTGCGCAAACTCGCGTCCAGTGGCGATTCTCAGGCTCTTGGTGACGAAATCGGCAAGCTTGAGGGCAAGGCGACGCAGGCGCTGAAGGAACTCTATGCCAACCTGACGCCGTGGCAGAAGACGCAAGTGGCGCGTCATGCTGAGCGCCCGCATTTCAACCATTACATCACCGGCCTGATCGAGGATTTCACTCCGCTCGCGGGAGATCGCTTTTTTGGTGAGGACGAGGCCATTGTTGGTGGTTTCGGGCGTTTTCGTGGTCAGAGTGTCTGCGTCATGGGCCAGGAGAAGGGTGTCGATACCCAGTCGCGCCTGCGCCACAATTTTGGCATGGCCATGCCCGAGGGCTATCGCAAGGCCGTGCGCCTGATGGAGATGGCGGACCGCTTCGATATTCCCGTGATCAGCCTGGTGGATACGGCTGGCGCATATCCCGGCATTGGTGCTGAAGAGCGCGGGCAGGCCGAGGCCATCGCGCAGTCCACATCAAAAGGGCTTGAAATCGGTGTTCCAAGCGTTGCTGTCATCATCGGTGAGGGCGGCTCTGGCGGTGCTGTCGCCATCGCCACATCCAACAAGGTGCTGATGCTGGAGCATTCGATCTACACAGTCGCTTCGCCCGAAGCCTCCGCCTCGATCCTCTGGCGCGACTCAGGCCGCGCCCAGGATGCAGCGACCACCATGAAGATCACGGCACAGGATCTGCTGCGGTTCGGTGTGATCGACGGCATCATCAAGGAGCCGGGCGGTGGTGCCCACCGCGATCGGGACGCTGCCGTGGCGGCGGCGGGCGACGCCATCGCAGGCGCTTTCGCGGGCTTTTCGGGCCGCTCGCGCGAGGACATCCGCAAGGCACGGGCGGACAAGTTCCTGGCGATCGGTCGCAAATTATAGAGTTTTTTCCCTTCCCCCTTGGGGGAAGGTGGCAGGCGAAGCCTGACGGATGAGGGAGAATCCCTGCCGTCGGTGGCTCTCCCTCATCCGCCTGCCATCCGGCAGGCACCTTCTCCCAAGGGAGAAGGAAAGATGGCCCCCGATCTCCCGCACAAATCCCCCGGATCAGCATTTTGCATTGGCAGCCCACCTCGCGCTCGCGCATCATGCCGCGCATGAATCTTCGCCCGGCAACACCTGCTGACGCCCCCTTGCTATCTGCGCTCGCCCGCAGGGCCTACGCTCGCATGATCGAACTGATCGGTATCCCGCCCATGCCGGTTGTCGCGGACTATGCCGCAATGCTGGCCGATACGGCACAATGGGAAGGCTGGGTGCTGGAGGGCAAAGAAGGTGGTTTGGCGGCATCGCTGGTTCTGAGGATCGAGCCAGCAGTGTTCGAGGTCTACAACATCGCGGTGGATGACAGTACCGCCGGGCAAGGCACGGGCCGTCAGCTCATGCTCTTCGCAGAACAGCGGGCACGCGAACGCGGTTACAGTGAGATCAGTCTCTACACCAACATCAAGATGGTCTCGAACCGCGCCTTCTATGGCCGCCTCGGCTATGAGGAAACAGGCCGGATTTACCCCGGTGGTCGGCAGGCCGTCACCATGGCCAAACGCCTGGATGGAAAAAGGATGAGTCCCGTGACGAAAGATTTCTACGCCTCCCGTCGCGCCGCCTATCGCCGCCTGCACGAGCAGGGATGCTTCGTGCAGCC
>JANNEO010000115.1:0-7855 GCA_031378805.1 Hyphomicrobiales bacterium
GAGGCCTTGCGCGGCCCGCAATTCGATGCGGCATGGTGCGATGAGCTGGCGAAATGGAAACACGCCGATGCGGCATGGGACAATCTGCAATTCGCCCTGCGGCTGGGGAAGCGTCCGCGCGAGATCGTGACCACGACACCGAGGCCGACGACCTTGCTGAAGCGCCTGGCCACTGACCCGCGCACCGCACTGAGCCAGGCACCGACAGCCGCCAACGCCTATAATCTCGCGCCAGCCTTTCTGGATGAGGTGGTGAGTCGCTACGCCGGGACGCGGCTGGGGCGGCAGGAGCTGGACGGGGCTTTCGTGGAGGAGCGCAGCGATGCGTTCTGGAGCCGCGACCAGATCGAGCGTTTGGTGCTGGCGCGCCTGCCGAAAGATGACCTGAAACGCATTGTGGTTGCCATCGACCCGCCCGCGGGATCGGGGGCGGCCTCCTGCTGCGGCATCGTGGCGGCAGCCAGCCTCGCCAGTGGTGGCTATGCCGTGCTGGCCGATGCCAGTGTCGACGCGGCGCGGCCCGAGCAATGGGCGGCGGCTGCCGTAGAACTCTACCGCTCGCTGGAGGCGGACCAGATCGTGGCCGAGATCAACCAGGGTGGCGATATGGTGGAAAGCGTGCTGCGGCACATCGATGCCGCGCTGCCCATCACCAAGGTGCGGGCATCACGCGGCAAGCACCTCAGGGCAGAACCCATCGCGGCACTGTATGCACAGGGAAGGGTGCGCCATGCCGGGCGCTTTCCGGCGCTGGAGGACGAGATGTGCCTGTTTGGCCCTGACGGGCTGTCCGACGGTCGCTCGCCTGACCGGCTGGACGCGCTGGTGTGGGCGCTGACGGCGCTGGGCGAGGCAGAGCGCGGGCGGCCCCGGGTGCGGGGGTTGTGATCACGATTTTGTGAATTGACATTTTTTTCTGCAAATCAGGAAAAAAGTGCGTATGACGCAGCTTCTTTGCAAGTTTTCACCCTTAAACTGGTTAACTTTGTCAAGCACGATCAGTTGCGCTTTGGTGTTGAATCGCTATATAAATGCAAAACTTGCGAAATTGGGGAAAACTCGATTTCGCAGATTAACTAGATGTAAACGAAACGTTAACACTCGCTTAAGTCGCTGATGTCATAATTCGGATACGATTCTGAGTGAAGGTTGCGGAGTTTGAACAGGAGGCGGAAATGGAAAGGTCTGAATGCCAGAAGCTGAAAGAGCGCTTCGAGGTAAAGGCTGCCGCTGGTCTCGTTGATGTCAAATTCTTTGTTGTGAATCCAAGCGAAGCTTTGGGTGAACAAGTGTGTGCTGAGGTCAATGCCTTGTACGAGGCTGTCGGTCGTGGTGATGTCAAAGATCTTGACTTTAATGACACCCGAAGGCAATGAGCAACTATCCCAAGGTAGCTAAAGAGAAGGCCTCAGCTATCTGAGGCCTTTTTCTTTGGTGGATCATGTACGTTGAGAGCAAAAAAATAGAAAACTTGTTCCGAAAAATTAAACAAATTCAGGAACATAAGGATATGTATTGTCTGAATAAGGAACACGTTCCTATATCTGTTGACGATGTAAAATATGTAATTTCTGATATGTATAATTTAAAAATTGGTATACAAGAAGTGATGTACGAGGGGACATTCCTCAGGAGTATTGTTGAGCGCTATAATAATAATCATGCTCTGGTCTATGTGAAGCATGATCTTGCAAATGATCTTAAAAGATTTTCTGCTACAAAAGAATTAATGCATCTTGCAATAGACGAAAAAGAAGACTGGTCTACTGACGGAGTAGAGACAGTATCATCATACTTAGTGGAAATGTCACTTTCTACTGAAAATGGTAAGATGGCAAAAAATGGTGCGCAATCGGAAGCCCTTGCTGAAGTTGCTGCTATTGAAATTCTCTATCCATATCGATTTAGAAGTGTTGATAGGGAGAAAGTTGCAGCTCAGCCGAACGCGCTCAGTCGCCTCGCGCTTGAGTATGAAATTCCCAAGTTTATCGTAGGCAGAGCATTATCTAATTCTCATAGCACATTAGCTGATAAATTTTGGAAGTTAGTAACGGAATAAAATCAACTTATAAATCCACCAAAATGATCGGAATATCCGCCCAACCGGGCGGATTTTTTTTGAAAGTCTCTCCGATGCCCACCATCCTCTCCCGCCTGCGGAGCGCCTTTGCTCCGGGGAATACATCCGCTCGCCCTGATGCCACCAAGGCATCGCGGGCTGGCCCGCTCATCGCGTTCTCGTCGCAGGGGCGTCCGGTCTGGACGTCGCGCGACTATGCTGGCTTTGCCCGCGAGGGCTTCATGGCCAATCCGATCGCCCATCGCTCCGTGCGCTTGATTGCGGAGGCGGCAGCGTCCGTGCCGCTGGATGCGGGTGGCGCTGATGCGGAGGTGGCCAAGCGTGCCGCCCAGCTGCTCGCGGCACCCAATGTGCGCCAGGCGGGGCAGGCGTTGCTGGAAGCGCTGTTCCTGCAGCTTATCCTGTCAGGCAATGCCTATCTCGAATGCGTCGTGCTCGATGGCAGCCCACGCGAGCTGCACGTCTTGCGCTCCGACAGGATGCGCGTGGTGCCCGGTGCCGATGGCTGGCCGGAAGCCTATGAGTATGCCATCAACGGTCGTGCCGTGCGCTTCGATGCGACGGAAGGCGCGTCTCCCGTCCTGCACCTGATGCTCGCGCATCCGGTGGATGATCACTACGGCCTCTCCGCCATGGAGGCAGCGGCCATCGCCATCGACATCCACAACGAGGCCAGCCGCTGGAACAAGGCATTTCTCGACAATGCGGCGCGGCCATCGGGTGCGCTGGTCTATGCCGCGGATGGCGCGAACATGAGCGAGGAGCAGTTCAACCGGCTGAAGCGCGAGTTGGAGGAAGGTTTCCAGGGGGCGGCCAATGCCGGGCGACCGCTGCTGCTGGAGGGTGGCCTCGACTGGAAGCCCCTATCGCTCTCGCCCAAGGACATGGACTTCATCGAACTGAAGAACGTGGCGGCCCGCGAGATCGCGTTGGCTTTCGGCGTGCCTCCGCTGGTTCTGGGGCTGGCTGGCGACAACACCCATGCGAACTATGCCGAGGCGAACCGCGTGTTTTGGCGGCAATGCGTGGCTCCGCTGGTGACGAAGACAGCGCAGAGCCTGTCGCTCTTCCTGTCGCAGCACCTGGGTGTGGGCCTCACGCTCACTCCTGATTTCGATGGTGTCGATGCGATGAACGACACCCGCGAGCCGCTGTGGCGTGCCGTGACGGCGGCGGATTTCCTGACGGTGGACGAGAAGCGGGAGATGCTGGGGTTCGCGCCGATGGCACATGAACCTCGCTGATTTTGCCCCACCCACCACCTTTGGCGGCACCCTCTTCGCAAGCGAGGAGGGATCAAGGAGAATCGATCATGCCCAGCACGCCTGACAGCCTTCTGCAGGCTTTCATCCATCACGCCGATATCGGCCATCTCGCCCTGTTCATCTGGGCGACGGGCGCGTCCACGCTGGTCTGGTTTGGTGTCACCGAGGCGGCTGAGACGGCAAGGCGAACCGAGCATTTCATGCAGGATTTCCTGCACGAGCTCTCCCGTTTCAACCGTAACCACGAGGAAGATCAGTCATGAGAGTGTCTGCAAGATTTGGGTCGCACAGGCTGTTGCGCCTGTCCGGTCGGGGGCCTGATCCCGCGCCGGAGCAGAAATCAGACGACATGAAAGCGGTGAGCGTGTTTCGCCGCTTTTTTCATGTGCTGTCGCGGCTGGAACGCCGTGAGCGGCCGGAAACCGATGCCGTTCAGGAACGGAGGTCTTCATGACGCCACATGGTTTCTGCGCTGTCGATTGGCCACCAATCCGCCTGAAAGCCCTGCCGGTCGCGCACGAGGTCAAGTTTGCAGGTGCTCCCCTTGCCAAGGTGTCGGCGGATGGTGCCTTCGAAGGCTATGCCTCGCTGTTTGGCGTGGTGGATCTGGGGCGTGACCGGGTAGTGCCTGGCGCTTTCAAGGAATGCCTTTCCCGCAAGCCACCCAGCGCAGTCAAGCTGCTTTGGCAGCATGATCCGCTGCACCCGCTGGGCCAATGGGAGGACATCAACGAGGATCGCCGGGGCCTCAAGGTGCGCGGCCAGCTCAATCTTGCCGTCGCCAAGGCGCGGGAGGTTCATGCCTTGATGCGCTCTGGCGCGGTGGACGGATTGTCCATCGGCTTTCGCACGGAGCGCGCCCGCAAGGACGCCGCGACGGGCGTTCGCAATCTCGAAAAGCTCGACCTCTGGGAGGTGTCGATTGTCACCTTCCCGATGCTGCCAGGTGCCCGGGTTTCCGCCGTGAAACGCCTGATCCGGACGCCTGATCCTGAAGCGCTTGCTGCTGCCATCCACCGTTCAGCGGTGCGGCTTGCGTCCCATCGCTGACCATTCCCCAACCAAAGGAACTGCCGATGACTTCTGCTTCCATCGAGACCAAGGCCGCCGGTCCTGACGTGACCCAGGCCTTCGAGGATTTTTCCCGCGCCTTCGAGGCGTTCCGCGAAACCAATGACGACAGGCTCGGCCAGATCGAGACCCGGCTTGGCCCCGATATCGTGACCGAGGAAAAGCTGGCACGCATCGACCGCACGCTGGACCAGACCAAGGCCCGGCTTGACCAGCTGGCGCTGAAAGCCCGGCGTCCTTCGCTGGGTGAGGGCAGGGCTGATGCGCTGGACGGTGCCACCCGCGATCACAAGGCCGCTTTCGAGGCTTATGTCCGCACGGGTGATGTGCAGGGGCTGAAGCTGCTGGAGGAAAAGGCGTTGTCCTCTGGCTCCGGCCCGGACGGTGGCTATCTCGTGCCTGTGCCACAGGAGCGGGAACTGCTGCGCCGCATGGCCTTGATATCCCCGGTGCGGGCACTGGCGACGGTGCGCGAAATCTCGGGCAACCAGCTGAAGAAAGCCATGTCCACAACCGGACCGGCCTCTGGCTGGGTGAACGAGACAGCGGCGCGTCCGCAAACCGCAAGTCAGGTTCTGGCGGATCTCACCTTCCCGGCGATGGAACTTTACGCCATGCCTTCGGCGACCCAGACGTTGCTGGATGACGGTGCCATCGACATCGAGCAGTGGATTGCCGACGAGGTCGAGACGGTGTTTGCCGAGAAGGAAGGACAGGCCTTCATCGCAGGCGATGGCATCGACAAACCCAAGGGCATTCTGGCCTATACCAACGTGCCGCAAGGCACGTGGAACTGGGGCAATGTCGGCTATCTCGCAACAGGTGTGACAGGGGCGTTTCCTGCGGTGACGCCCTCCGATCTGCTGATCGACCTGGCCTATGCCGTGAAGGCTCCCTACCGCCAGAACGGCACCTTCATCATGAGCCGCTCCACCCAGGCAACGGTGCGCAAGTTCAAGGACAACCAGGGCAACTACCTGTGGCAACCGCCGGTGTCCTTCGGGCAGAACGCTTCATTCATGAACTTCCCCATCGTCGAGTCCGAGGACATGCCGAATGTGGGTGCCGGCAGCTTCTCGGTAGCCTTCGGCGATTTCAAGCGGGGCTATCTCGTGGTGGATCGCATGGGTATCCGCGTACTGCGTGATCCGTATACCGCCAAGCCCTACGTGCTGTTCTACACGACCAAACGCGTGGGCGGCGGCGTGCAGGACTTCGACGCCTTCAAACTGCTGAAGTTCGCCGTGTCGTAAGCGCTACTGCACCCATTGCGCCATGATGCGGTCGATCCAGCCGCGTTGTGGCGCAATGCGGACGGCTTGCGCGACATCGCCACACTGGCGACCGCCGCGCTGCCGTTCCGAGGCGTAGATCACTCCAGTGAGAGTTGCTCCGGTGAATCCGTCGCTAAAGACGGGACCGCCGGAGTCGCCCTTGCAGACCGAGATGCCACCACCCGACAATCCCAGTCGGAAATAGCGTGGATAGAAGCGCGGCAGGACGGTGACGGTGGCAGAGCGCAATGTGCCTGCGCTCTTCTCGTCCCCGTCGCGTGCCAGGCCAAAGCCCGCAATGGTCATGCGTGATCCCACGCCGTCGTCATCGGCATTCGCATCAAGAGCAACGGGCAAGAACCGCGATGGCAGCGGCAGCTTCAGCCGCACCAGCGCCATATCGATCGACACCCGCGTGCCCGCTTTGAATTCAGGATGACGCGCGACCTGCCGGACTTCCTGCAAGGTCGGGCTGCCACCAGTTTCCTTGTAGGCGATCGCGTACTGACCGGAGCCGGACACGCAGTGGCCCGCCGTCAAGATGATGGTGGGCGCAACCACTGTGCCGCTGCAGACGCTGCCGCGTGAGCCCAGCACCATCACGGTGCGGCTTTCGAGGCGGCTTCCTGCGTCCGACGCGGCATCTCCGCCCAGAGCCAACGCAGGCGACGTCAGCAGGAAGGCCGCGATGATCGCAGCCGTGCGGGCGAGGGTCTGGTTCGTGGGCACCATGAACGTTTCAATTCCAGTTGATCCCGAATTGCCGGTTTTTCCGGCGGAGGCAAGCCATGCGTCGCACTATTGTGAACGTTCCCACAGTGGAACCCATCGGTCTGACCGAAGCCAAGCGTTGGCTGCGCGTAGACCATGCCGATGATGATGGCCTGATTGCGGCACTGATCAAGGCGGCGCGTGAGCGGATAGAGGCCCGCACGGGGCGTGCCCTGATGGCACAAACCTGGAGGATCGTGCTTGATCAATGGCCTGCGGAAGCCCGTGTGATGCTGCCAATCCTGCCCGTCATCAGCGTCACGGCAGTCCGGGTGATGGACGCTGCAGGGGCAGCAATGGTGCTGGCCTCGGTGCTTTATGCGCTGGAACCCGGCATGGAGCCTCCCGTACTGGCCGTCAAAAGCCCACCTGGCCCCGGTCGTGGTCGCAGCGGGATCGAGATCGACGTGGTGGCGGGCTATGGCACGACGGCCATCGATTGCCCCGAGCCGCTGCGGCAAGCGATGCGGCTGCTGCTGGTTGCGGCCTATGAGGCACGTGGGCCGGAGCGCGAGGGCGTGCGTCGCCCGGACGTGATCGGGGAGGTCGAACGGCTGATTGCGCCCTACCGACAGCTGAAAATCAGCCGATCAATGTTGGAGGATGCCCGATGACCTCGCCCGTCCATGCCCTTCGTGAGGCCATGCGGCTACGCCTGCAAACGGACAACGGTGTGCTTGCCGTGCTGCGCGAGCCAAAAATTTTCGCTGATCAGCCGAAGCACGCGGCCTATCCCCATGTGGCCTTCGTCTCGGCTGTGGCACGAGAAAATGGCACATCCTCGGACGACGGCCATGCCACGGACCTGGTGCTTGGCATCTGGTGTCGCGGCAATGGCAGCAGCGAGGGATTGCAGATCGCCGACACGATCACCCTGGCACTTGCCTCGCTCCCAGCTGTCCTGACCGGACATCGGCTGGTCAACCTGCTCATTCTCGCGGTCGAACCCAGCGTTCTGAAGGATGGCGAGACATGGCGCACGCTGATGCGCATTCGCGCCGTGACCGAGGTCATCTGAGGCAGGGCTGCGTTCCACTCTAACCGCTTTTTCAAGGATACGATCATGGCTGCACAGCGCGGAAAAGACATGCTCCTGAAGGTGCGCGATGACACCAGTGCCTTCGTCACACTGGCGGGACTGCGTTCTCGCCGCATCGCATTCGATGCCGAAGCGGTTGATATCACCCATGCGGAAAGCGCCGGGCGGTGGCGCGAGCTGCTGTCGGGAGCCGGAGCGAAGAAAGCGACGATCACGGGCGGTGGGGTGTTCAAGGACGGCGCCTCGGACCTGCTGGCACGGCAGACATTCTTCGACGGGATCATCCGCGACTGGCGCGTGATCATTCCGGACTTCGGCACGATCGAAGGACCCTTCCAGATCAGCGGATATATAT
>JANNEO010000007.1:0-57171 GCA_031378805.1 Hyphomicrobiales bacterium
GTGTCCTGGTCGGCACCGCCGCGCAGCACATCATCGCCCGCATTGCCGTAAATCAGGTCGTTGCCCGCCGCGCCGCCGATGGTGTCGGCCGAATCCGCCGGGTCGCTGACGCCGCTGCCGCCGTAGATCGTGTCGTTGCCAGCACCGCCCAGCAGACAGTCGTTGCCGCCGCCACCGAACAGGGAATCATTGCCGATACCGCCATTGATCGTATTGTCGGCAGTGTTGCCACTGATCCTGTCATTGCCCGAACCGCCATTGGCGTTCTCGATCAGGGATGCCGCATTGCCTGCATATTGCAGCGCATTATAGACATTGCCGGCCGCAAAATTGCCGTTGCCGAGGTTCGCGCGTTGGGTGAGTGCGAGCAGGGAAGAGGCACCCGGAGCAAGATTGATCTGCAGGTCAGACGTGTAGTTCGAGAAGTCATAGGTGTCGATGCCGCCGCCATCCCAAATCGTGCGGAAAATGCGGTTGCCTGCCAGAGCGCCTTCGCTGACACCGTTGATCGACATCTGGCCGGTCGTCGACGAGAAGGTGTAGACCGTATTGGTGCTGTTCGTGGTGAAATCCGCGCCATACATCGCTTGAAGAGCCGCGATATCAAGCATCATCAGGGATTGCGGATAGCCTGCCGCTTCGTTCGTGTAAAAGTCGAACACGACCAGATCCTGGTTGGCATAGGAACGGTACGACATGACCGTGTATTCGAGGCTGTCGTAGGCACCGGGGACGGGCAGTGCAGTGACGCCGGTATTGTCATCATAAGGATCCATGGCCGCTGGGTTGCTTCCGCCGATATAGGTGTGGCTGTGCTTGAGGCCCAGCGCGTGCCCGGTTTCGTGGAGCACCGTTGCCCAACCGTAGTCACCCCGCACGGGCGCGTCATAATCGCTGCTCATGCCAATCCAGATATCGCCACCATAGCCGGAGCCATCAGGCAGGTAGGCGAACGCGGTTTCCGCCTCGGCTGTTCGGCCAACCCGAATGTTGGCAAGGCCCGCGTTGGCCGTCTCAGTGATTGTCAGGCCGGTGTATTGCGAGACGTGGCTCATTACTGCGCGGACCGTCGTCGCCAGAGTACCGACCACCGGTGCAAATGTGGCGATCTCCTCATCATAGACCGGATCGTATTCCGGGTAGGACGCGGTTGAAGCGGGCATTGCGAACGTGAGGTTTGTCGAGGCCCAGCGGAAGCCAGAGATCAATCCGTCGGTTGATTGCACGCCTGTGCCACTGGCTGTCGATGTCGCGCCTTGCCCGTAAAGTGGCGTAGGGGCCGACGTTTCATATCCGGTCGCATGGAAGCCACCACTCGATTGCCCATTGCAGAGATAACACATGATCCGCCCATACCCAGATTATTTGTCTGCCAATGTGGCAAGCAAAACTGATAAAACAGATAAAAAGTTTGGTTAAGTGGCCTTGTGATTCTCCGCTAAAGCATGACCTATGCAGATCGATCACCAGAGTGGTCGGGCTGCAACCGGAACGCATGGACAGACAGGAGATGTTTGCCATCACCTGAGCATCAAAACATTCTGCGATCGCAAGTCCGGATGACACATTGATAATGACCATATCGGGTTATCCCTTCCTCCACAGACTCTGGCAGAAGATCCCGCATCCTGCACGCAGAGCCGGGTTTGCCAACGCTGTGTTGCTGGGAGCCAGGCTGTCACTCCGAGGGGGCGCCGCTATATCCCCAATGGTTGCGCCTTATGTGATTGCCGGTGCCTTTCGCGCGCCAACGGGCCTGGGAGAGGCCGCGCGGCTGACGGTTACGGCGTTGCGGCAAGCGGGCCTACCGGTCTTTACATTTGATACGACAGAGACCCTTCGGCAAGAATGTTCGGTTTCTTTCGATGGCGGAGCTCCGGCGGCCACGGGGAGCGGCACTGTCATTGTGTTCGCCAATCCGCCGACGGCGGCCTTCGTGCTGTGGGCCATGGGAAAGCGCTTGCTGCACGGGAAGCACCTGATTGGCAATTTTGTCTGGGAATACGACCACTTGCCCAAAAGCTGGAGGAAACAGGCGGCGTTGTTCGATACTGTTGCCTCACCCAGTCATTTTTCCGCCAGATCGATCAGCCTTGGCCTCGAAAGACCCGTTCTCGTCATGCCGATCCCTCTCGCCGACATTCAGATTGAGGGAGCCTCGACGGCCGTTCGCCCCGACCCCATTTTCCGTATCCTTTTCATCGGCGACACCAGCGTTGCGGGAGAACGCAAGAATCCTGCCGCCGTCCTCGACGCGGTCGAACGGGCCTTTGGATCGGACCCGGATGTCGAAGTGCGGATGGTCCTGCGTGGCGCTCAGGCCGGGAGCGACATGGCGAGGATGCTTCAGGCAAAAGCCTCGGCGGCAGGTTTGAGCCTTGTCATTGATGCAACACTGCAGGACCATACCGCACACGCGCAACGCTTCAAGGACGCCGATGCCTTTGTCTCGTTGCATCGATGCGAGGGCTTTGGCCTCACGCTTGCTGAAGCGATGACCTGCAGCATCCCGGTGATAGCATCGGACCACAGCGCGACGTCTGAGTATCTCTCGGTCGAGACGGGCTTTCCGATCCCGGTCACGTTGGTGCCTGCAAGCCCGATGGTTGATCTGCGCGACCCCGGCCTTTGGGCCGAACCCGATCTGGCAGCAGCGGCTGATGCACTCAAACAGGTTCGCCGCGATCCTGCCCTCGCCCAACACCGAGCCGACCGGGGCAGGGCCATCATTCAGCATCGCTACAACGGCATCACCCTTGTCGAGTCCCTGTACAAGCCGACATGGATTGGGTTGGCTCCCATTGCATCCGTAGTGTCGAAAACATGAGTCTGACGAAAGGTTTTGGCAAGTGACCGAGCGGCTTGTTTAACCGAAGGGCTTGGTTGATCGAGGGGACTGGTGTTTCACCGACGCAAATCAGCGCAGGCGGCTCGCCTCATCGCTGAGAAGCGGACTGCGATAGGGGTCTCCCATCACGAGCGTCTGTTGCCAAGCGCGGCAGAACAGCGAGACCTCCTGGTTGAGGCGCAGCATTTGCGATGTCTTGCTGTCGAGGCCCCGGCTGAGTGACTCGTAATGTGTCAACACAACGTTGCGCATGACGATGTTGATCAAGCCCAATCTGCGGACCCTCAGGCAGAGGTCGATATCGTTGAGCGTCACGGCATATGCCGGATCGAACCCACCGGCGGCGTCGAATGTCTCGGCGCGGACCGCAAGGCAAGCCCCCGTGACAGCAGCCACATCATGGGTCGCGTGAAATCGGGGATCGTCCACCTCTGCCGCATCAGGGTGAAGGCCGAGATATTCATGCTGACAGACTCCATTCGTTCCAATGATCACGCCAGCGTGCTGGATGCGCCCTGTTGGATAGAGAAGCCAGGCACCGACGCAACCAATCTCCGGACGCCGAGCCGCATGGTCAAGCGTGAAGAAAACGGTTGGGTCGTCAAACGAGATATCGTCATTGAGAAAGATGATCACCCCGCCGGTTGCCAGCGCACGGCCACGGTTGCACTGGTCGGCGAAATTGAACGGTACCTCGATCCGGACTACCTGAACGTTGGGGTGCTCGCCTGCCTGCGTCAGAAATGTGAGAACGTCTGGATGGCGCGATCCATTGTCGATGATGATCAGTTCCATGTGCTCGCCAAGGAGAGGAAGCAGACGGTTGACGAGAGGCGGAAGTGTATCGAGACGATCCTTTGTCGGGATGATGATGGAGATCCGATGCTTGGAATCCACCACCTTCTGGTCAGTCGCTTCGTCGCCTGAGTGCGGGACGTTTCGGGAGGTCCGCAATGGCGCGTCCTGACAGACAAAAACCGCGCGCGGCACATGGTGGAAAGCCGCATCGGGATTGCCGCGAGACAGCTGGCGAGCGAGGCCCGACAGCGTCAAAGCATCGGACGGTAACCCTGCGAACAGGGTGGCAACCTTCTGATCCCAGACAAAGGCCCCCGCACCGTTGATGTAATTCAACTCCTGCAACAGGACACGACTGAATGCAGGCAGGGCAACCCAGCGGAATTGGCCATCCGCGGCGGGTGTCAGATAATCCCCTGTCGACATTGTAACGCCAGGATGCTGCAATGCCGCAACCAGCAGGGCAGGGCCGAGTTCGGCAAAAGATCCCGTGTCATTGGCGAAAATCACAGCATCAGGCTCTTCGAGCAAAAGCCATTCCGCGATCTGCTGGGCCGGCGATCTTTCCTCCTGGCCCGTGATGGCAACAAGCCCGATCTGCCCTGCCTTCTTCAAGGAAAAGGTTCCGCTCTCGATACTGGCGGACACAATCCGGATGGATGGACAGGCGCCCCCTGTCCGTTCAAGCAGCACGAGCTTCAGGCCGGGCAATGGCGTGCTGGCAGCAGCCAGCAACAGGCGGATGCGCGTCCGTTCGTCCGCACTGTCATACATGGCCAGTAGACGCGCGCATTGCGTTTCTGCAGTTTCCCTCTCCTGCCATGTCTTGCGAAAGGAAAGAGGCATCGGAGCTGCGGTGAAGTGACGCCACTTGCCGATCCATTGTGAAGGGCGCCTTGCCAGGCCCTTGATTTTGGACAGCAACAACTCTGCTTTTTCCTTGAGCGGAACAAGCGCGAAACGACAGGTCACGCCCCGGTCAGCAGCCGAGGCCGGTTGCACAGAGAAGACGACACGCGACGGTGGCGAGGGCAGGCGAAACACCCGCGAACAGCTTCCATCCCGATCAGAAGGCAGATCTGCGAGGATTGGAAACTCACCGGCTGCATCCGTCATAAAAATTGCAACGCGCGCGCTGACCAACTGGTTCTCGGGAACCAACGTGGCTTTCCAGAATGACGCCTTGCGCTGGTTAGGCTGTTTTTCCACCGTGACGTGACAGGTTGCAGCATCAACAATGCTGTTGATCAGGGGTTTGCTTTCCTTGGCTCTGTCTGGCTGTTCAAGCCGCATATCCGAATCCTGATGCTGGCTGTCAGCAAAGCCCACTATCATCATTGACTGAAGCAGCCCAGAGTTTGCAGCAGCAGAATGTCGGGCGGCGTCTCTCAACGGTGTCAGATGGGAGTGACAAATCGCGTGACAGGTCGAAAGCGTGGAGTGTGGCTTTCGGCGGCCTCTCGCGGAGAATTCACAAAATCTACAGACGCCTACCAAATCCGCTGGAAACTGACGGAAAAGTCTGTGCGGGCCTCTGACTCGTGCGCACATTGGCTTGGTATCGAGGCCTTGGAGGCAGCGTGCGGCATCGCTGTTTCCAGGCGCAATCCAGTGACCTGAAGGACAATCCCTCCCTAACCGGTACCGCTGCACGGCAAGAGGCGTGGCGGAGTGAACTGGTCGGGCTCGTGGAAAGTGGCGATGAAAACGCGCTTTATAAGTGGCTGCACGGGCTGGGTTGTATCAGGCGACTCGCGCTATTCGCCTTTTGCATAGTCTATGACGTCAATGTGCTGCAGACAATCTCGCCGGGAGCATAACCACGAGACGAGACCAGTTATCAGCGACCCAAAAACTGTTTAAACAAGCCGAGCCACCTCTCTTGTTCCACGCAAAATCACAAAAATGTTTCAATTGTCCCGATGGCGCAAGACAACAACATGATGCAAAGCTAACCACCCTGCTGCAGGCCGAAGGACCGCCTCTATGCCGCGCAAAGCTCCTTCGGACCAACTGGGGACCAGACTACGAAAATTAAGCCCACCAGAAAGCAAGTATCTAACGTAAT
The DNA here is from genome assembly GCA_031378805.1 of Hyphomicrobiales bacterium. GTDB lineage: Bacteria > Pseudomonadota > Alphaproteobacteria > Rhizobiales > Beijerinckiaceae > JADCCX01. The sequence continues at coordinate 5,715 of JANNEO010000007.1, forward strand.
TATCAAGAGGTTTTTGTTCAACAATTTCTAACGAAGGGTACTTCTGAGAAAGTTCAAATGCATCTCGTTTGAATACAATATAACTTAGTGCTTGGTTTGCTCCATACATTGGGCCGGATGATTGCGGGGTTTTCCATGTTGTTTGATTTTTATCAAAAATCTCCGATGCGAATAGGTGCTTGAACAACACCGATGCCACCGGCCCGTGAAATGGCTCGATCAAGATCGCGCCGCCACCTGGCTTTGTGACCCGCGTCAACTCCCGAAAGAAAGCGTCTGGATCTGAAAAATGATGGAAGCAGTTTTGTCCATAGAAGGCCCGTACACTTGACGTGTCCAGATCCATATCTTGTGAATCGATGATAAGATCGAGGCCAGGAGCGGTAACGATGTCCGTTGCTAGTACCTCAGGATAGGTATCCTTCACAGGAGCGACGCCCGCTCCCAATTCAATCCGCAGCCCTTCAGTAGAACCGAAGTGCTTCCTATCCAGTTCCATAAAAAGCTGGTGACATTCCGCAAATACATTCCGGAGCATCGGCTTTCGGGATAAAACTGTGCCGTGCACGTCGATGCGCGAATGACCGTCGACATCAACACGGCTTAGTTCGGGCAACGCAAGCAATCGTCTCAACATCTCGTTATCCTAGCCAAATCAGCTGTCCGTGTCACGTCGGCGCTACAATCGTCTCAGGTGTGTGAAGGCCGGAAGACAAACCCTGAACACTTCGCTAATTTTGCACAAAAAGGCCAATTGGTCTTTGTCTTTCGATCTGATATCCTCATTTTGTTCGATAATTTTCAACGGTATTGGCGGAGACAAACATATGCAAGGAGATTTCAAGCCGCGCTGGCACACTGCCGCGGTGAGAAGTTTATTTGCAATACGCTCCACCACCAAAGAAGCCGTTGTTTATGGAATTGTTCAGGTGCTAGCTTTTGCCTTGGAGCTTTGTGTCTTTGCGATAGCTTTGTATACTACCGAAACAATGATAGTTGCATCAAATCTCTTGGGTAAGGCGGCAGCGGGTGGATTTGCGTTCGTTGCACACCGAATGTTCACGTTCCGCGGCGAAAAAAAATGGTCATTCACCACCCAAGCTGGGCTTTACTTTGTCTCACTTCTGGCCAACGCGGGGGTCAGTACTTGCATGCTTTTTGTACTTGTGTTTTTTGGATTTGGTCCGTTCTCGGCAAAGATCGTTGCTGACGTAAGTTTGATTGTTTTGACCTACACATTGACACGGCAATTGATCTTTTCGCGCAAACAGCCCGCCCAGTCCACGCAGTCGACTGCAGGCAGACTTTGAAGCAGCCAACAGCCGGGTGGGACGGACAAAAAATGCGACCGTTGGTCGCCATCACGGGAGCCACTGGATACATCGGTGAGAGACTGACCTTAAAGGCTCTGCAGTCAGGTTATTCGGTTCTCGCTCTAGGAAGACGACCTGTAGACGTCGTCGGCGTGACCAACGTGGCGTTTGATATCCAGAAGCCTTTGATTCCCTCTCTGCCCAGCGAGATCATCGGACTTATCCATCTGGCAGCCGATATACAGGGTGGATCGCTCGACGCCGAGAGAGAGGCGCTGCGCTGTCTGGCGGCAGCTCTTCCAAAAGAGGCTCGCTTGCTGTTTGTATCAAGCCAATCCGCAGCAGCGCCAACATCGCCATACGGATATGGCAAGCTGGAGCTTGAAACAGAAGTTACCCAACTTGGCGGCGTTTCAATCCGTCCTGGCTTGGTCTATGGTGGCCCTAAGAAAGGGCTCTATGGAAAACTTTGCAATTTAGTACGCCGTACGCGCATCTTGCCGCGCTTGATTTGGCCGCGGCCACTGGTCCAACCTATCCATGTTGACGACCTTGCTGAATGCCTCCTGACGGCGTTGAACGCACCTCATAAGAAAACGTACGTGTTTGCGGCGGCCGGTCAACCGATCGCTTTTGATACCTTTCTCGCAACCCTTGCGGCAAACGAGAACGGTAGCAGATCGTTATTTCTCCCAACACCTATGATAGCGCTCCAGGTGCTGCTGGGTTTCTCGAGCAAAGCTACAGGAAACCTGTCGGCGTCGGATCGGCTTGCTTCGCTCGCTGCGACAAAAAGAATGGATACATCAGCAGATCTGATCAAAAGTGGTATCACTCTGCGCCCTTTCCCTTCAATTGACACAATATTAGGCCGTTCAAATCTCGATATGTCGGAGGCGCGGGCATCTAGGCGCGCCTTGCTTTCTGAGGGCGGCTTGATGATTGCCTATCTAGGGCGAATCAAGCCTCCACTTTCCACCGTACGGGCCTATGCGCGGACGATGGAGCAGTTCAAAGGGCAATCTCTGTTAAAGGCAAACCTTTGGAGGCCATTTTCGACGCTCGCGCTGGCACTGCTGGATCGAAGCAAGGCACTTGGAGAGCGTGAGCAGGAACTTCTGCGAAGACTCGACCTTGTCTTGCGGCTTGTCGAATCTCATCCTGTATCAGCCACTCGATGGCTTGTTGCGCCTTTTGAAAACAGAGCGATGGCTCCAGTATTCACCATTGGAGCCATCGGCATCGCTGTCGGGCAGGAGATCATAGTGCGCGCTTTGAGGTCTTTCTTGGCACCCGCAGCCGCCCGAATTTTATTCAACAACGTTTGAGGTTGGTTATGCGCGCTCAGGTTGTTGTGGTGGGGACCGGCGCCGCAGGTGTTTCGGCTGCCTGGCCCCTGGCACGGGCGGGTCTTGATGTGCTGATGATCGATCCTGGGTTAGACATGCCGACGCCGGAATTGCCTAACATTGATTATCTGCACGCGCGGCGGACCGACGATGCGCAGTCGAAATGGATGTTCGCACACCGTTTATCAAATTTGACTGCTGACTCACCCAAGTTCCGAGTTCCGACGTTGGCCAATGTTTTCTCCGGTTTTGCAGAATTGCAGAAAATTCATACTGAAAACTTCACGGCCATAGGGTCGATTGCGTGCGGCGGATTGACAACGGCTTGGGGCGCAGGCGTCGCTGCATTCTCTGAGAGCGAGATGAGGGATTGGCCTCTGCCGCGTTCTGCGCTCGACGTTCACTATCGCAGCATATCCCGGCGGATCGGCATAAGCGGGGGGAGTGAAGATGACCTGAGCGAGCACTTCGGCATCGAAGGTGAGGCTGAGCTACCTTTGGACGCAGTCGGGCAGTACATCGACGGTCGCTATCATTCAGCTCGCGCGCGCCTCTCACAACGTGACTTCCGCCTCGCGCACGCGCGCTTGGCTGTGCTGACTAAGGATCGCGGCTCCCGGCGTGCTTGCGCTCAGTTTGGCCTTTGCCTTTGGGGATGCCCCCGTGGCTCCATTTACAAAGCCTCCGATGATTTGAAGGATTTGCTCAAAACGGGCAACCTGCGCCATCGATCAGGCATTTTTGCCGAGACTTTCCGGCGCGATGGCGAAGCATATGTTATCCGGTTTCTGGATCGGCGGAATGGGCAACGAGGTGAAATACGCGCCAATCGCATCCTTTTAGCAGCTGGTACACTGGGCTCGGCCAAGCTTGCGCTCGATCATCTAGGACACATTGACAAGCCCATTCGGTTTCAATCAACACCAACAGCAGCTTTCGCCCTTTTGTTTCCCAGGCTTATTGGCCGTCCTCCTTCTGGAGGGACCGGCTTGGCGCAGCATTGGTATCAGCTCGGCAATGATGCCGATGCAGTATGCGGAGGACTGTTTCCAACAACAGGACTTCCCATCTCTGAGTTTGTGCTTCGCGCCCCTTTTGCGCGACGTCTTGGTATCGTCGTACTAAGCAGATTGCTTCCAGCAATGCGTGTCGGCAACGTCTTTTTTGATGGTGCACGTTCCGACCATCGCCTCACACTTCGATCTGACGGTTCGCTGTTCATTCAAGGCAACCTCGCGGAGGGGTTTGCGCTGCACGCTAAGTCGACAGAACGCAAACTTAGGACAGCATTCCGTTTGATCGGTGGCCTGGCGATACCAGGAAGCTTCAAGGCCGGGGCCCTCGGTAGCGATGTCCACTACGCCGGCACGATACCGATGCGCGCCCGACCGCAGCCGGGAGAGACATCTGCGGATGGTGGGTTGTGGGGCGCGCCTGGCGTATTCGTCGTTGACGGATCCGTTCTGCCTTCTCTTCCGCCGAAGTCACATACGCTGACGATTATGGCGAATGCAGAGCGGATCGGATGCGGGGTCGTTCAACAGCTATCCGCGAGTCGTTGACCCGACGCCAATGCCGCGAATGGCCCCGACCTTCTGTAGAGGTCGTTTTGGAACACTCGCAACGTCGATTGCAAGTGCAGCGACCAAAAGTTGCATACCGAGTATTATCGGAAGTGCTGCAACCATTATTGTACCAAGTGGGGTTGTTTCGCTCCGCATTCCATGGCTTATCCAGTTTAATGTACCGTATATCGTACCAAATAAAAATAGAATTGTACCCATTAAAGCCTGTATAGAACCCGCATTGAAATCTCTAATTAAATAGTTATAAAATATCCTTTTAAAAAAGTTTTTCATGTATAATTTCGGAAATTGCATAAGCACGCGTCTGATGTTTAAATTTGAAATTTCATCAGCATAAAGTGCGCGCATAGGCATATCTTGAACCACTGCGTTTGAGACATTAAGACGAAAGAGCATGTCCGACTCGAAAAAGTAACGATCGGCGATTTTCTCGAGCGGTAGTGTTTCCAGGGCGGTCCTGTGTATTGCGGTGTAGCCGTTTGTTGGATCCATGATGTCCCAATAGCCGGACGAAGCCTTGCTCACCAAAGATAAGCACGCGTTGCCTATCAGCCGCACGAGCGGCATCTGCGCCAGATCGTCAGGGTCAAAGAAGCGGTTACCCTTGACGTAATCGGCTTCTCCGAGAACGATGGATCGAACCAGCGCGGGAATCAATTCAGGTGCCATCTGCCCGTCACCATCAACCTTTACGACGATGTCGAAACCCTCTTTCAGTGCAGCCGCGTATCCGGTTTTGATAGCACCGCCAACGCCCCGGTTCTCACTGTGCCGCAGTACGACTATTCGTCCTGATAACGAAGCTTGCTGGACGAGGTCACCGCTGCCGTTTGGACATGCGTCGTCGACTACGAAAACCGCCGCAACAAAGGGCAACGTGCGCCGAACGACGTCAACCACATGATGTTCAACCTTAAATGCCGGTACAACAGCAGCAATTCTCAAGTCGTGGAAACTTGTGTCCGACTGTAACATGTCCTGCCTTTCATCTTGTGGAACAATGACACGGAGCATTGAATCGCCCCGGGCTTGCCCGAGGCCAATTGGCTAACGTTAGGCAGCGCCGGTCGGCGCGTCCAGCATGACGTAGCAGCGTTCCTCAACCTCGACAGTCGGCCTACGACAATGCTGTCGCCGGGACCAACGCCTGCCTCGCACCAGCGAGTCCCACGATGATCATCGATGGATGTGATCGTCTCTTCGTAAGAAACTCGATCCCATCAGCCGCAGAGTTCAGTCAACAACGTCATAAATCCCAATTTTGCGATGTGTTGACGGGTGTTGCAAAGGATGCCATGCGCGATCGAATGAAACCTCTATGGTTGAAATCATGACAAAAATCGCCCTTGCTACTGGCATTTCTGGTCAGGACGGTGCTTATCTCGCACAGCTTCTGCTCTCCAAGGGCTATCAAGTCCACGGCATCCTGCGGCGCTCTGCTTCCGCCGACGTGATTGATACACGCTTGAAATGGCTGGGCATCGCCAATGATGTGGAGCTGCATGATGGCAACTTGACCGACATCACCAGCCTAATTCGGATTTTACAAGAAGTTCAGCCGACCGAGGTCTACAATCTTGGAGCTCAATCTTTCGTCAAGTCCTCATGGCAGCAACCGCTGCTGACCGGACAGGTGACCGCGATGGGGGTGTCCAACATTCTCGAAGCAGTTCGTATTGTTGCGCCTAAGACGCGGTTCTATCAGGCGTCGTCATCAGAGATGTACGGGCTCATCCAGCATCCAATCCAATCAGAGCGCACGCCATTCTACCCCCGCTCGCCTTACGCTGTCGCCAAGCTTTACGGTCACTGGATGACAGTGAATTATCGTGAGAGCTTCGGCTTGCACGCTTCCTCTGGCATTCTGTTCAATCATGAAAGCCCGCTGCGCGGCATCGAATTTGTGACACGCAAGATTACCGACGGTGTGGCGCGCATCAAGCTCGGCAAGACCAAGTCGCTGGCACTTGGCAATCTCGACGCAAAGCGCGACTGGGGCCACGCCCGTGACTACGTCAAAGCCATGTGGCTGATGCTGCAGCAGGACAAAGCTGATGACTACGTCGTCGCCACCGGCCGTACGGCGACGGTGCGGGAGTTTTGCCGTTTGGCTTTCGAACATGTCGGCCTGAATTATGAGGAGTACGTCACGGTTGATCCGCGCTTCTTGCGCCCGGCGGAAGTCGACGTTCTTCTCGGTGATCCGGCCAAGGCCAAGAACAAGCTTGGCTGGGCAGCTGAAACGACACTGGAGCAGCTTGCGGCAGAGATGGTCGAAGCCGATCTCAAGCGCCATCGCTGAGACCGCCATGAGAATTCTTGTCACTGGCGCGGCCGGGTTTGTTGGACCTCATGCTATCGCGGCAATCCAACGCCTATGTCCCCGAGCGCAGATCATTGCTACCAATCGCATCGTTGTTGAGAGCACCGACGCTGACGGTGTTATCTGGCGCTCCCTCGATGTCGCGGAACATGCTTCGGTCGATGCATTTGTCCGCACGCACCAGCCCACGCATGTCCTGCATCTGGCCGGAGTGACGACGATCGCGGGCGCGATGGGCAATCCGCATGAAGCTTGGGACGTGAATTTGCACGGTACGCTGAACATCATGCAGGCACTTTTGTCCCATGCACCAGGGTCAGTATTCGTATTTGCTGGAAGTGGGCAAGCCTATGGCGATACGGCACGTGATGGGCGGACGCTCTCGGAAGATGATCTTTTGCGCCCCAATACGGACTATGCTGCAACAAAGGCAGCAGCGGACCTGGCGATAGGAGCAATGGCACAACGCGGTGTGCGCGTGGTTCGTATGCGACCATTCAATCACACCGGTATGGGCCAACCGCCCAATTTCGTGGTGCCCGGCATCGCCGATCAGATCGCTCGCATAGAAGCCAGTTTACAGCCTGCATTGCTGCGCGTTGGCAATATTGATGTCGAGCGCGATTTCCTCGATGTTCGTGATGTCGCGGATGCTTACGCGCTTGCATTGAAAGAGGGACAATCGCTTCCCCAGGAATGTGTGTTGAATATTGCTTCCGGTGTTGCAGTCAAACTGCGAACTTTGATCGATGCCATGCTGGCGCGTGCGAAGGTGCCGATCGCTGTCGAAACGGACCCTTCGCGTGTGCGTGCGAACGAGGTTGTGCGTTTCGTCGGAAGTGGGCGGCGGCTGCACTCTGCTCTTGGTTGGGAGCCCAAAATTGCCCTAACCACGACGATCGCCGATATGCTTGCAGATGCCCGGAAACGGCATGAGCTGCGGTCCCATTCCGACGGGGCTTAGCAACTCTGAGCAATTGCGGGACGACTGAATGCCTGGACTTGCGAGACCTCCTTTCGACGACGCTCCACGGGTCGGAAGCATTGCATACGATGCTCAGGTCAGTATTTTTTGATGCATGTTGTTTTCCAATTTTGTCATCTGGCCAGTCGACGATACTGAAATTGCCTGCTGCACTCCGCCACCTGTTGTAAGCACGATTGATGCATAGTTCACTGATTATCCGCTCTTCGGACGGTCTCTAACCATTCCTTGGTCGGCACAGCGTTGACAGTGCAGACAGGTGGATGGATAGAGACTTTAGCATCCACGCAAGACGTGATGCCGTTGAAGCGGATTGTAATGTCTCAAGAGTTGACTTCAACACCACGCAAGAGCCGCGGCCGCAAACCGTTGAATCCTTTGCCCGCGCGCAGCGCTCTCCTTGTGCTTGGAATGCATCGATCCGGTACAAGTGCCGTGACGCGCGTCTTGAGTCTTCTTGGTGGTGAACTTCCGAAAGTCATCATGGGCGAGGGCGAGGGGAACGACGCAGGCCATTGGGAGCCGGAAAGGCTCGTGGCGTTGCATGATGCACTTTTAGCCGAGGCGGGCAGTCGTTGGGATGACTTTCGGCCGCTTTCGTTCAGCCGGACGTCAGTTTTCGGCCGCCGCGACGTGCTGAACCGCGTGCGCAAACAGGTTGAAGAAGACTACGGCGAAAGCCGTTTCTTGCTTGTGAAGGATCCCCGCATCTCACGCTTCTTGCCGATGTACAAAACCATCCTCGCCGAAATGCGCATTCAACCTCTGGCAGTTATAGTTCTGCGCAATCCGCTGGCCGTGATCCGGTCGCTGGTTGCGCGCAAAGCTGTTCCTGTGCATTCCGCGCACTACGCGAGCCTTGTATGGCTCCGGCATGTGCTTGACGCCGAACGTGACAGCCGATCGATGCCGCGCGTGCTGATTGCCTATGAGAAACTCATCGAAGACTGGCGTGGAACAATGTCACGCGTCGAGGAGGCGCTGAAACTTGACCTTCCGGTGAGTGACGACGAGACAGGCCGGAAAATAGATGAATTCCTGTCTGATGATCTGGCTCATCATCACTCGACTGACGCTGCACTGGAGCGCTCTGAGACGGTATCGGCACTGGTCAAGCGGGCCTACGCGTCGCTTCAATCCCTGGGCTCCGACGGCCAAAATCAAACGGCACAGAAAGAACTTGACCGCATCTCGGTGGAATTTGAAGCGGCTGTTGCCGGGGTAGGCACCGCCGTCTACGAGGAATTCGCCAAGCGAAATGAGACTCTCAAACTGGCATATGACAATGCCATGAATGAGGGTCATGGCCACTTTTTGCGGACTCTTGAACTGCAAAAAACTGTCGATTCGCTGCACGGTGCAGTTTGGCAGAAGACAACGGAAATTGGCCAGCTAACCGGCCAGGCAACAACCCTTATCGACGCACAAGCCGACGCCCAGAAGCGTGCGGTCGCCTATAGCGAATTGCTGTTCGAAGCGCGCGAAAAGGCCAGCGCGATACGCGACGACCTAGCGAAGCACGATGAGGAACTGAGGGACTTGCGTGGGCAGCAGCAGGATTTGATGGGCACGCTGGCGGAGTTGACCATCGAGTTGACCCTGTCGCAGGACGCTGCGCGCGATGCGGCTGAGGAGCGCAGCGCGGCCGAGGCTCTACTACAAGCCACCCTGGCCGAGTTTGAACGCCTGCAGATAGCATATGATGGACGAGAACAGGCGGTCGCCGCCTTGCAGTCAGCTCTGGCTGCATCAGAAAGTCGAATTGAGACCCAAATGCGAAGCTCGCTTGAAGAAGCTGAACATCTAAATCAGCTTGCCGCACAACAAGAACAGGAACTCGCCGCTGTGCGAGATGCGCTTGTCGACGCCGAGACTAGGGCAGACGAGGCGGAGCGCCGCGCTTTCGAGGAAGCTGACCGTCTGCAGGCCCTCATCGCACTGCGGGAGAACGAGATCACCGCTGTCACTGCTGCCCTTAACCAAGCCGAAAGCGAAGCGGAATCAAGCTTTGGTGGAGAGATAGACGAACTCAAACGCCAGCTCAGTGGCAAGGTGCAAACTCTCGAAAAGCGCGCGGCCCATATCGAAGTACAAAGTGCGGAAATTGAGCATCTGAGACGTCAGATTTCAAATTTGGGCGCACAATTGCAGGCGACAAAAGCCAGCAGGAATTGGCGGCAGTCCAGACCGGTACGCGCAGTAGCGACGGCCTTCCCCGGTGCCGTCAAAGCAGCGAAGCGTGTCGGTCGTGTCAGTCGCTATGTCGTGAAGGGCGAATTTCCGGACAAGTTCCGGGAATGGCGTCGCGCCAAACAGAGCCTCCGTTCAAAGCCTGCATCGCGCAGCATGGTCACAGGCAACCCGGTAGCCCTTGCCTCGCCATCCCCCTCCCCATTGGCGAGGCCTGCCATGGGCGGTTATCTCGTGTCGGTCATCATTCTCAATTACAACAAGCCGGAACTGACGCTTCGATCCGTCGCTGCCGTTCTCCAGCACAGCGATTTGAATGCGGTTGAGGTCATCGTCGTCGACAACGGCAGCACCTATGACAAATACGAGCAGCTTGCGTCTGACATGCCTGCCGCTGCCAAGATCATCCGCATCGATGTCAACCGTTACTTCAGCGAAGGCAACAATATCGGTGCCGAGGCCGCCCAAGGCCAATACGTGGTGTTCCTCAACAACGATGCATTCGTGACGGCGAATTGGTTGCAACCCATGCTGGACGTTTTCGGGAAATACCCTGATGTCGGCGGCGTAGGCCCAAAGTTCGTCTATCCCGATGGTCGGCTTCAGGAAGTTGGCGCTGTTGTATCGGCAGACGGATCCGTCGAACAGCTCGGCAAGTTTTCATTGCCCGATCCTTCGATTCTGACCGAAGTGCGCGAAATCCACTACAGCTCTGCCGCCTGCTTCCTGATGGAGCGGAAACGCTTCTTGGAGTTGGGTGGCTTCGACATGATGTACGAGCCTGCCTATTACGAGGACGTCGATCTGTGTTTCAAATTGCGCTATAACGGGCAGAAGATCTACTGCACCCCGCATTCCACGGTCGAGCATCTGGAGAACGCCACATCCGGCGACGACACCAACAAGGCGCTCCAGCTCGATACGATCGTCGAACTCAACCGGAAAAAGTTTGTCGCGCGTTGGGCAGATTGGTTCGCCGATCCACGCGCGACCATTTCCAAGGCCAGGTTGCGCCCGATGGCGCAGCAGGATGAACCCAAGGGGCGGACTGCGGCCATCTTCACGCCCTATAATCTCATTCCGGGCGGGGGCGAACGTTACCTGCTGCAGATGACGGAAGTCCTGTCTCGTCATTTTGATGTGGTGATCATCACAGAGCACCAATATAGCGCTGTCCGGGTCCGCGAGATGTTGCGTGATTTCGGCATCCCCCAGTTTTCCTTTGGCATGATGCTGCGCCGGGACATCACGCAGCGGTTCGAACTCGCGGTCGTATTGGGCAATGAGGCGCTGCCGCCCTTCGGCCATATCGGCCACCGAAACCTCTATATCTGCCAGTTCCCGTTCCCCATGACCGACAAGACGGTCGAGGACAGACGTGCAAATCTCGAGAAGTTTGAGCGAACAATCGTCTACTCCGATTTTGCGCGTGATTGTCTGATCGGCGCGGTGAATGACATCAAACTCACCTGCCCCTTGATCGACGTGATCGCTCCGGCTGTTGGCGGGTTGGAAATTCCGGGCAAGACACTGCAGAAAGGCGGTCCGGTCAAGATCCTATCGATCGGTCGTTTCTTTGCAGGCGGCCACAACAAGCGCCACGATGTGGCGATTGAGGCGACAATCGCGCTTGCCAAGCGTGGGATACCCGTTGAGCTCAGTCTCGTCGGCTCGGTCCATGCCGAGGCCGAGCATCGGGCCCGGTACCGGGAGCTCGTCGCCCTAGCCGAAGGGCACCCGATCACTTTCTATCCCGATGCGGCGCCCGAGACAGTCGATACACTGCTGAAGGCCGCACACATCTATTGCCACGCCACGGGCTTCGGCGTGAATGTTGCGGTCGAGCCACATCGGTGCGAGCATTTCGGCATCAGCGTCGTCGAAGGAATGCGGGCAGGAGCCGTGCCCTTTGTGGTCGCCAATGGCGGCCCCGCGAGCATCGTTGTCGACAAGGTCACGGGTTACCACTACCGCGACATGGATGAGCTCGTGAATGGAATCATCGAGCTTCTCTCGGATTCTGACCGCTATGCGCGGGTCTCGCACGCTGCACATGCCGCCGCGCTCGCGTTCGACACCGCGTCATTTCAACAACGGTGGGAGAATGTGTTCACGGCAGTTGGCAGCACTCGCGTAGCGCCGTGACTTTCAGTTCATGGTTCGTCTCACGAAAACGCTGCGATCTGCCGGGGTCAACGGCACCACCATACGGGTCGGTAACAAAGTCACTGGCGAATGAATAATCGTGAGGGAAAAATGGAACAGGAAGCAGAGCGTTACTTTAACTGCAACATTTGTGGAACACGCAACGCACTGAAGGATAAAGTTCGCCATAGGGAGCTGTATTTTTGCGATGAATGCGGGAGCTGTGCCCGTTTCCGCGGCGTTATCCTGGCTGTCCAACGTTTCATTCTTGCAGATGAGACTAAATCATTGAAAGAACAAAAAATTCAGAAATCGATCAGATCACTCGGAATGTCTGATTCACATTCGTATGCCTCACATCTTGAAAGATTGTTCAGTTATACGAATACATATTTTCATACCGAACCGTTCGTTGATGTGACAAAATATGAAACATGCAATAAATATATAAATCTTGACTTCGTTATTTGCTCAGAGGTCTTAGAGCATGTCAGAACTCCTGTTATAAATTGTTTGTTCAATATGTACTCAATGCTGAAGCCGGGAGGCCAACTTATATTGACAACTCCATATCTCAGTGGATATGAATCCGTAGAACATTATCCTCATCTGCATGATTACAAGATTGTTGAGCACTCTGGTCGTTATGTTGTTTTAAATATCAGAAAAGATGGACTGCATGAGCTCCACCGATCACCAAGTTTCCATGGTGGGCCTGGCGATGTGCTGGAGATGAGGGTGTTTGGCGAAGGCGACCTTATGGCAATGATACGACAAGCAGGTTTCTCTCGTATCGACGATTTGGAGCCACGTTCGCCGGCCGTTGGCTACGATTGGGATGAATTCAATTTCGGAGCGCTTTATCCCGATCGAAAGCTGAAAGCCCATGTTCTCGTCTGCACAAAGTAGACCGTGAAAGAGATTCAACCATGACTGACGCAACCAAACCATCTGACGGGTTCGACTACTATCAGGGAACCGTATTCTGGACCAGCTTTCAGCGTATCGAACAGTTGGTCAATACTAAGATATCCGGATCGCCCATGCAGAACTGGGTTGATCATACGGTCGCAAGATACGGCAACCGCAAGCGGGCCCTGGTGGTTAACTGCGGCAATGGCTGGGTAGAGCGCAGCTTTTACAACCGCGGCGGCCTAGAACATGTGACAGGTTTCGACATCCTCGGGAGCAATATTGACGAGGCAAGGCGCGCTGCACCGCGATCAGACTGGGAGTATATCCAAGGAGACTGCAACACGATCGAACGGCTCGGCACCTTCGACCTCATCATCAATTGCGGGTCCATGCACCATGTCGCCAAGATCGAGCGGCTCACACAGATTCTTGCCGATTCCTTGACGGATGATGGGATCTACGTGTCATACGACTATGTTGGTGCGCATCGTAATCAATTTGGCTGGGACGCCTGGAGCCGCGCTCTTCTCGCCAACGAAGCCCTGCCTGAGCGATACCGGGTGGCCATGCGCTATCCACATATGCCCACGATTCTGGCCGTCGATCCGACCGAGGCTATCCACGCGGAACTGCAGATGGAAACAATGGGGCGCTATTTCGATTTCGTCGAGCGCACGGATGCTGGCGGGGGCGTTGCCTACATGGTGCTCTTCCAAAACCATGCGCTGCTTCGAGATCAGCATACTGCAGAGGGAATCCAACTGATTGAGGAACTGTTTGCCAAGGACCAGGCCGAGTTGAAACGCGATGCTGGAAGCAACCTTTTTTCCTACGTCGTGGCGCGGCCCAATCTCAAAAAGATCTCCCCTGCGGAACGCAAAGTCTTGCTTCAGTCAGAAGATCAGCGAGAAGGGCAAGCAGCGAACAATGCAGGGCGCTATTATTCATCGACACCGCTTGAATTGATCTATAACGAGCTTGGTATGGCTGAGTACAAACTCCGCATCAACAATATCGCATAAAATGCATCGTGTTCGGCGCATCGCTCCTGCACTGGACAGAAGGGAGCCGGAACTTTGTTCGTCGAAGAATTCAAGGAACAAGCAGCACGCTACCGTGATGAACTAAAGCAGTGCAAGGGATTCGATGATGCCCTCCTTCTCTGGCGACGGACGTCACTCCCCTACATGCTGCGCGAAACGGATCCATTCTCCGCCAGATATGCGCGAGAGGTTCAGACCGTTTATACGTCACTGACAGAGATGGAGTACGGCGTCGCCAACGAGATGAGCTCGACAAAGGTGGATGCTGCCTCCTTCAAGCGGGGCTATCCTTGGATCACCAACAGGCTCGATATCATCGCCAGTGAGCTGATGAAGGTTTGCCAGGCCATGCAGGCGTTGCATGGTCACCGGGATGGTCAGGTACTCGATATTGTCGAGTTTGGATGTGGGTGGGGCAATCTCGCACTGCCCCTCGCTCGGGCTGGCCAATCGGTGACAGCCATTGATATCGATCAGGGCTTCCTCGATCGCATCACCGCCAACGCCGCACTTGAGGATTTACCGGTCCAGACCGTTCAAGGCGATTTCGTCGATGTCGCACGGCGCCTGCCACGGCGCTATGATGCAGCTGTTTTTCAGGCCAGTTTCCACCATTGCCTGGCCTTCCACGAACTGCTCGCTGCGCTTGAAGCGGACGTTCTCAAAGAGGACGGTGCCATTTATCTGTTTTCTGAGCCGGTGTTTCCAAACTATGCGTTTCCATGGGGTTTGCGCTTTGACGGGGAATCGCTTTGGGCCATTATGGTGAACAAGTGGCTTGAGCTTGGCTTCGATCAGGATTTCTTCTTGGACCTTTTGCTGCGGACAGGTTTCTTCGCAGAGCAAATTCCTCCCATTCCAGGACATCTTGGACCGGGGTGGCGGGCATACCGAAACACAAACAAGCTATCGATGGCGCGCTGGACTTTGCCTTCGGCTTTCAATGAATCGTTCCACGACTCAAACGGCGCGGGATCGCGCTTCCTTCGGCGTGTGAGCCAGTTGCCTTCGCTGGCAGGTGCGGTGCGTGACCACTATGAGCTGACATTGCACAACTACCGGAACTTGTCCCTGCATTCGGAGGCTATCAGCGGTAAAAAGCGCTCAACGATCACGGTTACCCCGGGCGAAGAAGCGCAATGGACAATCGACGCGTCGGGCGGGATTGTCACGATCACGAGCGATACGTTCATTCCGGACAACGAGCTGAAGAACGGAGACCCCCGCGAACTCGGACCGTGCGTCTTGTCTATCCGCTGCGTCAAGTCCGCCAGACGGTAGGCCAAGACTGATAATCGGTAACGCATTGCCACGCAGGAGCTGTTGAGTGACATCGGCTCTTGGAAATAGGCAGCAGTGCTTCACCAGCGAAGAGATATGTCGCTGACCTCCACAGGCGCTTCCCCCTGATGGCCAGTCACGTAGACGATCGCGCTACGGGCCGTAGCGGGTGGCATCAAATCCACAAATACGGGCGCAGACTCGCTGGGGCAGGCTCGTGGTAGGAAGGTGGTCTCGAGGCTTTCCCCAGTTGAGTCACGCCATATCACCTGCAAGCGAACGAGCGTATTCGGCTCTGGACAGCGCACGCGCAACGTGTAGCGATACGATACGCGTTCATCGATTGGAACATCCTGCCATATCGCAGCTGTCGCTGTTACCGTGACGGATCCTGCGGAAGAGTTATGGGGCGGAGAGCCGACAAGGTTCCAACCATCAAGATTTTTGTCAATGCTGCCGTTCTTTACAAGCTCATCGGAAAAGCTCTGGCTCTCATTCCACTGCATGACAGCGACATCACCCACACGGAAGACAGGGACGGTGAAACGGGCGAGAAATTGCTCAACTACAGGCCGCCCATTGGCATTGCCAGAGCCGGTTTGAAACGCAATAAAATGTGTCATGCGACGCTGCCGCATGATGTCTCGAAGCTGATCCGAATGCGTCGCCTCCAAAATGCGTTTCGAGAACAACATATTGTACCAGTTGGTAAAAACAGCCTCCCCTTTCACATCAATCAGTGTCGGGCGAGAAAAGAGTGCGACACGGTAGTTCATGCCGCGTGTCAAGTTTAGAAATTCGATGGCGCGCCGTTCTGGCGCAACGCGATCCCTCCAGGCATCGACACCATCTCGAAGCAACGCGGTGCGCAACGGGAAATCCTTGAATGCCCATCCAGACAGCGGCGTGGCGTAGGCGTTGATCCCAACCAGCGTCACGGCAACAATGCAGAATGATCGATAAAGGTTTTGGGAAGCCGCTTGCATTCTGCTGACCGCCACCGCGAGCACCACCATCACAAAAGGCAAGGCAGAATAAAAATACCTTATGTTAGGCTCAGCCAAGGTCATGGTGCTGACGATGATCGTGATTGCTGCAGCGAAAAACAATCCTGGCAAGTAAGTTGTCTTGCGACCTATCGCCAGGACGCAAAGAGGTGCCAACACCAGAAACGCAAACCCAAATGAACCATCCTGGCCGCCTCCATCGAAAAAACGTGCCGTCGAGAACGTCAGTTCATACAAACCAGATGGAAAGGGTCTGCTTACACCCTTAAACGCTTCTGGTGGAAACAGTGCCGACTGAAAGACGTTGTTCATGTAAGGGAAAAGAGGATTCTCTGTCAGGACGTAAGCGAACAGATAGGGGTAGCTCGCGCAAACAATTCCGATAATCGAGAGACCAATCAATATACGAATTTTTCGTATATTAGTATATAGTATAACAAAAAATATTAATAAAGCTGCGAATAGCCCTAGTAATTTAACAGTTATAGAAGTTGCTAATATAATTACACCAGCGTATAAATAACGATCATTTGAATTTTCTCTGTAAATTATGAATGATACGTATCCACAAAAAATCATTATAGTCAGAAGATTTTCTGAGAAAATATTTGCTGTGACCGCGCTAACAAGTGGAGTAGAGGCGTAGATGGACGCTATCAGCCAGGACATTCCGGCAGAGACATAACGCCTCGACAGCAGAGAAATCAGAAAAAATGTTAGTACAAACATAAAGAAATTTAAAAATCGGGCGCCAAATTCACCACCAAGAAGATAGCTAGGCAATATGAACCAGGATACACCTAGAGGCTGCGCTGCAAGTATATAATTATGAACATCATATTGCCAATATTTTTGAATGTTAATAATAGATGGTACAGCTAGATGAAGTGCCAAAGCATCATTATTCGCCTGTGGCAGCAAGACTGGAATTAGATGCAAAAATATGAAAAAATTTGCCAAACAATAACTTAGTATATGGTATCTGTTACTCCAACGAATTTTATTTGGACTGATTCTTTCTAAAAAAATCCTGAAAATATATATTATATAAATAGGTCGCAGCAATAGTGGAACAATTATTATCAGAAAATGTAAAACAGAATAATGAATTTTTAGACCAGAGGTCCAACCTACAGCAGTAATATAAATGGAAACGCCTATTATTATAGATATTATAACAGGAGTTAGATCTCTATTTTTATCATTAATGTCTATTTTTAATAGAAAACATCCAATTACTGAGCTTGATAACAAAAATATTGTAGCAGAAATGAAGGGGCCAAATCCCACTGCACCAATAGATAAGAATATAAACACCAACAGTATTATACTAGGTATCAAACTCGGTGAAAAAACCACTGACAAATAACATATAATTATGTATAAAATAGTAAATAAATAAAACTGATATTCTCCTTTTTGTGTCCATGCATATTTAAGGATATTAGGATTTTCTGAGAAACCCCAAATAGTAAATAAAATTCCTAAAAATATCAAACCAAAAGATAAAGAGACAAATATTGTCTTCAAAAAATTTGAATTTGAGGCGTTTGATTCCGCACCAAAATATTTTTTCAGGGATTCAATGTGCATAAAAGACGACATATTCACCTAGCCATACTTTTGAATGGAATTCAGTCTCATACCGTTCTTACTCCTAGGCAACGCACTACATACAGAAATGTAATCTAGCCTCAGTTTTTACAGGCTTGCCTTCTGACAGTCTAGCCTATTTAGACATTGTTCAAAAAGTCATGGACTGAGGTTTCGGCTAGGCCTCTATGGTCACAGGGAATTTTATGGCTCACCATCGCGCCACTTACGCCCGACAAGCCGCGTGTCGATGTCCAATGCATTCTAAACGACAGCACAAGACTCATTCCTCAGGCCGTTCCTTGCTCCAACTTACCTTGCCCGCCATTACCGACGAAGCCCATCTCCAGTGTCAACTCGGCCGTGCCGCTGCAAAAATGATGCGCACATCGGCCACACCGCGAGCGCTTCAAGATCAGTATGATCAGTACGGCGGTGTTGTGATTGGTTCGCCGACCGCTCTCGCCCTTTTCGCCTTCAACCGCTGTCCGATGAGGGCCATCAACACTGATCCAAGGGCAAATTCACCTGCCTTCGCCTTCTCGGTCAATACACGCAGGTAGCCTCCAGCGGAGTGAATAGCGGGTGAACCGTTGACCACAACTCGGGTGGAACCGGGCGTTGTTCCAGGCAGGGTTTGTGCCTCCGAGGAATGGATCGAACGCTGCAGGATCGTGGCCAAAGCAACATGTGCTGCAAACTCCCCCAGAACCTCACGGGCATCGGCCCAGGCGTCAGGGCTGATACCGATCATCGGGCGGATAAGCCCAGCAGCTTCGAAGAAAGCACTCCAGCTCCTGATCCTTCCATTCGACCCATAGTCGTGCACGTCAGGGCAAGCCTCCATTACCATACCGAGCGAATAGGCTTTGGTTTCAACAGCACCCATTGTCGCATCGGTTGGATCGCTTCCGCCCCCTTCTTTTTCGAAAGCAGGTTCAGAATCTTGGAGGTTTTCTGTATTTGAATTAGACATGTGCTCACTGAAATGAAGGTCATTGCTCACTATAATTTGAGCATCAATACGTAAATTCAATGCTTTAGCTATATCTTGACGTAGGACAGCAAGGTCGTCGGCCATTCCATCGAGATCGCAGTCGTCCCGCAAGCGCCGCAGCGGCCTCATCAACCCCAAATACCGTTGACGGAAGGCATCCCATTCGCCCGGCATACCTTCGTCGAGGCCCAGCGCAATCAGCTTGCCGATATCACGGCGATGCAGGGAGATACGCACCTTGATGAGGCGGCGCTGTTTCTGCCGGGCCCGCAGCTCTTCGGCCAACGCTTCGAACTCCCCTGCTCGCGTCACCAGTGGTGTCAGGTCAAAGCCGAATGCATCGCTATATCGCTCCGCCCCCTCTGCGCCCTTGCGGGCGTAGCGTTTGCCATTGGGGCTATCGCGCCGGATGATCAGGCCTGCGGCCACAAGCGCTGTCAGATGGCGCCACAGCGTGGTTGATGCCATGCCATGCGCTCGCTGGGCCAGCGACCTGTTGGAAGGGAAAACCACCAGGTCGCAGAAGACGGTTGTCTCGGCGCTCTCATGGTTATCATCACTCGCGTTAGGTACGGGTTTTGCCCTGGGCAGGCTCAACGTCGTTTCCTGGTGAAACGACAGTAAGGCATTCAGCACGCCGAGACTCCGATCGGACACACCGAGGCGCTCGCGCACCTCCGTCAGTGTCCGGAAGACCTGCCATTTGTTGACCACCATGGGGACATTGGAGCCAGGCTTTCCAGCCTCGTCGATGGCGCGCTGCACCTGGAGTTGAGCTGTGATTTGCCCAAGGGTGGCTGGTCGCCGCCCAAAGGGCGTCGTCGGGGAGGAATTGATTTGCATGGGGTGCTTCAGCTTGCGGACAAGCAAAGGCATTCGCTTAAACGGCGGGCTGATATTGACAGGTGATTCGGAGAGGTTTATTCGTTGCTTTGCGAGAAGAAACGAAGGCTCTCAGGTGGTCCGCCGCTTGGGGGCCTTTCTTTTTTTTCCGCTTTTGTGCTGTCCTTTCTGTGGTTGGTTGCGATGGGAGTGACACCTGTTGGAGCCACACCCGGTGATCAAACCTTGGCAGCTGCCAAGGTTTGGTGAGAGTGAGGTATTAAGGCTTCTCCTCCCCCGTCACGAACTTCAGGGCGAGAAAACGATCGATGAGCTGTGGTAATTCTTGCTCGAAAAAGGCTAGGAAAGCTCCTGCTTCCCGCTTGTCAATCTGTAGCTTGATTGCCCTGTCCGTGTAGGCAACCTTGCCGAAACGACGACCGGTAGAGCCAAGCAGAGCCAATCCGTTGCGGGGCGCGGATGGTGGCCCCACAACAGCGGCCATGCACGCGAAGAACCGTTCGTCTGAAGAGGAAACCTTGGTAGCTGCCAAGGTTTTGCCCAGACGCACCGGCCACTCAGCTTCCTCACCTATGCGGATCGCCAGATCGATCCAGCGGGGTCGGCCCACTTTCGGTGCGCGCCCGATCGCCTTGATCAGGTCCATACCCAGGGTGCGGCAGACCAGTCTGAAGCGTGCGATCTCCGGATCGTCCACGAACAGCGCCGCCCTGATATCCCGGGCTTTGATACCGACCATCTCCATCTGCCATGCGAAAACGGCCTTCTCGATCCAGGAGAGATCCTGCCGGGCAGAGTTCTCGATGCCCTGAGCTATGGCAAGTTCCCGATCATCAATCTCGACCACAAAGGCTTTCAGTCGCAGACCAAGCTCTTGCGCGGCACGCCACCGACGATGACCATAGACGAGCTGGAACCGGCCTAAAAGGGAGGGATGGTGGCGCAGTTCAACTGGCACCTTCTGGCCATCACAGGCGATGGTTGCCTTAAATGCCTCAAACGCCACAGTATCATCGTCCGGCAGCCGATCCCGAAAGGGGGAGGGGTCAACGAGGCTCGGATCGACCTCCTGCGTCACGCCGGAAACCGCAAGCTCGGCAACCAGGCGGTCCCGCTCCTGACGAATATCAGTCAAGGTGCGCTGCGTGGCACCGATCACACCCGCCGCCACCCGGGGCGGGATGACACCTGTGCTTGGCGGCAACAAACCACCCTTCCATTCTGGTGCAATGTGAGCGGGTTGAGCCGCCGGTTCTCCACCACACGATGCTTCACCAGCAAGGGCACTGAAACTTGAGACGATCGACCGGCGCTGAGGCTTCTTGCTCATCGACGCCCCCAAGCCGTTTCAATCAATGCGACGACGCTCTCGTTGACCGCGTCAATCGATTCCCTCGCCCGGCGGAACGTGTCACGTCCGATCTCGCCCGGTTCAAGTTCATAGAGACTGCGCTTGGCCAACCCTGCTGCCTCAACAGCCGTGCTTTCGATCGCCGTCGGCATCAGAACCTCGCCACCGAAGAGGTGACGCAGCATGGCGACCATCTGCGTCTGCGGCTGGTCGTTGGGGTTATGGCGCGTCAGCAGGTAGTGGAAGAAATCCTGGTGCAGCACCGCGCCTGCATCCTCTATGACGCGTATCAAATCGCTCATCATGAGGAGAAACTGGCTCATGGATGCGACATCGAGCATGGCAGGATGCACGGTGATGAGCAGCCCTGTCGCGGCATAGATCGCACCCAAAGTCAGAAAGCCAAGCGATGGCGGCGTATCCAGCACGACGATATCGTAATCGTCTTCTACCTCGGCAATGGCTTCCCTCAAGCGCTCGAAGAACAATGCGCCGCGGCTAACACGACGTGAGATGACACGGGGAACTTCATGCTCGTATTCCATGACTTCGATGTTGCCCGGCACCAGATCGACACCGGCGAAATAGGTCGGGCGAATGACGTCCCGCAGCGGCCGCCGGTCAGTGTCGGAGCGCAGCGCCGCATATATCGTCTGGTTCTCACGCACGTCGATCTCAGGTTGCGCACCGAACATCGCCGAAAGCGAAGCCTGTGGATCGAGATCGATCGCCAGGACGCGATAACCTTTCAGCCCCAGATAGTGGCTGAGATGAAGGCTGGTCGTCGTCTTGGCACTGCCGCCCTTGAAATTGGCGACGCCGATGACCTGCAAGTGCTCGTGGCTGCGGCGGCGCGGCAGAAAGCGCAGGGCTTCCGCCGGTTTCTGGGCGGCAAACAACGCACGCAGCGCATTAACTTGGGCCAGGGTGTAAGCGCGATGATTGTTCTCGAGCCGAAAGGGGAGCGGGCCCTTGCCCTCGATCGACATCATCTTCAAGGTCGATTCCGGAATCGAGGTCAGCCGGGACACTTCATTGGTCATGAAACTGCGCAGCGCCTTGTGCGCCTGCGGCGGGTACATTTGCTCACGCAAGGCCTGCAGCTGCCCCGACAGCAAAGACGCGTGCCGCACGATGCGGTCCGACGGCTTCTCGATTGGTTTGGGCCGGGTTACGGCGGTGGCCATTGGCGCTGTTTTCTCGTTCTGACGGCTTTCAAGCGGTTTAGCGCTCTATACCCGTCAGGGAAAACATGATTCTGTGATTCCGTCCACGCTTTTTGAGGCAACCGGGGTCCAGAATTAATGTGGAGCACGCAGGGCTTGCGACCACCAACACGCACTCCAGCAGCACACTTTGCGGCGGAACACGCTTCTACTGCACATGTCCGCCGAGATACGCCTCCGCCACGCGTGGATCGGCAGCAAGTTCGGAGGCCGTGCCGGACAGGGCGATCTTCCCACCTTCCATTACCGCAGCGCGGTCCGCGACCTTGAGCGCGGCGCGCGCATTCTGCTCGACGATAAGGATGGATACACCCGTGGTGCGGATCTGCTTGACGAGATCGAAAATCACCTGGACCAGCATCGGTGCCAGACCGAGCGACGGCTCATCCAGCAGCAGCATCCGTGGCTTGCGCATCAGGGCGCGTGCAATGCACAGCATCTGCTGTTCGCCTCCTGATAGCGAACCCGCAATCTGGCTCATGCGCTCGCCGAGCACCGGAAACAGCGGCTGGATGCGATCCAGCTCCTGCAGCCCGAACGGACCGCCGCCCAGCACCAGGTTCTCGCGCACCGTCATAGCGGAAAAGATCTGCCGCCCCTCGGGCGCTTGCGACAGCCCCAGGGCCACGGTGCGATGGGACGGGGCGTTGGTGATGTCGTGACCATCAAAGCGCACAATGCCGCTGGTGGTACGGTAGATGCCAGAAATCGCGCGCATCAGCGTCGTCTTGCCGACGCCATTGGCGCCCAAGACAGCGACGATTTCTCCCGCTTC
This sequence comes from Hyphomicrobiales bacterium, assembly GCA_031378805.1. Classification (GTDB taxonomy): domain Bacteria; phylum Pseudomonadota; class Alphaproteobacteria; order Rhizobiales; family Beijerinckiaceae; genus JADCCX01. The sequence goes on from JANNEO010000007.1 coordinate 28,637, forward strand.
CACCCGAAGATCGACACCCCGCAGGATCTCCTGCACGCCCATCGTCACATGCACCTGCTCGATCGACAAAATCGCGTCGCTCATGCGTCAACCCCGAGATAGGCTTCGAGAACGGCTGGGTCGGTCTTGACGGCGGCGGGCGAGGCATCGGCGATCTTGCGACCTGACGCCAGCACGACGACCCTTTGGCAGATTGCCATGACCAGCGCCATGTCATGCTCGACCAGGAGCACTGTCACGCCATCGGTATGCAGCTTGCGGATGAAATCGGCCAATCCCCTGGTCTCGCTGTTGTTGAGACCGGCAGCCGGTTCATCGAGGATGAGCAGATCGGGCTTCATGGCCAGCGCTCGGGCAATCTCGAGGTACTTGCGCTTGCCGTAGGAGATATTGGCGGCCAGCGCCTCCGCATCGGCGAGCAGCCCAACAGCAGACAAGGCCGCCTCGGTCCGTTCGGAAATGGCTGTTGAGGATTGCCTGCCGAAAAAAGCCGACCCCAGCCCCGCACCCAGCGCGCCGATGGCCCCGACCGACACATTGTCAAAAACCGACATGTTTGGAAAGATGCGCAGGTTCTGGAAGGTGCGCCCCATGCCGCGCCTGGCGATATCAAACGGCTTCAGCCCCGTGATGCGCTCGCCCTTGAACCGCACCTCGCCTTCCGACACTGGCGTGAACCCGGAGATCAGATTGAAAAGCGTGGTCTTGCCCGCGCCATTGGGACCGATCAGGCCAACGAGTTCTCCCTGCCTGATCGAGACTGAGACATCGTCCACGGCGGTCAGGCCGCCGAAGCGCCGCGTGACATTGCTGACTGAGAGCAGGGTGGTCATGACCAGCCGATCCCGGAACCCCGGCCTGGCCTGCGCCAGGCCCCACCGAACTGACGGCGGGCGAAGTCCATGGCGGACACCTCTCCGATCAACCCCTTGGGCACGAAGAGGATGGATGCAAAAAGCACCATCCCGATGATAATGTTGCGGAAATCACCCACCTTCAGCTCGCGCAGGAGTTCAGGCAAGCCAATGAGAATGCAGGCTCCGATGATCGCGCCCGGCAACGATCCCAACCCTCCCAGCACCACCATGGCGAGAATGAGGATTGAGACGTTGAAGTTGAAATCGGCAGGCGAAATGTATCCCGCGGTATGCGCCCACAACGCACCAGCCAGACCGGCGAACAATCCGGAGAGCGTGAAACTCTCGATCTTCAGCCGGACCGTGTTGATACCCATGGCGTCAGCGCATTGATCGTCCTCGCGCAAGGCCCTGAGCGCATTGCCGTAGTAGGAATGCGACAGCCGGTGGATACACCAGATCGAGGCAACCGCCACAACCGCCACCACGAAATAGGCCGAAGCCGGTTTGGAAAAGTCGTAGCCCGCGATCTTCAGGCCGCCGAACAGCAGAATGCCGTTCGGACCTTTGGTGAAGCTCACCCAGTTGAGCATGATCAGATTGAGCATCTGCCCGATGCCCAGGGTGGCCACCGCAAAATAGATCGACACCAGCCGCATCGTCGGCAACGCCACAAGGAATGCTATCAGCGCTCCAGCAAGCCCGGCGGCAGGCAGTGTCAGCAGAAAGGGCCAACCCGCCTGGCTGGCGAGCAGCGCGGCTGTGTAGGCTCCCACGCCGTAAAATGCGGCATGGCCAAGTTGCAGCAATCCCGCAACCCCGGTGACGAGGTGCATGGACGCCGCCAGCAGCGAGAAGATCAGCATCAGATTGGCAACCTGATAGAGATAGCTGCGGCCCGCATAGTTCAGCAGCAGAGGCACGGCCACAAAGACGAGTGCCAGAATGGCGACCGTCCACAACCAATGGCGAGAGGTGGGCACGGCCCGGTCAGACCCGTTCACGCGCACCTCCGAAGAGGCCGCGCGGGAAGAAAATCAGCGTGATCACCAGGAAGCAATAAGCCACCAATTCCTGCCAGACCGAAGAGACCACGATGGTCGACATGGCTTCCGCCACGCCGATGACAAGTGCACAGACAACCGCGCCGGGTATCGAGGACAAGCCGCCCATCACCATGGCGACGAAAGCCTTGACGCCTGGTGCGAAGCCCATGTTCGGGAAGATTGCACCGTAATAGAGGCCAACCAGTATGCCCGCGACAGCCCCCATCGCGGAACCGACAGCGAAAGTCCAGATGATGGTGCGGTCCGTGTCGATGCCGACATAGCGTGCCCCCAGCGGATTGTTGGATACCGCACGGATCGAAAGGCCGACGCGCGTGTGTTTGAGCACATATTGCAGGCCGCCCAGCATCAGTGCCGAGGTGACGAAGATGATCACGTCACCGTTCACGATGGTGACGGGACCGAGCCGGATCGGTTCATTGAGCAGCAGCTTCAGCGGCACCGTCTGGAACTGCGAACCGAAGATCAGCTCGATGCCTTCTCGCGCCACGATGGAGAGTGCCAGCGAGGACATAAGCGTCGCTTCGCGCATGGCGCGGGACTTCAGATTGGCCTCGTCAGTGAAGCGACGGAAAGGCCGGAACGCCAGGCGCTCTAGCCCGACACCCGCCAGTGCCCCAGCCGCCAGCACCAGGAACAGCAGGATGGCCAGTGGCGGCGCAAAGGCCACAATGGCCATCAGGCCCACGAAAGCGCCGATGGTGTAAACTTCGCCATGGGCGAAATTCACCACATTCAACACGCCGAAGATCAGGGTAAACCCGATGGCCATGAGCGCATAGACCATCCCCAGAGAGAGTCCGATGGCGAATTGCTGAAGGATGTAGTCCATTGTGGGAGATACTCCTCCTTCTTCCCTTGTGGGAGAAGGTGATCGGCGGGTGCCGACCGGATGAGGGGTCACGCAGTTCTGAGAGGTTAGCACTACCCCTCATCAGACCTGCTCTGCAGGCGCCCTTTTCCCGCAAGGTAGAAGGGACTCCGCCCTCAGTTCGGCAAGGCCGTGAAGGCCCCGCCCTTGACCGTTGCTTTCACAAGCTGCTTCGTCGGCTCGCGGTTGGCGTCGAAGGTGGTGACCCCGGTAACTCCTGGGAAATCTTTCGTCGCGGCCAGCTCGTTGCGCAGCGAGGCGCGGGTGAGATTGCCCTTGCCATGCGCTCTTTCGAGAGCCGCCAGCATGATGTTGACGGCATCAAAGGCTTGGGCTGGGAACTGGCCGGGGTCACCCGCGTTCGTTTTGGCTTTCCAGGCCGCGACGAACTCCTGCACATGCGGCGCGGGGTTGGAGGGCAGGAAAGTCGCAGTCAGGAACAGCCCTTCCGCATCCGCGCCGGCAAGGCTGACAAGCTGCTGGTTGTAGGCGGCCGAGGTGGAATGCACCGGCAGCGCCGCGCCCAGCTGCTTTGCCTGCTTCAGGAACTGTGCACCATCCTCGTAGAAGAACCCGGTATAGACCGCATCCGGTCGATCACGGGCGATCTTGGTGATGATCGGGCGAAAATCAGCCAGCCCGCGGTTGAAAAACTCCGACTGTGTGACAGTGCCGCCCAGTGCTTTGAACTTTTCGGCGAAATTGGAGACCACGGTCTGGCCCCAATCGGTCTGCTCGGCGATGACCGCCACCTTGCGGAAGCCACGGGAATACATCCACTCGGCGTTCAATGGCCCTTCCTGCGCCTGGGTGGTGATGTTGCGGAACTGCCATTCCGAAATCTTGGCATAGTCGGGATGCGACGCGGTCTGCGAGAGCTGCGGCATACCCGCTTCCTTATAGACTTGTGCTGCCGCCATCGAAACACCCGAGGTGAAATCGCCGAGCACGCCGACAATCGCCTTGTCGTCCACGAATTTGCGGGCAATTGTAACGCCTTCCTTGGCGTCCGAACGGCTGTCTTCAAAAAGGATCTCGACCTTGAAGGGCTTGCCCGCCTTCGCAAAACGGTCCAGCGCGATCTCGGCGGCGTTCTTGAAGTCCTGTCCATATTGCGCGGTGTTGCCGGTCAGCGGTAACTGGTAACCGATGCGATAGCTTGGCTGTTGGGCGACAACAGGCACTGAAGCAACAAGGAGGGCAGTGGTTGCCGATGTAGCGAGAAAAATTCTACGGCTGATCATGTTCAGTTCTCCTATTCACGATTTTCACTGTATTACCGATCCTGACATCAAGCCTGGCCGGGCAAAATCCTGAGCCGACAGCATCCGGACTCTCCGGGCGTCCATGTCGCGCCCGCAAAGGTGAACCCCGCCGCCTCGAACAAACCACCATCGATGGCCCCGGCAATAATGCAGAGGTCACGAAGCGCCGCACCCGAATGGCCTTGCTGTTCCCAGGCTTCCTTGAGGGGGCAACGGTGAAAATGGATGCACAGTTCCGTATCGTCACAGCGCGTCACCTCGGGCGAAAACAGCGCTTCACCCTCGATGATACCCGCGAGAAAACTGTCTTTCAGGCCCTTCAGGTCAGATGGGCCGTGCTTGGCATAGGCCACTCCCATTTTCTCGCCCATCTGGCGGGTCATCTGCTGGCAGAGCCGCATCGCCTCCTCGCGTCCGAACTCCGCCGAAAGCACCGCAAAGGTCTCGGCATAGAAGGCGGCGCGCATGGCAAAGGAGCGCCGCAATTGGTGCTGCATCTCAAGGAGGGGGACGATGGGACCGGCGCTTGCTGTCATGGCGTACAAGTCTCCACAGATCGGGCGCTCTGTCTATGAGATTTCACGGGCATCCCTGCGGCGATACTCGAGCAGCATCAAGGGAGCCGCACGGCGCAGCAGGCCTTGGAAGGGCAGGGGCCTCACATCGGTGAGCGGCAACGGCAAAACGCCGGCATCCGTGCCGGTCAGCGCCTTGGCGAAAACCGCACCCATTGCCACGGAAAGCGCCACGCCACGCCCGTTGCAGCCCGCCCAAGCATAGGCATCTGGCCCGATGCGATGAAAGCGCGGGGTGTAATCGGTCGTCATGGCGATGAATCCGTTCCAGACGGACGCGAACCGCACTTCGGTGATCTGCGGAAAGGTCTGGCGCAAGCGTTCGCCGATGCGTGCCTTCAGGCGCTCGTGACCGTTGGTCGCCAAGGCCAAAGCCCCGCCGGTGATGAGCTGGTGGCGGGCATCATAGCGGGCGAAATAGAGATCGCCATGGGTGTCCGACATGGCCTGACGACCCGGCAACACGGCGTTGCGGACATTGTGGCCGATTGGCTCCGTCGCCATTTGCCAGGACAGCACCGGCACCACCTCCCGCGCCACATCGGGATTGAGGCTGCGGGCGAAAGCGTCGGTATAGGCATGCGTGGCCAGCACCAGCCCGCGCGCCCGGACGGCGCCACCAGCGGTCAGCGCCACCCAGTGCTCGCCAGCGCGACCATAAGTTTCGACCGGACTATCCGTGAAAATGTGCCCGCCAAGCTCGGTCACCTTGCGCGCCAGTTCCCGCGCCAGCGCCAGGGGATTGATATGCCCGCCCGTCCGGTTCCACCAGCCACCGTGCCATATCCCGGACCCAGTCATGGCCTGAACCTGGTCGCGGTCGAGCATCTCGGCGGGCTGGCCCCTGTTCTGCCACTGGCGCACGCGGGCTTCTGCCAGCTTCAGCCGCCCCGGCGTATGGGCTGGCTGGATCCAGCCCTGCTGCTCTGCCTCGATGGAAAGCCCGTGGCGGCGTGCCAGCGCGAAAAGCATCTCTGCGGAGGTGCCGATGAGATCAGCGAAACGATCGCCTGCAGCACCGTGCTCTCTGACGAGCGCATCCGGATCTGCCCGCGAAAGCGTGGGGATCACCTGGCCATTGTTGCGGCCCGATGCGCCAAAGCCTGGCTCCCTGGCCTCCACCACCGCGACGCTGACACCTGCTTCCAGCAGGTGGAGAGCCGTGGAGAGGCCGGTGAAGCCCGCGCCGATCACCACGACGTCGGCGCGGGTGTCGCCCTGCAGCGGGGTATGCCCGGGCGAAACGGGCGTGACCATGCGCCAGTGCGAGGTCTCGAAGCCGGAAGCAATCGACATGGTTCAACTCCAGAACTTTGCCACAGCAGGCCGCCAGCATCACGCCTATCGCAATGGTGCGCAAGGCAGCAACCGTACGAGCAGGGCATTCCATCAAACATGGAAATCTGCCACAGTCCGGGGAGCGAGGGACGCTGTGTCGGACCAAGCCGTGGGGAGAGTCGTTGGTGTGTGGCAAGACTGAGGCGGCAACGAATTAGATGGCACGACGCTTCATCGATCTCTCGGTGCATCTCGAAAACGGCGGTCTCGCTGATCCGCCGGGTTATGGCCCTTCGATCGACTATGTCGATCATCAGCAAAGTGCGGCGGACGTTTGCCGGTTTTTTTCTGGCCTGAAAACGGAGCAACTGCCTGACGGGGAGGGTTGGGCCATCGAGACCATTCGGCTCACCACGCACAACGGCACGCATCTCGATGCGCCCTATCACTTTGCCTCGACGCAGGATGGCGGCCAGCGGGCACAGACCATCGACGAAATTCCGCTGGACTGGTGTTTGCGCCCCGGCGTGAAACTCGATTTTCGCCACTTCGCCGATGGGTATGTGGCAACCGCCGCCGATGTGAAGGCGGAGTTGCAGCGCATCGGCTGTGCGCTGCAACCCTTCGATATCGTGGTGGTCAACACGCGGGCGGGAGAACGTTACGGACAAGCAGATTATGTGTCGGCAGGCTGCGGCATGGGCCGTGAGGCGACGCTCTTTCTGACAGGGCAGGGCGTCAGGATTACCGGCACGGATGCCTGGTCCTGGGATGCGCCCTTCGTCCACACCGCGAAACGCTGGGCGGAAACCGGCGATCCGTCGATCATCTGGGAGGGCCATCGGGCGGGGCGCGAACGGGGCTATTGCCATATCGAGAAGCTGGCCAATCTTGACCAGCTGCCGCCGACAGGCTTCACCATCAGTTGCTTCCCCTTCAAGATTCGCGCAGCTTCAGCGGGATGGACGCGGGCGGTGGCGATCATCGATGAATAGGAAACGCGTTCCATGAAGATGCCGCCTTTTGCCTATGCAAAAGCCCATTCACTGCCAGAACTGTTCAGCCTTTGGACCAATGCGGGAACCGAGGCCCGGGTGCTGGCTGGCGGACAGACCCTTCTCGCCACGCTGGCGTTTCGCCTGTCCGAGCCGTCCGTCCTGATCGACATCAGCGCCATCGCCAGCCTGAAGGGCGTGACGGAGACGCAAGACATTCTGCGCATCGGGGCGCTCACCACCCATGCGGATCTCGGCGCGAATGGGCTGGTCGCACGGTACGCGCCGTTGCTGACCAAGGCTGTGCCGCTCATCGCCCATGCCGCCATCCGCAACCGGGGGACCATTGGCGGCAGCCTGGCCTATGCGGACCCGGCAGCGGAATTGCCGGCCTGCATGGTGGCGCTTGATGCCACCATCATTGCACAATCGGCGGGCGGCGAACGACGCATTCCGGCCTCGGATTTCTTCACGGGCCTGCTGACGACAGCACTTGAGGAACACGAATTGATCACGGCTATCGAGGTGCCGAAGGCTGGACCAGACCAACGCGCAACGATCCTCGAAATCGCGCGACGCAGCGGGGATTATGCGATGGCGGGGATCGCCCTCGCCTATCGCCAGGCGCAAGACGGTGCGGTCCAGGACGGCGCGGTCCAGGCACCGCGTGTGGTATTCTTTGGTGTCGGCGACGGTCCAGTCCGGGCCGTCAATGCTGAAATGGCCATGTCGGGTGCAGCGCTCACCACTGCCAGCATCGCTGCGGCGCAAGCGGTGCTGGCGACGGATTTGGACCCGCCCGGTGACCTGCATGGTTCGCCTGCCTTGAAGATGCAATTGTGCCGCACCCTGCTGGCACGCGCCCTCACCCCATTCATCCTGTCCGAAAGAACTGCCGCATGAGCGCCGCCGTGATCCAGCACCATGTCGATATCGCGTTGACCGTGAATGGCGAATCTGTGTCCCGTCGTGTCGCGCCGCGCCAGCACCTGATCGACTTCCTGCGGCTCGATCTGGGCCTCACCGGCTCCCATGCGGGCTGCGAGCACGGCGTGTGCGGCGCCTGCACCGTGCGCCTCAATGGCGTGATCGTCCGCGGCTGCCTGGTGCTGGCAGCACAGCTTGATGGTGCGTTGGTCGAGACCATCGAAGGACTTTCCGACCGCGGGACAATCCGCGACCTCCAGGATGCCTTCGTGGCTCACAATGCCGCGCAATGCGGCTTCTGCACGCCCGGTATGCTGCTGGCCGCAGCCGATATCCTGGACCACCAGCACCAGGCCGACCGCGCGGCCATCCGCGAGCATCTCTCTGGGAACTACTGCCGCTGCACCGGCTATCAGGCCATCGTGGACGCCGTCGAGACGACACTGTTGGCCCGCAAGGGAGCACGGGCATGAATGAGCTTGTACGCCCGTCCGATCTCGATCGCCCCAACAGCTATATCGGCCGCTCGGTGCCGCGTCCCAACGCCCGCAAGCTGGTGGAGGGCAGGGCGCGGTATGTCGATGACGTGAGCTTGCCCCGCATGGTCCATGTGGCGTTCGTGCGCTCGCCCCACGCCCATGCCACGATTCTCTCCATCGACGGCGCTGCCGCAAGGGCGATGCCCGGCGTGATCAAGGTGCTGACGGGCGAGAATATCAGCGCCATCTGCGATCCCTGGGTGGCGGTTCTGGCCCATCTCAAGGGCATGAAATCCGCGCCCCAGCACGCCATCGCCATCGGCAAGGCCTGCTGGCAGGGCGAGGCGGTGGCGGCTGTTGTCGCAACATCGCGGGCGCTCGCGGAAGATGCGGTCGGGCAGGTCTGGGTGGACTATGCGACGCTGCCGGCGGTGCTCGATATGGAGACGGCACTGGATACGGCCACGCCGGTGATCCACGCCGAGCTTGGCGACAATCTCACGTTCCAGCGCCAGCACGAGAAGGGCGACGTCGAGGCCGCTTTCAAAGCGTCCCACACGGTGGTGGAAGCCACCTTCCACACGGGACGCCACACCGGGGTGTGCCTCGAACCGCGTTCCATCCTGGCCGATTTCAACCGGGCGGACAACCAGCTGACGGTGCATCATTCCACGCAGGCCCCACACATGATGCAGGCGGTGCTGGCGAAGCACCTGCGCCTGAACGAGGGTGACGTGCGCGTGATCTGCGGCGATGTCGGCGGCAGCTTCGGCATCAAGGTGCATGTCTATCCCGACGAAGTGGCGACCTGCGCCATCGCCAAGCTGCTGGGCCGCCCCGTGAAGTTCATCGCCGACCGCTTCGAGAGTATGACGACGGATATCCACGCCCGCGACCATCGCATCACCGGGCGCATCGGCGTCGACCGCGATGGGGCCATCACGGCGATTGACATCGACGACCGCACGGGCATCGGTCCCTATTCGGTCTATCCCCGCACCAGCGCCATCGAAGGCAACCAGGTCGTGAACCTGTGTGGCGGCCCCTATGATTTCGCCCATTACCGCGCGAAGACCACCGTGGTGCTGCAGAACAAGACGCCGACCTGCCAGTATCGCGCCGTGGGCCATCCCATTGCCTGCGCGGTGACCGAGGGACTGGTCGATCTCGCGGCAGAGGCCATCGGCATGGACCCGGTCGCCCTCCGCCGCCGCAACCTCATGAAGGACGGCACATATCCGCGTGTCTCACCCGCCGGCATGACATTCGAGGGGTTGTCGCACGAAGCCTGCCTCGACCAGCTCATGGCCTTGATCCACTACCCTGAGTTGCGGGCCGAGCAGGCGGCGCTGCGCCAGCGGGGCATCTATCGCGGCATCGGGCTCGCCAGCTTCATCGAGCTGACCAACCCCAGCCCCTTCATGTATGGCATTGGCGGGGCGCGCATCTCGGCGCAGGACGGCTGCACCGTGCGCATGGACCCGGACGGATCCGTCGTCGCGCTCTCGGGCGTCACCGAGCAGGGGCAGGGCACCGAGGCGATCCTCGCGCAGATCGTGGCGGAAGGCGTCGGCGTGTCCATGAGCCGCGTCAAGGTGATCACCGGCGACACCCAGGTCACGCCCTATGGCGGTGGCACCTGGGCCTCGCGCGGCGCGGGCATCGGCGGGGAGGCGGCATTGCAGGCGGCCCTTGAACTGAAGCGCAACATCCTCGTTGTCGCCGGGGCGATGCTGCAGGCCGAACCGACAGCCCTCGACATCACCGGGGGCGAGGTCGTGGACAAGGCGACCGGACAGGTCCGCATGGCGCTGGCCGAGCTTGGCCGCATCGTCTATTTCCGCGGTGACACGCTGCCGAAGGATCTTGCAAGGGAGCTGATGGTGACGCGGCACTTCATCACCAAGGACTATCCGTTCTCCTTCACCAACGGCATTCAGGCGAGCTGGCTGGAGGTCGATACCGACACCGGCATGGTGAAACTGCTGAAGCACTGGTGCGTGGAAGATTGCGGGCGCATCATCAACCCGATGCTGGTGGACGAGCAGGTGAGGGGCGGCGTGGTGCAGGGCATCGGTGGCGCACTCTACGAGCACTGCATCTATGACGGCGAGGGCCAGCTGACGACAACGTCGCTTGCGGACTACATGGTGCCGATGGCGGCCGAGATGCCCGACATCGTGGTGGGGCACGTGGAAACGCCCACACGCGAATCACTGTTGGGCGCCAAAGGCGCGGGCGAAGCGGGCACCGCAGGTGCGCCCGCCGCGATCATGAATGCCATCAACGATGCGCTGCGCCCTTTCAAGACACGAGTGACCGCCATGCCCTTCACGCCAATGCGCATCCTGGAGGCACTGGGGAAAGCATGAGCATCTGCGCAGGACGGGCTTGCGCAAAAATGCAAGCAATCGCTTGACGCGAGAAACGAGCAGGCCACAATTCAATTCTGGGAAACATGAGCGGCAGCAGCCGCCGACACAAACCCACAGGAGGGAACGACAATGAACCAGACACGCCGCCAGATTCTGCGCACAGGGGCCGCCGGGGCCGCAACCACGCTGTTCATGCCCGGCATCGCCAAGGCACAGCAGAGCATCACCATCGCCATCGGTGCCAGCCACCCCGTGCAGAACTTGTGGGTTTCCCACATGAAGAACTCGTTCCAGCCGGAGGTGGACAAGGCGCTGGAGGCAGCGGGCGGCAAGTTCAAGGTGACGTGGAAGGAAGCCTATGGCGGCACGCTCTACAAGTTCACCGACACGATGAAGGCCGTGCGCGACAACATCGTCGATGTCGGCTTCGTCGGCACGCTGTGGGAAGCGGATTCGATGCCGCTGCAGAACGTGACCTATTTCACGCCATTCTCGACCGGCGATCACAAGACGCTGATCACCATCTTCGACAAGCTCCATGACGAAAATGCCGCGATGAAGGACGCCTGGACCAAGAACAACATGGCCCCGCTCGCCTCCTTCGCAACCGAAACCTATCACGTCTGGTCGAACTTCCAGATCAAGACGATGGACGACCTCAAGAACCGCAGGATCAACGCGCCAGGCACATCCGCCAACTGGCTGCGCGGCACCGGCGCAGTGCCCGTCGATGGTGCGCTCACGACCTATTACACCAATATCCAGACCGGTGTGACCGATGGTGCCCTGTCGTTTGCGTCCGGCATCCTGCCTACCCGGGTTTTCGAGGTCGCGAAATACGTCACCGAGGTCGATCTCGGTGCCATGTATGTCGGCGGCATTGGCATCAACAAGCGCACCTTCGACCGCCTCGCGCCCGAAGTGCAAAAGGTCTTCCGCGATGTGGGACGCATGGTCTCGCAGCGCCACGCCGAGGACATCACAGCGCGCAATGCCGCCGCCGTGAAGGAGATGACCGAGAAGGGTGCGGTGTTCACCAAGCTGCCAGAGGGCGAGCGTGACAAGTGGATCAAGGGCTTGCCCAACATCGCCAAGACCTGGGTGGACGCCAGCGGCCCCGCCGCCAAGGGCGTACTCGACGCCTACTTCAAGGAACTGCGCGCCGCCGGCTCCAAGCCTGCCCGCGATTGGGACAAGGAAGGGGCTGCTTGAGAGCGCGTTGCACGGGCGTTGTGCGTCCTTCGAGGCTCGCTTCGCTCGCACCTCAGGATGAGGATGCCTGAGAACTGCAAGACGCAATGCTCCTCATCCTGAGGTGCTCTCCGGACTCTTTCCGGAGAGCCTCGAAGGACGCACACCATCGATGCAATCGACCGTCACACACCTTGAAAGTCCCAGCCCTTGTCCGAAGGTCTTCGCCCCGACCAGCTTGAGACGGCCGCACCCCAAGGGCCCGGTGATCTTCTGACGCGCCTTACCGACATCATGGCGTCGATCGGCACGATATGGACCTTCCTGCTGATGCTGCTGATCGTCGCCGACGTGATCGGGCGCAGCTTTCTCTCCAGCCCGATCACCGGCGTGGCGGAAGTGGCGGGGCAGTCGGTCGTCGCCATCGTCTTCCTCCAGCTCGCAGCAGCCGTGCGCCAGCGCCGCATGACGCGGGCGGACTTCCTCATCGATCCGCTGGTGCGCAAGCGGCCTGCTCTTGGCCGCAAGATCGAGGCTGTATTCTCTCTGCTGGGTGCCATCGTGCTGGGGCTGTTGGCCTATGCGTCCTGGCCGGGCCTGTATGATGCCCTGGGTGGCCGCGAATTCTTCGGTGTGCCAGGCATCTTCACCATTCCGACGTGGCCGTTCCGGGGCATCATCTTCGTGGGGGCCATCGTGGCGGCGGTGGCCTATCTGGCGCTGGCGCTGGAAGAACTGGCGCTCTCGCGCCAGGCCGGAGTGGCATCATGAGCGATCTCACCATCGGTTTCATGCTCATCGGCGCGATGGTGGGTCTCGTCACGCTCGGCCTGCACATGGGCATCGCGCTCATCGGGCTGGCCATGGTCGGCGTGACGCTGATCCGTGACAACGGCGACCTTGCACTCAAGCTCGCAGCCATCGCCACCTACAGCGGCATCCAGGATTATCTCTTCGCCACCATTCCACTCTTCGTGCTGATGGGCCTGCTCGTCAGCATTTCCGATGTCGGCAAGGACACCTTCGACGTGGCGCAGCACCTTCTGCGCCGGGTGCGGGGCGGCCTGGGCATCGCCACGGTGGCGGCCAACGCGGTGTTTGCCGCCGTGACGGGCATTTCCATCGCCTCGGCCGCGGTGTTCACCAAGGTCGCCGTACCCGAGATGATCCGCCACGGCTACACCATGCGCTTCGCGGTGGGCGCAGTCGCTGGCTCGTCCATCCTCGGGATGCTCATCCCGCCAAGCCTGCTGATGATCATCTACGGCGTTCTGGCCGAGGTCTCGATCGGCAAGATGTTCGTGGCGGGCGTGATTCCCGGCGTGGTCATCGCGCTGGGCTTCGCGATCATGATCTTCTGCTACGCGACATTTTTCCCCGACAAGGTGATGGTGCCTGGCGCACAGCGCACCATCGACGAATCGGTCATGGGGCCGGGCGAGATGGTGGTGAAGCTGGTGCCCATCGCCAGAATCGTGGCGCTGATCCTCGGAGGTCTCTACAGCGGCATCTTCACGCCGACGGAAGCGGGTGGCGTGGGTGCCTTCGGCGCACTCGTGATTGCCCTTCTCCGGCGGCGGCTCGATATGCCGAAGATGTGGCGCATCCTCAAGGAAACCGGCCATGTCTCGGCCTCGATTCTGTTCTTGCTGATCGCGGCGGGGCTCTACAGCCGGATGCTGTCGATGGCAGGCGTGCCCAACGGCATTGCCGATTTCGTGCAAGGCTCTGGACTTGGCAAATTCGGCTTCATCTTCGTCTACATCGCCATCGTGCTGTTTCTCGGCATGATCCTCGATTCCTCGTCGATCATGCTGATCATGGTGCCGATCTGTGCGCCCATCGCCAAGGAACTGGGATTTGACCTCATCCATTTCGGCATCATCACCGTGGTCGCCGTGGAGATGGGGCTGCTCTCGCCCCCCTTCGGCATTTCGGTCTTCACGGTCAAGGCCACCCTGAATGACCCGAATGTGTCGATCGAAACGATCTTCGCCGGGTCGATGCCCTATTTCGGCATCATGGGCGTGGTTCTGATGGCGCTGGTCTATCTGCCCTGGATGTCGACGGCGCTGGTGCAATAGGCAGTTGGCATTCCCCCGAGAAGGCGATAGTCCGCGTTTGAACAGTGGGCCAGCGTGATGCTCGATTTCGAACAGACCCTCAGCGGCCGCACCATTCTGATCACGGGGCATACGGGGTTCACCGGCAGTTGGCTGACCCTGTGGCTGTCGCGGCTTGGCTGCCGCATCATCGGCATCAGCCTGCCGCCCGCCACACAGCCCAATCTCCACGATGCGGCGGAGATCAGCCATTTCGTGGAGGAGCACCTGTTCGACATTGCCGAGGCGGCCCACGTGCAGCAGGTGATGGCGGACAGCCGACCGGATCTGGTGCTGCATCTGGCAGCACAGCCGCTGGTGTCGCAGTCTTTCATCGATCCGGTCGAGACGTTCCGCACCAACATCTTGGGGACGGCCCATGTGCTGGAGGCCGCCCGCAAGGTATCCTGCGTGAAGGCGGCAGTGTGTGTGACGACGGACAAGGTCTATGCGGACCGCGGCTTGCAGCGCGGCTTCAAGGAGGGTGATGCACTGGGTGGAAAAGACCCCTACAGCGCCTCCAAGTCGGGCGCAGAGATGGTCATCGCGTCCTACGCGGCAACATTGGCCGCACGCGGTAATGGCGTGCGGATCGCAGCGGCACGGGGCGGCAACATCATCGGCGGCGGTGACTGGTCCGCCAACCGCATCGTGCCGGATTTCGTGCGGGCCTTGCAGGCGGGTGCGCCACTCGTGCTGCGCAATCCAGAAGCGACGCGGCCCTGGCAGCATGTGCTGGCGCTGTGCCACGGCTATCTTGTACTGGCGGCGGCACTGCTGGGGGAGGGGGGCGACCATGCCGCCCGTGCCTGGAATTTCGGACCAGGCCGGGAGGGCGCACGCACCGTGCGCGACCTCGTGGACGGGCTGGGCCAGGCCTGGCGGCCCGTGCCGATCCAGGTGGAGCCAGGCAGCTTCCCCGAGACACGGTTGTTGCAGCTCGACAGCCGCCTGGCCCACAAGGAGCTGGGCTGGAATCCAGCGCTTGGCTTCAAGGACACCGTGACACTCACGGCCGCATGGTACCAGGCCTTCACGGTTGACGGCACGCAGGCTCAGGCCGTCACGCTGGCCCAGATCGAAGGCTTTCGACAGCGGCTCGCCAAGGCATGACCACGCGATGCTACCTCGTCACAGGCGCTGGCGGTTTCATCGGCGGCGCAGTCTCACGGGCCTTGCTGGCGCGTGGCGACCAGGTCCATGCCCTCACACGCCCGGACCGGAATGCGCCCGCGGGCTGCATCGCGCTGCCCGTTGCGGCCTACCGGCCCGAGGTGCTGCGGGCGATCGTCCTGCGGGAGCCGATCGACGCCATCGTGCATTGTGCAGCCTATGGCGTGGTGCCGGATGAGCGCGACCCGGCGCAAATGACAACGGTGAACGTCGATTGTTCGCTGGCGCTGGTCGATCTCGCCCACACCAGCGGCATTCCCCGCTTCGTCATGGCGGGATCATCGGCGGAATATGCCGATCACGCCGTGCCACCCTTCAACCCATCACAGCCGCTGCAGACCATCCGGCCCTATGGTGCCAGCAAGGCGCAGGCGACACAGTCTTGCCTGGCCCGCGCCGAAGCGCTCGGGGTCCAGCTCCTGGTCCTGCGGCTCTACAATGTGTTCGGTCCCGGCGAGGCTGCCCATCGGCTGCTGCCCTCTCTCGTGCGTGGCCTGCGCGAGGGGAGGGGGGTGGACCTTTCCCTTGGCACGCAAACCCGCGATTTCATCCCCGTCAGCCTGGTGGTGGAGGCATTTCTGGCCGCACTCGACCCGCCCCAGCCCCTCCCGCAACACATCATCGACATCTGCTCGGGAGAGGGCACGACGGTCCGGCAATTCGCGCTGGCCGTGGCGCGGGAGATGCAGACTGCCGAATCCATGCTGCGGTTTGGCACCTTGCCCTTGCGCCCCGATGATCTGCATGAGGTGAGGGGCGATCCGACGGCCATGCACGAGATTCTCGGACTGTCCGCACGGTTCAGCCTTGACGAAGCCATCACGCTGGCTGTTCAGCATAGAGCCTGAACCCGGTGACCTGACCATGGCCAAATCCCCCGCTGCGAAACAGCCCCGAAAGCTTGCGCCGCGCAAGCTGATCACCATCAGCGTGCCGGTCTACAACGAGGCGGAGAACATCGCACGCCTGCTGGCGCGGCTGCGGACCCTGGCGGAAGCAAACAGCGCCTATGATTTCGAGTTCCTGTTCACCGACAACGCCAGCGAGGATACGACCTACGATCTCCTCAAGGCTGAGGCCGAGAGGGACCGGCGCATCAGGGTGATGCGGTTCAGCCGCAATTTCGGCTTTCAGCGCTCCATCCTGACGAACTTTCTCAACGCGAAAGGCGATGCGGCGATTCAGATCGACGCCGACCTGCAAGACCCTCCAGAGCTGATCACGGAGTTCCTGCGCCAGTGGGAGAAGGGCTACAAGGTGGTGTACGGCGTCCGCAAGCGGCGGCCCGAAGGGCGGTTGCTCGCCATGGCCCGCAAGGGCTATTACCGCCTCATCGACCGCCTGAGCGAGGTGGATGTGCCGCCCGATGCCGGTGATTTCCGCCTCATCGACCGCGTGATCATCGGCCACATGCCCGACCTTAAGGATCGCGCACCTTATCTCAGGGGCTATATTGCCAGCCTCGGCTATCCGCAGATCGGCATTCCCTATGACCGTTCGGCCCGCCAGGCCGGAGCCAGCAAGTTCCGCCTGCCCGCCCTGATCAAGCTGGCCATCGACGGGGTGTGCAGCCAGTCGACGCTGCCGCTGCACTACATCACGATGCTGGGCTTCCTGGTATGTGCCGTCTCGTTCGCGGCCACGCTGCTCTATCTTGCGATCTTCCTGGTCAATCCGGGCGCGATCCCGGAGGGCTTCACCACGCTGGCCCTGCTGATGTTCTTTTCCATCGGCCTCAACGCGCTGTTCATCGGCGTCATCGGCGAATATGTCGGGCGCATCTTCGACACTGTGCGGGGGCATCCCATGACCATTGTTGAGAAGCGCATCGAGGATACCGTGGAGCGCGGCACCCTGGAATAGCATCCCCAATCGATGGCGATGAGCTTGTCCTGACCAATCTCAAGGCCCGAGGCAGGTGTCAAAAGCACGGGCTGCAAGTTCAGTGACGCATACAATTCGGCAGAGACCTGGTTGGGAAACAATGCACAGTTTCTAGACAGGAGTTTTGTTGCTCCCCCTTTGCAGACATGCAAAAAGTCGCGCCATGAGCAAATCTTCCATCACTGCGCTGGTCGACCGGGTTCAAGCCCGTCAAACGTCTATCGGCATCATCGGTCTTGGCTATGTCGGTATCCCCTTGGCGTTGACGGCATGCAAGGCCGGATTTCCAGTGATTGGTTTCGATATTGATACCAACCGTGTGGATCAGCTCAACAAGGGACTGATCTCGATCAAGCACATTCCAACCGCTGCAATCACGGAAGCGGTGCAGAATGGCCGGTTCCTGGCAACCACGGATTTCGACAAGCTTTCGGACGTCGACGTGATCATCATCGCCGTTCCCACACCACTTTCCCGGCAGCGCGAGCCAGACCTGACCTATGTGATCAACACGGCCGAGACCATCGCACCACGGCTTCGCAAAGGACAACTCGTGGTCCTTGAATCGACCACCTGGCCCGGCACGACGGACGAGGTGATGCGGCCGCGCCTGGAGCGGAGCGGCCTGAAGAGCGGGCAGGATTTTTACCTGGCCTTCTCGCCGGAGCGGGAAGACCCCGGCAATGTCGATTTCAACACTTCCACCATCCCAAAGGTGGTGGGAGGCGATGGTGCCGACGCACTGGAATACGCACGCCAGGTCTATGACGCGCTCGTGGTCAGGACGGTTCCGGTGTCCTCGTCAAAGACCGCCGAGGCCGTCAAGCTCACGGAAAACATCTTCCGCGCCGTCAACATCGCGCTCGTGAACGAACTCAAGATCATCTACGACAAGATGGGCATCGACGTCTGGGAGGTCATCGATGCGGCCAAGACAAAGCCCTTCGGCTTCATGCCGTTCTATCCCGGCCCGGGCCTGGGCGGACATTGCATCCCCATCGATCCGTTCTACCTGACCTGGAAGGCGCGGGAATTCGACGTCACGACACGGTTCATCGAACTGGCGGGTCAGATCAACACGGCCATGCCCCACTACGTCGTGGACCGCATGATCGAGGCCCTGGACCAGCAGGCAGGCAAGGGCCTGACCAAGGCCAGCATCTTGATCATGGGCATTGCCTACAAGAAGAACATCGACGACATGCGCGAAAGCCCGTCGCTGCGCCTGATCGAACTGATCGAAGGGCGGGGTGCCACGGTCCACTACTATGATCCGCATGTGTCCATCATTCCCAGCACCCGCGATCACGCATCGCTGACGGGGCGCAAGTCGATCACGCTGACGGATGCGGCAGTTGCCTCCTATGACGTGGTACTGATCGCAACCGACCACGACAGTGTGGACTATCAGGCACTCGCAAAAAACGCCAAACTGGTCATCGATACCCGCAACGCTTGTGGCCGCGC
The DNA here is from genome assembly GCA_031378805.1 of Hyphomicrobiales bacterium. GTDB lineage: Bacteria > Pseudomonadota > Alphaproteobacteria > Rhizobiales > Beijerinckiaceae > JADCCX01. Next base: position 47,143 of record JANNEO010000007.1, read on the forward strand.
AGGGGTCTCCGCAAGCCACGTGATCAAAGCCTGACAGTCCAAGCGGTGTGCCACCGTGATACGCTTTGCGCAGGTGCCAGAGCATGACACAGGCGGCCCGGGAAATCTGGACACCCAGGATAAATCGAGCTTCTGCCCGAGAGCAGCCAAGATTGCGGCAGTCACGGACGCACGCGGGTGCGCGGCATAACCCTTCACGGTGCTTTCGATGCCAGTATTGCCAGGCAGCGCCATTCTTTTTGGTGCCATAGCCAGCCATACAAGCGGCTTTGTAATGGTAGGGAGTGTTAGACGGAACCGCTGCGACAGCCTGAAGTCTCGCTTGCCCGACATGCTGTGCTCGTGACCGCCTCAGGCGAGAGCCGCCCAATGGTTCTGCACGGGATCGCGCGGACGGCTGGTCATGCGTTAAAGCATGACGTTGTTAGCCGATCTGAAGAGCGTGAATATTGTCCACGACAAGATCGGCTGATTTGGCGAGATCATCCTTCTTGCCTGTGCCTGACAGCACGCCCACGCGCCAGCCCACGCCCGCATCCTGCGCAGAACGCATGTCAGTGACGGAATCGCCGATCATCAGGATGGCTTCGGGCGGGGTGCCGAAATGACGGGAAAGGTGCAGGAGGCCCGCTCCCGATGGCTTGCCGGGCAGTGCATCGTTGCCGCAAACCATGGACCCAATGCTCTCGGTGATGCCCAGCAGCGGCAAGGAAGCCTCCGTCGCATCACGATCATCGCTGGTGAAGACCGCGAGGTGGAAGCCACCTGCCTTGAGGCTGCGCATGAGGCTGCTGACATTGCCGATGGGCGCGATATCGCAGGCGCGGGGCAACACCCCGATGGCGGGCATGAAAATCTCTCGGGACAGTTTCTCGGCATCGTGCCAGGGCAAGCCATTCTGGTAGAGCACGACGGTGGCCGCGATGCCCAGTTTCGCCAGGGTGGAGACCGCCAGCGGACTTTCCGGAATGACTTTCATGCCAGATTGCTGGATTCCCAGTGTGGAGAACAGGCAGCTGCGCAGGCCGTCCACGGCCGGTGCCGCCGCCAGCACTGCATCCACGGCCTGCACCAGCTTGCCCGCCCACAGCAGGTCGAAATCGACCAGCGTCCCGTCCTTGTCGAAGACGATGAGGTCGATCTCGCGCGTGATACCGGTGATGGTCAGGAGCGGCATGGTTCAGGCCTTCGCAGGCGGGCTTTCGCGGATGAAGCCCAATCCGGAGAAATAGACCACGCAGCCCAGAAGCACGCCCTTGACCCACCAGCCTGGGGTCAGATCCTGCCACAAGGCAACCGCAGAGGCTCCGGCCCACAGCACCAATGCAGCAAGCGTGAGGGCCCGCAGGCGCGTGACGCGCACGGGATGCACGAAGACCACGGGCAGGAACATCATGGCGGTCAGCACGGCGACGATAGCGAAGGACAGCAGCGAGGGCGGCTTGAAGATCACGATGTAGAAAACGATGATGTTCCAGGTCGCGGGAAAGCCACGGAACCACCAGTCATGGGTCTTCATCGTGGTATCGGCGAAATACAAGGCGCTGCCGATGGTGATCAGCAGGCCCGAGGCCAGGCCCCAGGGCGCAGACATGACTTCCGGGCGCAGCAGGATGGCGGCAGGCACGAAGACATAGGTGATGAAATCCACCACCAGATCGAGTGTTGCGCCATCATAGCGCGAGGCGGTTTCGACCACATTCAGCTTGCGCGCCATCGGACCATCGGCCGCATCGACGAAAAGCGCGACCGAGAGCCAGATAAAGCACAGCGTGAGCTGCCCCTCGAGCGCGGCCTTGAGCGCCAGGAAGCCCAGTGCCGCGCCCAGCGCGGTGAAGACATGCACGCCGTAGGCCATGACGTGCATGGGCGTGACGTGGATGGGCGTGCGCTTGCGCGGCGGCTCGGTCTTCACTGTGTCCTCGTCGGCACCCAGGCTTTTCTCAAGCCTCACCCTGCACATTCTGCTCCTGATTGACCAGCATCTGCACGATTTCCAGAAAGCCCTTGATGTTCGCTAGCCTCCTGCGGTTTTCAAGACAAGCGGCATATTCGGCAACGGCAAGGTCGGTGTCATTGACCACGACAGGGCAAAAGGCGGGATCGGCGCCCAATTCGCTCTCGAAAATCACGCCGATGCCGAAGCCTGCGCCAACGGCTTCCCGCACGGCCTCCCGGCTCTGCACTTCGATCAGCTGTCCTGGGCGGACCTCCGCCTGGAACAGTGCCGTTTCGAAGACCTCGCGCGTGACGGACCCGGCCTCGCGGATCACGATGTCGATGCCCTGGAGATCGCGGATCGGGATGGACTTCCGGGCGGCCATCGGATGGCTGGCCGGCACGAAAAGGATGAGCCGGTCACGCTTGAGACGCAGGCTGAAGATGCGCGGGTCAGACGTGAAGCGGGCCATCACACCGATATCCGCCTCGTAGTCCAGCAGGCGTTGCAGGATGTTGGTCGAATTGTCGATCGTCATGGAAAAGGTGAGGCCCGGATTGGCGGCCCGCAGCCGCGCCAGCACGGGCATGACATGCGAGGCATTGTCTGCCGCGATGCGCAGATGCCCTTTTTGCACCGTACGCGCACCCTGCAGCAGGTCGTGGGCCTCGTCCTCGGCCGCGAAGATGCGGCTCGTCACATCCAGCAGGCGCTTGCCGATGGGGGTCAGCACCACGCCGCGCCGCTTGCGGTCGAACAGGCTGACCGCATGTGTTGCTTCCAGCAGCGCCACCTGGCTGGACAGCGTCGGCTGGCTGAGGCCAACGGCCGCGGCCGCGCGTGTGAAGCTGCCTGCGATGGCGACGGCATGAAAGGCTTTCAGTCCAGTCTGCATGGCCGCCGCTTCTATAGATAATATCTATCTCAGTCATACAAACCCCATATTGGACAAATATCAAGGACGATCGTATTTTCTTGCTCTGTTGTCCGGGGAAGAAGCATGACCAGTGCGGCCTCAGCATTTTCGCCAGCGCGATCCGAAACCGGTGACCCGTTCCTGCTGACGCCGGGGCCCCTCACCACCTCGAAATCGGTCAAGGCCGCCATGGTGCATGACTGGGGATCGCGGGACGCCACGTTTCTGCGCATCAACCGCGAGGTGCTTGCCGCCCTGCCTGTCATCGTCAATGCACCGGAGAGCTTCGTGACCGTGCCGGTCCAGGGGTCTGGCACCTTTGCTGTCGAGGCGATGCTGACCAGCTTCGTGCCGCCCAGGGGGAAGGTGCTGCTGATCGTCAATGGTGCCTATGGGCACCGCGCCAAGCGCATCCTCGACATCGCGCGGCGCAAGTCGGTAGTGCTGGAAACGCCCGAGGATACGCCGCCAAGCCTGGCGAAGATCGAGGCGATCCTCAAGCGTTCACGCTCCATCACCCATGTCTTCGCCGTGCATTGCGAGACGACCTCGGGCATCCTCAATCCCGTCCATGAGATCGGTGTCCTGGCGGCACGCTACGGCAAGTCCTATCTCGTCGATTCCATGAGCGCCTTCGGTGCCTTGCCGCTCGATGCCGAGCTGGCCCATGCCGATGCCATCGCGGCATCCTCCAACAAGTGCATCGAGGGTGTACCGGGCCTTGGCTTTGTCGTGGCCCGCAAGGCGGTGCTGCCGGGCCTCAGGGGCAATGCCACGACGCTGACGCTCGATATCCACGACCAGTGGGCCAATTTCGAGAAGACCGGCCAGTATCGCTTCACACCGCCGATTCACGTGATCGTCGCGTTCCATCAGGCGCTGGCCGAATTCACCGCCGAGGGCGGCCAGAAGGGCAGGGGCGGGCGCTACATCCAGAACGCCAAGGTACTGATCGACGGAATGCGTGCGCTTGGCTTCACGACGCTGCTGCCTGATCAGCTCCAAGCACCCATCATCGTGACCTTCCACATGCCGACCCATCCCAATTTCGTGTTCCAGCACTTCTACGATGCGCTGAAGGACCGGGGTTACGTGATCTATCCGGGCAAGCTGACTGTGGCGGATTCCTTCCGTATCGGCTGTATCGGGCGGCTTTATCCCCGCGACATGCATGGTGCGCTGAATGCTGTGCGCTCCGTGCTGGCCGAGATGGATGTTTCGCTCACCCCGGCACAGGCGGCTTGAGGACGACACATCATGCAAAGCACCGTCAGCGTCAATGGCCGCGACTTCAGGGTTCCGACCACGCCAACCGTGGTGATCTGCATCGATGGCTCCGAGCCAGGCTATATCGAGCGGGCGATCGAGGCAGGCGTGGCGCCTACCTTCCAGCGCATGATGCAGGGCGGCGCGAACCTGATTGCGGAGTGCGTGATCCCCAGCTTCACCAATCCCAACAACCTGTCGATCGTCACGGGCCGCCCACCCTCGGTTCATGGCATTGCAGGCAACTTCTTCTATGATCCGGCGACGGATACGGAGGTCATGATGAATGACCCGAAGTTCCTGCGCGCACCGACCATCCTTGCCGCCGTGCATGAGGCTGGCCGGAAGGTCGCCATGGTGACGGCCAAGGACAAGCTGCGCCTGCTGCTTTCCAGTGGCCTTGACTACAGCACCGGCCGTGCCGTCGCCTTCTCCTCCGAGAAAGCGGACAAGGCCACCATCGCCGACAATGGCATCGACAAGGTGCTGCGCTTCGTCGGCAAGCCCTTGCCCGATGTCTATTCCGCCGATCTGTCGGAGTTTGTCTTTGCCGCAGGCGTGGCGCTCGCCAAGACCATGCGCCCCGATCTGATGTATCTTTCGACAACGGACTATATCCAGCACAAGGCCGCGCCGGGCTCGACCATCGCCAACGCGTTCTATGCCATGATCGATGGCTATCTGGCAGAACTCGACACTCTGGGCTGCATCATCGTGGCCACCGCCGACCATGGCATGAATGACAAGCACCTGCCGGATGGCACGCCGGATGTCGTCTATCTCCAGAGCCACTTCGATGGCTGGCTCGGCAAGAGCAATGGCAAGACCTTGGGCAAGACCTTGGGCAAGGCCCGCGTCATCCTGCCGATCACGGACCCCTACGTGGCCCACCACGGTGCGCTGGGTTCCTTTGCCACGGTTTATGTGCCGACGGGCAGTGACATCGGCCAGCTGATCGCCAACGTCTCGGCGCTTTCCGGCATCGAGGTTGCGATGACCCGAGCCGAGGCTTGCGACCGCTTCGAGCTGCCACCGGATCGCCTTGGCGACATCGTGGTGATATCGACCCGCCACAAGACCTTGGGGACCGCTCCAGAGTTGCACGACCTCTCGGGCCTTGACGAGCCGCTGCGCTCCCATGGTGGCTTGAGCGAACAGAAGGTGCCGATGATTGCCAACCGGCCCATTCGTGTTCCCAAGGGGCATCGCCTGCGCACCTTCGATGTCTTTTCCGCAGCCATGAACTGGACGCAGCCATGAACTGGAGTCAGCCGTGAACTGGAGTCAGCGATGAACGGGATTGAGAACACAGTGATGCCAGGCGCATGACCCTGCACGCACCATTTCCCGTTCGCCACGAGGCCATGCGCATCGCGGGCAAGCGGGTGTCCACAGACGATGTCATCGAAGTTCGCAACCCCTACGACAACAGCGTTGTCGGCACGGTGCCTGCCGCGCGGCCCGAGCATGTGCGGGACGCTTTCGCCCGCGCCAAGGCCTTCACGCCCAAGCTGACCCGCTATGAACGCCAGCAGATTCTGCTGCGCACGGCAGAGCTTCTGGCCAAGCGCCGCGAGGAGATCGCCCGTGTGATCACGGCGGAATCCGGCCTGTGCTGGAAGGATTCGCTCTACGAGGCGACGCGGGCCTACGACGTCTATTCCTTCGCCGGGCAATTGTGCATCAAGGATGATGGCGAGACCTTCGCTTGCGACATCAGCCCCAATGGCAAGCAGCGCAAGATCTTCACGACACGCGTACCGCTAATGGGCGTGATTTCGGCCATCACACCGTTCAACCATCCGCTCAACATGGTGTCGCACAAGATCGCGCCGGCCATCGCCACCAACAACCGCATGGTGCTGAAGCCCACCGAACTGACGCCGCTGACCGCGCTGCTGCTGGCCGATATCCTCTATGAGGCGGGCCTGCCGCCGGAGATGCTCTCCATTATCACCGGCAATCCCTCGACCATGGGTGATTCCATGATCACCGATCCGGATGCTGATCTCATCACCTTCACAGGCTCCGTGCGGGTCGGCAAATACATCGCCGAGAAAGCTGGCTATCGCCGCATCGTGCTTGAATTGGGTGGCAACGATCCGCTGATTGTCATGGAGGATGCCGATCTCGACAAGGCGGCGGAGCTCGCCGTGCAGGGTGCCACCAAGAATTCGGGCCAGCGCTGCACGGCGGTGAAGCGCATTCTCGTGGTGGAGTCCGTGGCGGATGCCTTCTCAAAGCTGGTGCTGGAGAAGGCGAAAAAACTGAAAGCGGGCGATCCCATGGACCCGACCGTCGATGTCGGCACCGTGATCACCGAGCAGGCCGCAATGAGCTTCGAGCGGCGCGTCAATGATGCTGTGTCGAAAGGCGCGGTGCTGCTGCACGGCAACAATCGGCAAGGTGCGCTCTATCCGCCGACCGTGGTGGATCATGTGCCCCATGATTGCGAACTGGTGCATGAGGAGACCTTCGGCCCGGTGATCCCGATCATCCGGGTGCCCAACGATATCGAGTCCGTGATCCGCATTTCGAATTCGACCGCTTTCGGCCTGTCATCCGGCGTGTGTACCAATCGGCTTGATTACATCACCCGCTTCATCAGCGGACTGGATGTCGGCACGGTCAACATCTGGGAGGTTCCGGGCTATCGCATCGAAATGTCGCCCTTCGGCGGCATCAAGGATTCGGGGCTGGGCTACAAGGAAGGCGTCGTCGAGGCGATGAAGAGCTTCACCAACGTGCGCACCTATTCGCTGCCATGGCCAGCCTGATCCTTTCACCCCGATCCGGCCCGCTTGACGAAAAGATGCGGCTCGATATGGGATATCCCTTGCGGTCAGGCCGAATGTGCAGTGCAATAGAATTCTGACGATAGGCCCAGGGACATGGGCGAGGGAGAGCAGCAATGGTGAAGTCGCTTCTGGCGGGCGTGGCCCTCAGTGCAGTTATGGTTTTGGGCGCCGTTTCGGATGCCGCAGCGCAGGCCCGTACCAAGGTGACGGCCTATACGGCATTGGAGAATGACCAGCTTGGCCCGTTCAAGACGGCGATCGAAGCGGCGGTTCCCGATGTCGAGATCGTCTGGGTGCGCGATTCAACCGGCGTGATCACCGCGCGCTTCCTGGCGGAGAAGGACAATCCCCGCGCCGACATCGTGCTGGCGCTTGCCGCCACCAGCCTGCTGCTGTTCGAGAAGCAGGGTCTGCTCGAAACCTATGAGCCTGTCGGCGCCCAGGCCCTGAAGCCGCAATTCCGTGACCCCACAGCGCCCTACACCTGGACCGGCAGCGATGCCTTCCTGGCCGTCGTCTGCTTCAACACGGTGGAAGGGGCCAAGGACAAGGTGGCTGCACCCACATCGTGGTTGGATCTGGCCAAGCCAGAATACAAGGGCAAGATCGTGATGCCGCATCCGGCCTCGTCCGGCACGGGCTATCTGCAGGTCGCGGCCTGGTTGCAGATCATGGGGGAGGCCGCCGGTTGGGCCTACATGGACAAGCTGCACGACAACATCGCGGTCTACACCCATTCCGGTTCGGCGCCCTGCGTGCAGGCTGCCAAAGGCGAGCGTCTGATGGGCATCGGCTTCGACATGCGCGGCGCGCGCGAGAAGACACAAGGTGCCCCCATCGATATCATCATCCCGAAGGAAGGCGCGGGCTGGGACATGGAAGCCACCGCCATCGTCAAGGGCACCAAGAATCTGGCGGCGACCAAGAAGGTCGCGGACTGGATCGCCACCAAGGGCGCAAGCGAGCTGTTCGGCAAATACTACGCCCTGGTGTCACACCCCGATGTGACGAGTGCCCCGCCGAATTATCCCGCCAACGCCGAAGCGCAGATGGCCAAGAACGACTTCACCTGGATGGCCGACAACCGCGAACGGATCCTGGCGGAGTGGGTCAAGCGCTACGAGAGCAAGGCGGCACCCAAGTGAGGCTGGCAAAAGCCAAGCGGATCAACGCAAACCGCTGATCCGTTCGCGGATCGCGGGAGCCTTCATGCAGCACGCCAGCACAGACGGCCCGCTTTCGCCGCAGCCCTTCCTGAGTGTGCGGGGGTTGTCCAAGAGGTTTGCCCAGTTCACTGCGCTCGACAATGTCAGCCTGGACATCGCGCGGGGTGATTTCGTGTGCTTCCTCGGCCCATCGGGCTGCGGCAAGACGACCTTGCTGCGGGCGATCGCGGGGCTTGATCCGCAGACCTCGGGTTCGATCATCATCGACGGCAAGGATGTTTCCCATGCGCCGCCCGCAGTGCGGGATTTCGGCATTGTCTTCCAGTCCTATGCCCTGTTTCCCAACCTGACGATTGCCGACAACATCGGCTATGGCCTCGCCAACCAACGCCTGCCGAGGGCTGAGATCAAGGCCCGCGTCGACGAACTGCTGACGCTGGTCGGTCTCACCGACCAGAGCCGGAAATACCCCGTGCAGCTCTCAGGCGGGCAGCAGCAGCGGGTGGCGCTGGCCCGCGCCATTGCCACGTCGCCGGGCCTGCTGCTGCTGGACGAGCCGCTGTCGGCGCTCGATGCCCGCGTGCGGCTTCGTCTGCGCGAGGAGATCCGCTCCCTCCACAAGCGGCTTGGCGTCACCACCATCATGGTGACCCATGACCAGGAGGAGGCGCTGTCCATGGCGGAGCGCATCGTGGTGATGAACCACGGCGTGATCGAGCAGGTCGGCACGCCCGAAGAAGTCTATGGTGCGCCCGCGACGGCCTTCGTCGCCGATTTCGTGGGCCGCATGAACTTCCTGCCGGGAACGGCCCGGGATGCGCACCACGTGCAGATCGGGCCCCATGTGCTCTCCACGCGGGGTACAGTCGGCATGGCAGCAGGCGCATTGATCGAAATCGGCTTCCGGCCCGAAGCGGTGGACATCAGGGGTGTGGTAGCGCCCGGCATGGTGCCTGCCACCATCCGCGACATCGAATTCCTGGGGGCGTTCAGCCGCATTGGCCTTGTGATGGACGGCGTGGACCACAAGCCCCTGCTGGCCGATGTCTCGGCCCATGTCATGACGTCGCTCAAGCCAGCCGTCGGCATGGCCCTTGGCCTCAGGCTGCCGCCGGAGGCCATTCGCGTGTTCCCGGCGCGGACAGGCGCATGATGGCCATGGCTACGGGCGTTGCAAGCGACCGGCGACAAGCCCTTTCACCCCAACCGCTGCTGACCGAACACCGAGTCGCCGGGCTGCTGCTGGCGGCGGCGGCTGTGTTGCTGTTTGTGATCATCGCGCTGCCGCTCTGGGCGCTGTTGTCGAAGAGCGTGCAGAATGGCAATGGCGAGTTCGTCGGCCTCGCCAATTTCACGCGCTATTTCGCCACCCCCTCGCTGGTGCGTGCGCTGTTCAATTCTCTGCAGGTCGCGCTCCTGACCACGGCCATCGTGCTGCCGCTTGCCTTTGTTTATGCCTATGCGCTGACGCGCAGCTGTATGCCCTGCGCGGGCTTGTTCATGGCACTGGCGCTGCTGCCGATCTTCGCGCCCTCGCTGCTGTCGGCTATTTCGCTGATCTACCTCTTCGGTAACCAGGGCATCCTCAAGAGCTGGATGTTTGGCCACTCGATCTATGGGCAGACCGGCATCGTCATCGCCGAGGCGACTTACTGTTTTCCCCACGCCGTGATGATCATTGCCACGGCGCTACGCCTGGCGGATGGCAGGCTCTACGAGGTGGCGGAGGCCCTGCGCACGTCGCCGCTGCGCGTCTTCACCACTATCACCTTGCCGGGTGCGCGCTATGGCCTGATCAGCGCGGGCTTCGTGGTGTTCACCCTCGTCATTACCGATTTCGGTATCCCCAAGGTGATTGGTGGCCAGTTCAACGTGCTGGCAACCGATGCCTACAAGCAGATCGTGGGGCAACAGAATTTCGAAATGGGTGCGGTCGTGGGCCTG